>ONCT01000031.1 GCA_900316395.1 uncultured Lachnospiraceae bacterium | reverse complement strand
TTCAAAATATCTCTGATAATCTCCAGATGTAACGATTGATTTATTATATACACTAACAGAGCATAATGGTTGACCTGATTCGTCAAATGGTTTTTGAATTCCTATATTATACTCAGTTTTTCCATTTTTCTTATCTAGACAAACCACATTTCCACCAAGATTTATTACACCTTCGTTAATCCCTTGTGATAAGAGGTATTCTCTAATTTTATCAGCAATAAAACCCTTTGCAATACCACCAAGGTCTAACATCTCTTTATCAGATAAAAGCCTTACATTGTTACCATTAATTTCAATATTTTTATATGTAAATCCAAGTGCATCATTAATCTCAGTCTCTGTTGGCGGAATGGTTCTATTCTGAATATCCCATAAACTTGTTAATCGACCAATAGTAATATCAAATGCACCATTAGATAAGTCGCCATAATATATTCCCTGCTTAATAATATCTACAGTATCATTATCTACAGCAACAAATTCAGTATGAGCATTATTAATCCTGCTCACATCAGAATTTTCCTTGGTTCTACTAAGCAAATTGTCGTATTTCTCAGCAATCTTAAAGCAATTATTTATCTGCTCCTTAGCATCATCACAATATAATGTAATTGTAATAATGGTATCCAGGTAGAAACCGTTTTTTGTATATCCCTTATCATTTTTCGCTGGCAGGCTACAGGAACATAATGTGGCTACCATAGCGCATAATACTATAATACTTAATGTGTGTTTAATTCGATTCTTAATCATTATATAATATGTCCTCCCGCAGGTTATCACATTGTAATTTATATCAAAATATGGTAAATTATTACTTTGGAAGTTTGTGTATTAGTGTATATTCATATATACACAATAGATATAATAACAAAGGGAAGAACATGTTACAAGAAGTAGATTTATAAGACAAGAAAAGAGTAGTAATTAAGATAGGTTCTAATTCCTTGCTTCATGAATCGTCGAAAAGGATAGATTACCTCAAAATCGAGAAATTAATAAGGGAAATTGTTGACCTTAGAAACAGAGGAATAGATGTATGCTTAGTAAGTTCTGGAGCAATTGCAGTTGGAAAGGAATCATTTGACTCTGATATTAATGAGGATTCTAATTCTGTAAAGCAGGCACTTGCCTCAATTGGCCAGGCAAGACTTGTTAGCATTTATCAGAACATTTTCAGGGAGTATAATCAGGAGGCCGGTCAGGTCCTGATGACTAAGAATACAATTACTGATAATGTATCAAGGAAAAATGCACAGAATACCTTTGAAGCTCTGTTTGAACTTGGAATTGTTCCAATTGTTAATGAAAATGATACAATTTCTACATTTGAGATTCAGTTTGGAGATAACGATACATTGTCAGCTCTTGTGGCATATCTAATTAAAGCGGATTTACTTATTTTGCTTACTGATATAGATGGTCTATATACTTCTAATCCTAGAACTCATGAAGATGCAGAGTTTGTGCCACTTGTAGAGAATATTGATGATGTAATCGATATGGGTTCAAGTTCTGTTGGTTCTAGTGTTGGAACAGGTGGTATGCATACGAAGCTCATTGCTGGCAAAATAGCCACTTTATCAGGTGCAGATATGGTTATTGCTAATAGTAAGGATTTATCGATTATACATAATATTTTAGATGCGAATTTCAAAGGGACTGTATTTAAGTCTAATTATGATGAGTTTTTTGATGTATTAGGTTATATAGAAGATAATTACAATTATTAAGAGGATAGTGATGATTACAGAAGCTACAATTGCAAGAATTAATGAATTAGCACATAAGTCCAAGAAAGAGGGCTTAAATGAAGAAGAGAAGGCTGAGCAGCAAAGACTTCGACAGGAATATATAGAAGCCATTAGAGGCAATATTAGAAGCCAATTAGACAATGTTGATATTCTAGAGGCTGATGGTACTACAACACATCTTAGTGATGTAAGAAAGAAGCATATGCATGACAAGTAATATTAAAGTAAGGTCAAAAATTCTAAAAAAAAGAACAAGATTATCAAATGATGAGATTATTGATGGTTCTAGAAGAATTGCTAATATACTTGAAGTTATTATTAATAGACTAGGAACAAAGGATATATTGTGCTTTTATCCTTTAGAAAAAGAGGTCAATTTAATTGATTTATATGATAAGCTACTGAAAAAAGGTCATAATTTGTTTTTTCCTGTAAGCTTTGAGGAAGAGATTAAATTCTATAAGGTTAGTGATTTGAGTGAATTTGAAGTAGGGAAATTCAATGTGTTAGAGCCAAAGAATCGCGATGTGATGTTCTTAGATAAGGAAGCAGTAGTGATTTGTCCAGGCTTAGCTTTTGATAAGAAAAATAATCGAATTGGTTATGGCAAAGGCTACTATGACAGATTTTTACAAAAACACAAAAACACTACTCCCATAGGAGTATGCTTTGGGTTCCAGATGGTTGATGAGCTTGATGTGGGCTACTGGGATGTCCCAATGGAAATGATTATTACAGATACGGTGTTAAAGCGATAAGTGAAAAGGATACATTAATGTTACAAGGAGGATGTTATGGACTTAAAAGAATTATGTAAAAACGCTAATGAGGCAAAATATACGGTTGCTAAGCTGGATACTAACACTAAGAATAAGGTGTTATTAGAGACAGCTGAGAGACTGATTAAGGAAAGCAAAGCAATTATTGAGGGTAACAACCGAGATCTTGATAGAGCCAAGAAGAATAATATGCCTCAGGGCTTACAGGATAGGCTTTTACTTGATGAATCAAGAATAGAAGGCATTGCTGAAGGAATAAGACAGGTAGATGCTCTTGATGACCCAATTGGTGAAGTGACTTCCATGAAGAAGCGTCCAAATGGTCTTGAAATTGGCAAGAAGCGTGTGCCAATGGGCGTAGTTGGTGTGATATATGAAGCAAGACCTAATGTTACTGCTGATGTTTTCTCTCTATGCTTTAAGACAAGTAATGTATGTATATTAAAGGGTGGTTCAGATGCTTTAGAATCTAATAAAGCCATTGTTAGTGTAATTCATAAGGTGTTAGAGGATAATAACATTCCTACCTATGCATGTACATTGATAGAAGATAATGACAGGGCTACAACTACTGAATTCATGAAGATGAAAGAGTATGTAGATGTGTTAATTCCTCGTGGAGGCGCAGGTCTTATTCGTTCTGTAGTTGAGAATGCAACAATTCCAGTAATCGAGACAGGAACAGGTAACTGCCATGTATATGTTGATGCAACATGTGATGTAAAAACAGCTGTTGATATCGTTGAGAACGCTAAGACACAGAGAATTGGCGTATGTAATGCCTGCGAATCATTAGTTGTTCACAAGGATATTATGGACGAATTCCTTCCTGAATTAGAGAAGCGACTTAATAACAGAGTCGAGTTAAGATGTGATGAGAGGTCATTAGATAAGATTAATAAGGGTGTTAAGGCTACTTCAGAAGATTATTCTACAGAATACCTTGATTATATAATGTCTATTAAGACAGTGGATAGTGTTGACGAAGCCATTAGCCATATTAATGCTAATAACACAGGTCACTCTGAGTCCATTGTCTCAGATAATTACGAAAATGTTCAGAAATTCTTAAATGAAGTTGATGCAGCCTGTGTATATGCTAATGCTTCTACAAGGTTTACAGATGGATTTGAGTTTGGTTTCGGCGCAGAGATTGGTATAAGTACCCAGAAGCTTCATGCCAGAGGCCCTATGGGACTTGAAGCCTTAACAAGCTCTAAATACATAATATATGGTAATGGTCAGATTAGATAATTTGTTGGAGATATAATGAATAACAATTCTAGTAGAACAGACGAACAAGAGACACTTATACAATACGAATATATTGACAAGCTTAAAGATATTATATCGGATAAATCCAATAGACTTGGTCGTAAGCTAACATATAATGTAACCACCTTCGGCTGTCAGATGAATGCGAGAGATTCTGAGAAGCTAAGAGGAATTCTTGATAAAGTAGGCTATGTAAGGACTGAGTCAGAGGATGCTGACTTTGTAATCTATAATACGTGTACCGTTAGGGAAAATGCTAATAACAAGGTGTATGGTCGTCTCGGATACCTTCATTCATTGAAGAAAAAGAATCCTAATATGATTATTGCCCTTTGTGGCTGTATGATGCAGGAAGAAGTGGTAATTAGCAAGATTAAAGAGTCTTACAGCTTTGTTGACCTGATTTTTGGAACTCATAATATATTCAAATTCCCTGAGCTTTTATATAATGCGATTCAATCAGAGGATATGATAATTGATATATGGAAAGATACCACAAGAATTGTTGAGAAGCTACCTACATCTCGAAAATACGCCTTCAAATCAGGGGTAAATATTATGTTCGGCTGCAATAATTTCTGTAGTTATTGTATTGTTCCATATGTTAGAGGACGTGAACGCTCTAGAAAGCCTGATGAGATAATAGATGAGATTAAAGAGCTTGTAAGTGATGGCGTTAAGGAGGTTATGCTCCTTGGACAAAATGTTAATTCTTATGGCAAGGGGTTAGAGGAAGATATCGATTTTGCTAAGCTTCTAAGACGGGTAAATGATATTGAGGGCTTAGAACGTATTCGATTTATGACAAGTCACCCTAAGGATTTGTCTGATGAATTAATTGAAGCTATGGCTGATTGTAAGAAGGTGTGCCAACATCTGCATTTGCCATTACAATCAGGAAGCAGCGAGATTCTAGGTAAGATGAATCGTCATTATTCTAAGGAGGATTATCTTGCGTTAGTAGATAAGATTAGAGATAAGATGCCTGATATTGCTTTAACTACTGATATTATAGTCGGCTTTCCAGGAGAAACTGAGGAAGATTTTCTTGAGACAATGGATGTTGTTAAGAAAGTTGAATTTGATTCTGCATTTACATTTATCTATTCTAAGAGAACAGGAACACCTGCTGCAGCTATGGATAATCAGGTGCCAGAGGATGTAATTAAAGACAGATTCGACAGGTTGTTGGCGGAAGTTCAATCAATTGGAAGAAGCAAGGCTGAGACATATACAGGAAGCATTCAAAGTGTTCTTGTTGAAAATGTTAATTCTCAGGATGATAGTTTAATTAGTGGAAGAATGAGTAATAATTCTATTGTACATTTTCCAGGTGACGAATCACTTATTGGTAGTATTGTGGATGTTAAGCTAACGGAATGTAAAGGATTCTATTATATTGGAGAATTAGATGGGTAAATGGCTTAAAAAGCGAGATATTATACTAATAGTATCTTTGTTGGTTGTAGGAATAATTGCCCTTGTAATATGGCATTTTATATATTCTGTTGATGGAAAATATGTAACAATCGAGCAAAGAGATAATCTAATTGGAATATATCCTCTAAATGTTGATAAGGAAATTGAAATCGAACATAGAGGTGAAGTTGTTAACAAGATTGTTATTGAAGATGGTTATTGCTACATGGAAGAAGCTGAGTGTCCTGACCATCTATGCATAAAGCAAGGGAAAGTGAATAAATCAGGACAGACTATTGTATGCCTTCCTAATAGAGTCGTTGTTACTGTTGTGGATTCAGATAGTAGCGATTATGATAGTATTGTTAATTAATTTAGTGCTCGTAGAATAATGTGCACAAATGGGAGTAGAATGAAGAAGTCGTTACCTGCATTAGCAGTATTTTTAACATTTGCACTTGTGTGCAGTTATATAGAATCGCTAATTCCAATACCTTTCGGTGTTCCGGGAATGAAGCTTGGTCTTACCAACGTTGTAATAATTCTATTGTTATATTTGTTTGGGACAGTTGATGCATTTATTGTATCTATATTAAGAGTGCTTCTTATAGGATTTATGTTCGGTAATGTATATTCTCTATGCTATAGCTTGGCTGGTGGATTACTTAGCTTTATATGCATGTATTTACTGTACAAATTCTCTAAGTTCAATATGATAGCTGTTTCTGTCGTAGGCGGCTTTATGCACAATGTAGGACAGCTTGTAGTTGCTATTGTTTTCTTTGATAGTGGGTATCTTATCTATTATCTGCCAGTACTTCTTATAACTGGTGTTGTTACAGGAGCAGTAATTGGTGTGATTGCTCAGGCTGTTTATATAAGAATAGATAAGTTTCTCCATAAAGAAGAAAAAGACTCTGCCTGATTTGAAACTAGAATATGTTAAGCAGTATATTGAAGAAATGTTTGGATTAGAATGCATATTGATTGACTTATGAAAGGTTAATTATAGTTAATGGCTGATAAATCAAAGGATGAAAAGAAAAAAGTAACAATTAAAGATATAATTGATTGCGTTTTATATTTTCTTGAAACAAGATTATTTATGGGATGCTTGATGATTTTTCTGGGTATTAGAATTATGATTGACCCTTCTTCAGCACCTTCTAAGATATCCTTTGGCCTTGGACTTGTTCTTATAATCGCATCCATAGGATTAATTGTTGGCTTTATTACATCTAAGTCTTTTAACAAATCTAACATTGTATCTATAATAGAATCTGTTATTTTTACAGTGCTTGGTGTTTTGATGATTATTTTTTCTGATTTTTTTGGCAGTATTCTTCATGTAATAGTATGGGTTGCCATAATAATTAATTGCCTTTCCGAACTTCTTTTCATATTAAGTAAAAAAGAAAGATTTAATAAGCAAAACAAATCTAAGAATTATAAAGATAAATATAGCGAGCATGAAGTGGTATCTAAGGTTACAGAGGCTATAAGTGATGATTTTAAGAAGTATAATGCTGAGTTTATAAATGCAGCTGTTCATGTTAAGAAATTCGCTGATAAAACCCTTATAGGCCAGATAATACTTAATGTTGTATTCATTGCATTAGGAATATTTATGCTGGCTACTAATTTTAAGAATAGCGAGATTATATTCTTTATATCAGGAATTATAATGGTTTTAAGCGGGATTAATGATTTGGTTTTGGTATATCGTGAGTATAAATATATTGAGAATAGAGAGGATATGACATGATAGCATTTCTTAATGGAAGATTAGATAGCATAGATGAAAGCTTCGTATATATTGACTGTGGTGGTGTTGGTTATGGTGTTATGATGCCTTCTTTGGACATAATGGAGATTGGCAATGTTGGAGAAAGCATTAAGGTATATACACATTTTCATGTAACAGAAAACGAAATGTCTCTATATGGCTTTACTTCGAAGAAGAGCAAGGAGCTATTCGAAATGCTTATATCAGTAAGTGGAATAGGCCCTAAGGCAGGAATTGCTATTCTTAGCGAGCTTAGCGCTGATGAACTAATGAATGCCCTGATTACAGGTGATGTTAAGGCTATATGTGCCGCAAAGGGTGTTGGTAAGAAGATTGCGGAAAGAGCTATCCTTGAGCTTGGTAATAAGCTTGATGCAAGTGAACTTGTTAATGTCCATTCTCCTCGTAAAGAAAGTGCATTTGATTCGGATGTTATTATGGCTCTTGAAGCTTTAGGATATTCTAAGACAGAGTCAAGAGAGGCCCTTAATAACGTAGATTATGTTGAGGGTATGACAGAAGAAGACCTGCTTAAAGAATGTCTGAAGGTTATGATTTAACATTTTACAAAGGATAATAGTATGAAGCGTGTAATATCTACTGAATTAAAAAAAGAAGAAGCGGCTGTTGAGGCTACCTTAAGACCGAAGAGATTAGATGAATATATTGGTCAGGAAAATGTGAAGGAGAACCTTAAGGTTTATATTGAAGCAGCCAAGAATCGTGGTGAATCATTAGACCATGTCCTGTTATACGGACCACCAGGTCTTGGTAAGACCACACTTTCTAATATTATTGCTAATGAAATGGGTGTTAATATTAAGGTTACATCTGGTCCAGCAATTGCCAAGCCTGGAGAGATGGCAGCAATTCTCAATGGCCTTAAAGAGAATGACATCCTCTTTATTGATGAGATTCACAGGCTTAACAGACAGGTGGAAGAGGTGTTATATCCTGCAATGGAGGATTTCTGTATAGATATTATGATTGGCAAAGGTCAAAGTGCCAAGTCAATTAGGTTAGACCTTCCGAAATTCACATTAATTGGTGCCACAACAAGAGCTGGTCTTCTTACAGCACCCCTTCGTGACAGATTTGGTGTGATATTCCATATGGAATTCTATAATCCGAATGAATTAGCTAAGATTGTTAATGCATCCTCTAAGGTGCTAAATGTTGATATTGATTCTAAGGGTGCTTTTGAAATAGCTAGAAGAAGTCGTGGAACCCCAAGACTTGCTAATCGCTTACTTAAGAGAGTAAGGGATTTTGCTGAGGTAGAATACGATGGAACAATAACTGAAGATATTGCGAAATCAGCATTAGACAGGCTAAATGTAGATACATTGGGCCTTGATGTTAATGATAGGAATATTCTACTTACCATTATTGAGAAATATAATGGTGGGCCTGTTGGAATTGATACTTTAGCTGCAACAATAGGTGAAGAATCTGCTACCATTGAAGATGTATATGAGCCTTATCTTGTTAAAATTGGACTTATTAACAGAACTCCCAAGGGAAGAGTCGCAAGCGATGAGGCATTTTCGCATTTTGGCATTCAACGTCTTGAATAAAGGGCTGATTTATGATTAAATATAATTGTTAGATTTAGTAGGAGGAATGTTATGTCGGCCAAAAAGAATACTGAGGTTTTAATCGGTGGCAAGAAATATACAATATCAGGATATGAGGAAGAAGAATATCTTCAAAGGGTAGCGACATATATCAATAGTAAGCTTAAGGAATATAATGAGATTGAAAGCTTTAGGAAGCTACCAGCAGATATGAAAGCTGCTTTGTTAGAGATAAATATCGCGGATGATTATTTCAAAGCAAAAGAACAAATTGACAAGCTAGAGTCTGATGCTGAGACTAAGGATCAAGATATTTTCAAATTCAAGCATGATCTTATTAATCTTCAGGTTGAGAATGAAGAGCTTAAGAAGAAGATAGAGACCATAGAAGAAGAGAAGAAGGAGTTGTTACTTGCTAAGACTAAGCTGGAAGCATCCCTTGAAGAATCGCTTCTTGGTCCATCAAAAAGTAACTATAATTAACGATTATTATTATTCCCAAGACTTATTTAAGCCTTGGGAATTCTATTGTAGGGTTTTATCTACGAGTAACTCCACGCCCCTGAGAATGGGGCTTAGGAGTTCTCGTAGATAATAAGCATTCTTAGAATAAAAGGGGAACAAATGAGAGAACTAGAGGTTCTTGCACCTGCAGGAAGTCTTGAGATTTTTAAAAGTGTAATAGATGCTGGGGCTGACGCTGTATATTTTGGAGGCAGCTTGTTCTCAGCTAGGGCTTATGCAACTAATTTTGATGAAGCAGAAAGTGCTGAGGCGCTAAGATATGCACATTTACATGGTAAAAAGGCTTATCTTACGCTTAATACATTAATTAAGAATAAAGAGTTTGATGATTCGATACATGATTATGTCAAATTCTATTATGAAAATGGTTTAGATGGTATTATTGTGCAGGATATTGGCTTGATTAAATATATTCGAGAGAACTTTCCTGATTTACATGTTCATGGCTCTACACAGCTTGCAGTATGCAATTCCTATGGTGCAAAGCTATTCAAAGAACTTGGACTAACTAGAATTGTTCCTGCAAGAGAATTGTCATTAGAGGAGATACGTAGGATTCATGATGAGACAGGAATGAAGATAGAAGCCTTTGTACATGGAGCCCTGTGTTATTGCTATTCAGGGGATTGCCTAATGAGTAGCATAATTGGTGGCAGGAGTGGTAACAGAGGTCGATGTGCTCAGCCTTGCCGATTAGAATATGATGTTTATGAAGATGGAAAGAAGATTAATAATAAAGGGGGCTATGTTCTAAGCCTTAGAGATTTATGTGGTATTAATGATTTGCCAATGCTTTATGAAAGTGGTGTTTCATCCCTTAAGATTGAAGGTCGTATGAAGAAGAAGCAATATGCTTCTGGCGTGGTAAATGTATATCGTAGATATGTTGATTATTTATTAGATAATATTGCTAGAGGTAGTAAAGAGTATAAGGTAGATAAGAATGATTATGATTTGCTATTAAAGCTTGGCAATAGAAGTGGATTTACTAACTGCTATTATTATAACAAGTCAGATAATATGGTTACATTTTCTAAGCCATCTCATGAAAGCGAAGATGTGGATGTTGTATTTGAAGAGAATAAATTGAATGCAACCTGTAAGTTCATAGCTCATGAAGGTGAAGCTATTAAGATTATTGTTGATTATGATGGTGTGATAACAACTGTTACGGGAAATGTATGTAAAAAGGCAAGTAAAAAGCCAGTAAGTGCAGAGGATATTATTAAGAGAATTAATAAGACAGGTAATAGCAATTTTACATTTTCAGATATTCATGTAGATTTAGATGATGATGTATTCATTCCGCTAGGAGAGATTAACCGTATTAGACGAGAGGCTCTAGAACAATTAGAAGGTAATATATGTTCTAAATATACAAGAAAATATGATACTGAAAATAAAATTAATCTAATTGAAAAATCCGAATTCTTTGATGATAATACGGATAATAGTACGATTAAAAATGAATTATCTAATGTTGTAATATCAATTAATGACATTTCACAGCTAGAAGGAATTGAGGAGACAATAGATAGGGATTATGATTTAATCGTACCTTTTAGCAGCTACGATTTATTCGTAAAATATGATGAGATTAGAAGTAAGACTCATGCAAATAACATATTTGTTGAATTCCCATTTGTAATAAGGGATAAGACTGCCAGATTACTTAAGGATAAAATAGATATTCTAAGAAACTATGACGGATATGTAGTATCAAGTTATGACGGAGTAGGATTTGTAAAGGAATATAAGCTAGAAGGAGTTATTATTGCCAATTCACACCTATATACCTTCAATAATACGTCTGTTGATTTTGTTAATGATTTAGGGGCTGACTATAATATTTGTCCAATGGAGCTTAACAATAGAGAATTATCTCATAGGAATAATAGTAATAGTATCATTAACATATACGGAAGGGCGCCTCTTATGATTAGCGCTAATTGTGTTAACAAGAATTGCAAGGGCTGCGATAAGAAGGAGAAGGAGTTAATCCTTAAGGATAAGAAAGGAAATGAGTTTGGCATATTTAACAAATGTAAGGTGTGTTATAATGTCATCTATAATGGTTTGCCAACATGCCTGTTTAACGAGATGGATGTTGTAAGTAGTCTTGGTTTTGCAGGTGTTAAATTGGATTTTACCAACGAAAGCAAGGATGAGGTTTCAGATATTTTGAATAAATATATGGATTGTCTTGCTAATAAAAAAAGAGTGGAATTTGAATACACAACCGCTCATTTTAAAAGAGGAGTAGAATAATGGCTCATATAGTAGTATATGTCTCTAGATTTATACTTGTATTTTTATTTGCGATTTATACATACGATTGCTTTGCTGCGCTTCGAAGTAACGTTTCCTTAGAGCGTCAGAAGAGACTATATCATCGTCAGACATTTATTATGTATACGATTCTTCTTGATTTGAATCTATGTATATATGTAAGCACTAATAACATTTTTATAATACTATTTATGCTGGCTCAGATTGTGTTCTTTGCTATTTGTATGCTTATATACAAGAAGATTTACAAGCACGCAAGCTACGCTCTTATTAACAATATGTGTATGCTTATGACAATTAGCTTTGCGATTCTAGCTCGTCTTGACTTTGCTAATGCTATTAAGCAATTTGTTATTGCTGCAGTTGGTATGATTGCTACCTGTTTTATACCGCTTCTTATTTCTAAGTTGAAAATGTGGAACAGACTCAAATGGGTCTATGCAATTGTAGGTATATTAGGACTTTTAGTTGTACTTGTTGTAGGCTCTCGTGTATATGGTGCCAAGCTTAATATTAACCTTGGACCTATAGCAATTCAGCCTTCTGAGTTTATTAAGATAATATTTGTATTCTTTGTGGCGGCTATGCTTTATATACTCCCAGAGGAGGACCTATCTAAAATGAAGATAGATTTCCGTTCCCATGATTTCAGGGTAGTATTAACAGCCACTGCAGTTGCTGCAGTACATGTGCTTATTCTTGTGGCATCTAAGGACTTAGGTGGCGCTTGTATATTCCTGTTTACATATATTGTAATGCTTTATGTTGCTACAAGAAAACCATTATATCTAATAATAACCTTAGCAGGTACTGCTGTAGGCGGAGTACTTGTGTATTTCCTATTCAATCACGTAAGAGTAAGAGTTGCTGCCTGGCAGGATCCAATTGCAACAATATCAGACCAGGGGTATCAGGTGGCACAGTCGTTATTTGCTATAGGTACTGGGGGATGGTTCGGCTCAGGACTTTGTCAAGGCATGCCAGATAAGATTCCTGTTGTTTCGCAAGACTTTATTTTTGCAGCTATTTCTGAAGAATTAGGAGCTGTATTTGCATTATGCTTAATATTTGTGTGTATCAGTTGTTTATTTATGTTCTTTAATATTGCAATGGAGATTCGTGACCAGTTCTACAAGCTTATTGCATTAGGGCTTGGCACTTTATATGGAGTTCAAGTGTTTATAACTCTTGGTGGTGTGACGAAATTCATACCATCAACTGGAGTAACACTACCGTTAGTAAGCTACGGCGGAAGCTCCTTGTTAAGTACGATAATCCTATTCGCGATAATTCAGGGATTATACTGTAAGCAGTTTGATACAACTCAGAACCAAGATAATATGTAAAATAATACCGATATAATGTTTACATTATATGAGGTATTATTTTGCATATTATGTTGGCGAGAGCCAACAGTTTTGGCGAAGCCAAAACTTGGTTCTGTAAAGGAGAAACAATTAATGAGTAAAAGAGATGATTTCGAAGTTATTGACTTAAATGATGCCTCTTCAGAGGGTGGTAAGAAGATAAGCGGCCCTAAAGCCCGTCGCAAGTCTAATTCCAAGATAGAGGTTGAAAAGGTTGATATTAAGAACAATAGAAGAAGTGGCAGAAAAAAGGATAAAAAAGATAGTACAAAGGTTGATGAACCTGAACAGAAGATTACTAACAAATCCCGTAATGTTCAATTTGCTGTTGTAATGTATTTCTTTTTAGCCTTATTTATTGCTTTATGCGTATATTTTTGCTATTTTGTTGCTTTCAAAAGTGATGATTTTATTAACAGCCCTTATAACGCAAGGCTTGACAAGCTAGCTGAAAGCATAATTCGTGGCGATATTGTTGATAAGAATGGTGTAGTTCTTGCAACCTCTAATAGTGATAATGCTAGAAGCTATCCTTATGGGAATATGTATGCACATGCTGTAGGTTATGACAGTAATGGAATGTCTGGAGTTGAGCTTGATGGTAACTTCTATATGCTTAAGAGCCATGCATTTATTTTAGAAAGAATAAAGAATGATTTATTTAATGTTAAGAACAAGGGAGATACTGTTGTTACGACATTAGATCATAATCTGCAAGAAGTTGCATATGATAGTATGGATTATGATGGTGCTGTCATTGCGATTGAGCCTTCTACTGGTAAGATTCTTGTTATGACATCTAAGCCTAATTTTAATCCTAATACAATTGCTGATAATTACAAGAAATTAATTAATAGTAAAGACTCAGAGCTTGTTAACAGGGCAACACAAGGACTATATACACCGGGTTCAACATTTAAGATACTTACAGCATTAGAATATCTTCAAGAAAATGTCAATGCAGCACAATCGACCTTTGATTGTAACGGTAAATTTACAAAAGATAATTATACAATTCGTTGTTATAAAGGCGAAGTACATGGCCATATAACATTTAAGGAAGCGTTTGCTGAGTCTTGTAATATAGCTTTTTCTCAGATAGGACTTGGACTTAACAGAAACGGATTTAATCAGTTGTGTAATCAGTTGTTATTTAATAAGAAGCTTCCGACGAGGCTGAGTAACACAAGTATAAGTAAATTCTCTGTTGATGATTCGACAACCGAACCGATAATGATGCAGACGGCAATTGGTCAAGGGCAGACAGTTGTTTCTCCGATTCATATGTGTATGATTGCATCTGCAATATGTAATGATGGCAAATTAATGGAGCCATACATAATGGATAGTATTACTAATTACCAAGGGGTAAATGTCAAGAGTTTTAGAAGCTCAACGGTTGATTCTATTCTTACACAGGCACAGGCTGATCAGATAGAAGAATATATGCGTGATGTTGTTACGAACGGAACGGCAACTGCTCTTAAAAGCAATAATTATGAGGCATTTGGCAAAACGGGAACGGCAGAAGTGAGTGATACAAATGATGATACACATGCATGGTTTGTAGGCTATGCCAAGAAGGATGATAAAGCTTTGGCTATAGCGGTTATTCAAGAGAAGGGTGGTTCCGGCAGTAAGACAGCGGTTCCTATTGCGAAAGCAGTTTTTGACACATATTTTAGCACAAACTTGAATAATAATTAACTTTAGTTTATAATTTTGAGTGAGAATGTATCCACATCAAGGAGGTATTGCAATGATCGAGGCAATAAGTTGTGGTGGTGTGGTAATCTATCGAGGGAAAGTTTTGCTATTGTATAAGAACATTCATCATCGTTATGAGGGATGGGTTCTTCCAAAAGGAACTGTAGAAGAAGGCGAAGAACACGAGACAACAGCACTTCGTGAAGTTAAGGAAGAGTCGAACGTTGATGCTAAGATTATCAAATACGTTGGTAAAAGTTCCTACACCTTTACTGTTCCAGAAGGGGATGTAAGTAAGGATGTACATTGGTATTTAATGAGAAGTAATAGTTACCAAAGCAGACCACAACGTGAGGAGTTTTTTGTTGATTCAGGGTATTACAAGTATCATGAGGCTTATCATTTATTAAAATTCCCTAATGAGAAGGATATACTTGAGAAAGCCTATAATGAATATCTTGAACTCAAAAGTGCAAAATTATGGACTAATCGTAATTTTTAAAAAAGCAGTTTATACTGCTTTTTTGTCTAGTTTATTTGTTTTTAATGGAATCTATTTATGGAAGTAACAAATGTTTATCTTAGTGACAATATAATAGACGAGAATGTAGAAATGCTTCTTAGACTTGCTAATTCTAAGAGCTTGCCTCTGGGTTACTATGTAATTGTAGTAAGTGACAAGCCTGAAGAACTACTTATTATGATGGGTAGTAGCGAAGTTAACACCGACAGATTTATTAACAAGAATTACAAGATTGTTGGCTTTGGCAAGGGTAAGCTTGAGACAAAGCATTTGTTACAATTCATGATAGAAGATATATTGATTAACACAGGTGATGTTGACAAGAGTAATTTTTTAACAATTAGGAATTAATAATATGAGTGTTTTTCTATTAATTTTAAAAATAATAGGAATTGTTTTACTTTGTATTATAGGTTTAGTTCTATTCATCATTCTCTATGTCTTGCTTGCTCCGTTTTGGTTTAAGCTGCAGGGTAGTATTGATAGAGAGATGAACTATAGTGTCAAAGTAAAAGCATGTACCTTCCTTCATTTTATTCAAGTTCATGTTGATTACTTGAAAGATGGAGGGCTTAATTATAATGTGAGTATACTAGGGACTCTTGTCAGAATTCTGCCAAGGAAGAATAAGGACGAAGAGTCTGAGGATGATGAAAATGTGGTTTCACAGGAAGAAAACGAAGATGAAACTGCAATAGATATAAATGAAACAGAGGAAGTTGTTGAGAGTGAAGCGGCAACAACTGAGGATGTTGAAAAAGAAGAGCAAGAACAAATTGTTGAAGATAATAAGGTTGCTACAAAAAAGAGCGTTGATTTAGAAGATATCCAGGATGTTGATGTGGATTCTCCTGATATAGTTGATACTGAAAGTGATGACTTTGAAGAAAGATTTAATGAAGGTGATAGGAAGTTTTTCATCAAAGTAAGAGAGTTCTTCGACAGATTTAATCCTAAAAAGCTATATAAGAAGTTTAAGGAGAAGATAGAAGAGCTTAAGAAACATGCTGATAAAATATATGCTGTAATCTTTGATGAGGCTAATAAGGAATGGCTTGGTAAGGTGAAAAAGGAGCTTAAGAAGGTAATCAAAAGCTTAGGACTTAATATGAGAGGTACAGATCTTGATTTTTCCCTTGGTTCACCGGATACTACAGGACAAGTTAGTGGTGTGCTAGCTTTATTCCCACCAGTATATGATAAGAAGGTAAGGATTATTCCTGATTTTGTAGATGAAGAGCTGTATTTTGATGGAGATGTCTATATCAAAGGCAAGCTTCAATTAGTATTTATCGTTATTTTTGCACTTGCTATATTACTTGACTCTAACACAAAGAGGATTATAAATGAGATTAAACAGTTAAAGAACTAGAAAGAAACACATGAATTTATTTGTAAAACTATTATTAATATTATTATTTGATTCATACTCTGTTATATTTATAGTGCCAAGCATTTTATATATTATTGGTACTGCATTTATATTCAAAAAATCTGGTATAAAATGGTATTTTGCACTTATTCCTTGTGTTAGGGAATATCAACTTGCAAGATGTGCTTATCGCGAGCCTGAAGGAAGAGTGTATAGTATATTATCATTTTTGTATATAGTTGCGGCCATGCTTGCTGCTACATTTGATTTAATTGATAATTATATTGAATCATATAGCGTGTTTACTTATTTGTATATAATAGTTTTGATTGCGTTATTACTAGCCCTTTTTATCTTCAATATTAGGGTATATAATGGCCTAATAGAAGTATATGGTTTAAGTAAATGGTGGTTACTGCTTTGCTTTTCTAAAGAAATTAGCTTTATTCCATTAATGATCTGGGGATTGTCTAAACGTTTTCAACCAAAATGGAAGGTTGAAGACATCAAAATAGAGATGTCTAATATTGTAAAACGTGGATCTTCTGGTGATATTAACGAGGGACTATCTGTTAGTATTGCGTCTCGTTCTGTTCTTGATTTCTTCAAGAAAAAATATCTGTTGAAAGATATCAATATGAATATTCCTACTGGGCATATGGTGTTACTGTTAGGTGGATCCGGTGCTGGTAAGACAACTTTTATTAATGCTGTTAATGGCTTTGAAAAGGCTGATGCAGAAATCATTCTTGATGGTAAAAATATGTATAAGGATTATAACAAGATGAAGCATAATGTTGGCTTTGTTCCTCAGCCTCAAATGATGAGAGATAAAGACACTGTAAAGAAGACTTTATATGATGCAGCTGAGATAAGACTTGCCATAGACATTCCCCGTAGCGACAAGATTGCTCGTGTTAACGAAGTAATGGATATTTTTGGACTTCTTCCAATTCAAGATAGCTTAGTTGAGAAGCTTTCTGGTGGTCAGAAAAAACGTCTATCTATTTGTATGGAGCTATTATCGAATCCCGCATTATTTATACTAGATGAACCTGATTCTGGACTTGATGGTGTAATGGCCAGGGAGTTGTTTGCAAGATTAAGAACAATAGCTGATGATAATAAGATAGTTATTGTAATAACTCATAGTCCTGATAGAGTTGTTGACTTTTTTGATGACGTTATTGTGTTAGCAAAAGACAGTAATAGAACAGGACGATTGGCTTTCTTTGGTACCATTGATGAAGCGAGAAGATTCTTCGAAAGAGATTCTATGGATGAAATCGTTAAAACTGTAAATCAGGTTGAAGAAGGCGGAGATGGTAGGGCTGACGAATATATAGAAAAGTATGCAAGGATGGTTCAAAATGGCTGATTCTAATCATAATGACTCAACTAATAAATTGAACATACGATATATGGGAAGACTTGGCCAGGCAGTTGTTTATTTTGGCAAGCTTGTCAGAGTATTTATATATCAAAATGACTGGATTACTCTCCCTATGTCTGCTCTAATAGCAGGTCTTGTGTCATTGGCATTAGGCAAGGATTTTGGAGTAACGAAGGAAGGCACTTTGATGGGTGTCTTTGCCCTCGTGTGCGTCTGCTTATGGAATGGAACATTTAATTCTATTCAGATAATATGTCGTGAGCGTGATGTTGTTAAGAGAGAACATAGGTCAGGATTGCATATATCGTCATATATCTTAGCACATATGGCATTTCAGGCTATTATTTGCCTTTTGCAGTGTATAATAACCTTGCTTACGGCTTCTATTGTTGGCATGAAAATATCTGGAGAAGGTTTGTTTTCTTCTTCTCTTATAGTAGATGTACTAGTTACTTTGTTTTTAGTAACCTATGCGGCAGATATGTTGGCGCTGTTTATTTCGGCATTAGTTCGAACAACTACAATTGCCATGACAATTATGCCATTTTTGCTAATATTTCAAATGGTATTCTCCGGTGGACTTTTCCCATTGCCTGATAATATCACTTTTATTTCGGCTACCACAGTATCAGCTCCTGGATTTGACGCCTTAGCATCTCAGATGGATGTTAATAATATGTCATATAAAGCTGTTGACAGTATGATGAGCGCCTTAGAGAGTTCTGAGATGGATTTAGAAATCAAGGGTTCAGACATAATTGATATGCTCTCTGATGAAAGTAATGAAAGTGTAAAACAGCTAAGGTCAATTAAGGTCGGTGGACAGATGACAGCTGAAGAAGCCTGCAGGATGCTTTTAAATGATGATAAGTTTGCAGAGCTTAGGAAAAAACCACTTATTAGCAGAATTACAATTGGTGATGTGTTAGACGAAGTATCAAGTAGTACAGAGCCTAATATCGTTAAAATAAAGGAAACTACAATTGGTGGCGCAACAAGCTTGCGTGATGCTATTAATTATGTTATGTCAGATGATGATTATATTGATGTTAGAAATAGCGAAATAGTTAAAGGTGTAACTCTTAGTGGTTTGTTCTCAGCTATTTTAGCTATTGGTGATGATATTGAATTTGTAGGTGAAATGCTTGATACAAGAGTCGAAGCCTTTGTTAATATTGGCGAACTACTTGACTTTGTCAGAACTGATGATAACTTTAGTGTCTTATACAATGTTACGTTATTAGATGATACATCTATTGGAGAAGCCCTTAGAATTCTAATGAATACTAATAGTCTTAGAGAGAATCTTAATACTGATTTATCGTATTATACGACAGTAGGTGAAATAATTGACTATCTTAACAATAATCCTGTTGGAGATGAGTATAAGGATACTACAATAGTGTACCATGTCAAATTCAAAGATGTATTAGATAAGCTTGGTAAGGATAAGCTATTAAAAATTGTTGAAAAAGGTGCTACGACAGAACTATTTAGTAATGATTATGAACATTCTAGAATAAATATTGCGTCTGATTGGATACACCTTCTTGTTATTATCTTTATAAGCTCTATTGCATCTATTATTGCATTGGAATTTATTGATAAGGATAAGCGATAAGAATATAAACCTAAATTAATTGGAGACATAACTAAAATGAATAAAAAAGAAAAAACTATGAATAATAATTCTAAACTATTTGTTGGAATTGATGTAGGCTCTACAACAACTAAGATTGCACTTCTAGAAGATGATAATATTGTTTTTTACAAGTATATTCGTCACTTTGCGAGACAAAAGGACAGCATTCTTAAGCTTTTAGAAGAAATTAAAGAATATGTTGGTAATAAGAAGCTTAGAATATGTATGACGGGAAGTGGCGCCAGAGAGCTTGCTAGGTCTGTTGATATTCCATTTACACAGGAAGTAGTTGCTAATTCTTTGGCACTTAAGAAGGAATATGACAGTATTGGTACAGCAATTGAATTAGGCGGTCAGGATGCTAAGATTATCTTCTTTAAGGAGGATGAAGAAGGTGAAAATGATGTCTATGATATGCGAATGAATGGTAGCTGTGCTGGTGGTACAGGTGCATTTATTGATGAGGTGGCATCAGTTCTTGGAATTGAGCCTGCCAATATGAATGCATTAGCAAAGCAGGGCAGAAGTGTATATGACATCTCTGGTCGTTGTGGCGTATTCGCTAAGACTGACATTCAGGCACTTCTTAATCAGGGCGTTAGCAAGGCAGATATTGCACTTTCCAGCTATCACGCAATTGCTAAGCAGACAATAGGTGGATTGTCTCAAGGCTTGGATATTACTGCTCCTGTAGCATTTGAAGGTGGTCCTTTGACGTTTCATCCAATGCTAGGAAGCGTATTTGCACAGAGGCTTGATCTTAAGAAGGATGAGATTCTCGTGCCTGATCATCCTGAAATGATGGTGGCATTGGGTGCTGCCTTAAGTATTAAGCAGATTCATTTCGAGGCAAAATATTTAACATACAACGAAGTCCTTCAGAAAATACAGTCATATTCTGTAAATGATTCAGATAATGGCAATGGTATGCTGTATTTTGAATCTGACGAAGAAAGAGAAGCCTTCTATAAGCGCCATCCTAAGAAAGAATTGCCTAATTACCAGCCAAAGATTGGTGAAACAGTTGAGGTATTTCTTGGCATGGATGCTGGTAGTACCACAACTAAGCTAGTTCTAATGGATGCTAATGATGATAGTATAATTGATTGTTATTATGCTTCTAATGAGGGTAGCCCGCTAGACGTAGCAAGGCAGGCTCTTCTTAATATTTATGACAAATACGATAAAGCAGGGGCTAATCTTATTATAAAAGGTGCTGCCTCTACTGGATATGGGGAGTTTTTGTTCTCTAAAGCTTTTCGAACAGAATCTCATATTGTAGAGACAGTTGCTCATAGCTTAGCATCTTCAAAATACGTTGATAATCCTTCATTTATTCTTGATATTGGTGGTCAGGATATGAAGGCTATATGGCTTGAAAACGGCATAATTACTAATATTGTGGTTAATGAAGCATGTTCATCAGGATGTGGCTCATTTCTTGAGAATTTTGCCAAGACACTTAATATCGAGACTAAGGATATAGGAGAAAGTGCATTTTCTTCTAAGACTCCTGCGAGTTTAGGCAGTCGTTGTACTGTATTTATGAATAGTAGCATTATTACAGAGCAACGAAACGGCAAGAAGCCTAATGATATTATGGCAGGTCTTTGCAGGTCTATCATTGAAAATGTATTTACTAAGGTAATTCGCGTTCCTAATATAGATTCACTAGGAGAGAAAATAGTAGTTCAAGGCGGTACTTTCCAAAATGATGCCGTCCTTCGCGCAATGGAGCAGTTTGTAGGTAGAGAAGTTATTCGCGCTCCATACGCAGGCCTTATGGGTGCAATTGGTTCTGCTATGAAGGCTAAGGAAGAAGCATCTAAGGAAGGCTATGTAAGAACATTTCTGACAAAGGATGAACTAAGAGAGTTTACTTACAAGCAGGTTAATAATGACCCTTGTCCTTATTGTACTAATCATTGTAAGAGAGCTATTCTTACTTTCTCTACAGGTGGTAGCTTCGTAACTAATAACCGTTGTGAGAAGGGTGAGGTTATTGGTAATCCTAAGGATGAAGATACAAGAAAGAAGATTAAAGAGATTAATAATCTTAAAGGTAAGACACCTAATCTGTTTGACATTAGATACGAATTGCAAAATAAAGATTATCCTTATGAACAATTACAGGATAAGCAAAAGGAAGTAATTGGTATTCCTAGAGTATTAGCCTTTTGGGAGGGCATGCCATTTTTTAGAACATTCTTTGCTTCCTTAGGATATGAGGTTAAGATCTCTCCTCTTAGCACAAGAACTATATATGAAGATGGTATTCATGCTGTAGCATCTGATACAGAGTGCTTCCCGGCGAAGCTGGTTCATGGTCACATCAGAGAACTAATTAAGATGGGCGTGGATCACGTGTTTATGCCATCTATTGTTGTTATGCCTTCAGAGAATACAGAGAAGACAAGTTTTTCGAGATGTGCACTTGTTAAGGGATATCCTATTGTTATTCATAACTCAGATAATCCTGAATATTATGCATCTGTTCGTTTTGATGCTCCTTACTTTTATTGGTATTCTACGGAAGATATAGTAAAGCAGCTGTGCGACTTTATGCATGAAACCTTTGGGACTGATACTAATGTATGTAAGAAGGCTGTTGGATTTGCCTTAGATGCACAATCACAATATGACAAGGAGTTAAAGGAAGCAGGTAGCAAGGTTATAAAGCAGGTTGAGCAAGATGACACATTTGCAGTAGTTATGGCAGGCAGACCATATCATAATGACCCTCTAGTTAATCATGAGCTTCCTAAGATGCTATCGGATATGGGTGTTGCAGTGCTTACAGCTGACTCCCTTCCTGACCTTCCTGAGGTTGAGCTTCGCAAATCAAGAGTTGATATTGTTAATAATTTCCATGCAAGAGTATTAGGAAGTAGTATTCTTGCTGCCCAAAGTCCTAATCTTGAATATATTCAGATTGTAAGCTTTGGCTGTGGGCACGATGCAGTTCTTTCAGATGAAGTTGTTCGTCTTATGAAGGAGACAAGCAATAAGGCGCCACTTATTCTTAAGGTTGATGAGAGTGACGCTCAAGGTCCTCTTAGAATTAGAGTTCGTTCCTTTATTGAAACTATTCTAAGAAAGCGTGCCCTTAATAAGACACTAGAAGTCAAGGAATTACCTGATCCTTATGAAGTGAAATTCACGAAGAAGGAGCGTAAAGAGAAGATTGTTCTAATTCCTAACAGTTCGCATGCCTTTTGTATGATTATGTCTGCTGCGTTTAGGGCCCAGGGCATTAAGGCGGTGCCACTAGATGTGGGCCGTAATGAAGCAATTCGTTTAGGTAAGAAGTATACACATAATGATATATGTTTCCCGGCCCAGATTGTAATAGGTGAGATTCTTGGTGAGCTTACTAGTGGCAAATATGATAAGAGCGAAGTGGCAGTCGGAATGGCGAAGTATTTAGGCTGTTGTAGATTACCGCATTATGCCACAATTCTTAGAAAAGCTCTTGATGATGCTGGTTTTGAAAATGTTGCTATTATGACTAATGATGATGTAGATTATCATGAATTGCATCCTGGCTTCAAGATTAGTGCCACAACTATGCTTCGTGTATCAATTTCTCTTCCTATGATTGATACATTAGAAGAGATATTAAGAAAGAAGCGCCCTTATGAGAAGGTAAAGGGAGCAAGTGACAAAGCATTTGAAGAAGCAATTACTGTCTTAAGTGAATCTATTGGTTCTTCTGGAACATTTGGTGCAATATCTGGCTTCAAAAAGGCCCTTAAGATTATGGATGCTGTTGAATATGATGACAGTATTAAGAAGCCACAGGTCCTTATAGTAGGAGAGTATTTGCTTAACTTCCATCCAGGTGCAAATAATGACATAGAGCGTTACTTAGAAAGTAATAATTTCGAGATAATTGAAGCTAAGATGACTGATGTAATTCAAAAATCATATTTCTGTCAAGGTAAACAGATTGAAGAATTCAAGGTAAAGCGAGACAGTGCAACTAAGTTCTGGTCATTTATTGCTAATCATTTCTTTGATTTTGCCCATAAGCTTACGGACAGACTTTCCAAGGATGAACCACTTCATGATAAGTCAGTTCTACTTAATGATTTGTCGAAGGAAAGTGATGAGGTTATTCATCATACATTTGATACGGGTGAAGGAATACTTATTCCAGCGGAAATAATTCATTATGCTTCTAAGGGATGTAAGAATTTCGTTATATTGCAGCCATTTGGATGCCTTCCTAATCATGTAATTGGCAGAGGAATATGTAAAAAGCTCAAAGAAATGTTCCCTGATATCGAGCTTCTTCCATTAGATTATGACCCTGATGTTAGCTTTGCTAATATTGAGAATCGCCTTCAGATGCTAATAATGAACCAGAAGACATCAGCGCCTCGTAGTGAGATTAAAGAGGTTATTGATAATAGGGAGGTAAGAAGTGCATAGATAGTATCTAGAATAGATTATGCGCTATATAAAAAGGTTTTGTATAAAAAGTAGAATTTGCATTATTTCTATGTTATACTTTATTTTAGTGAATTTTTTGAATGTAAATATTTAAGTAAAATATATTTTTGGGAGGAGATATATTATGGAAAAGAATAACGAAGTATTTAAGACAACAATGGGTTCTATGTTCGATGGTATGGATGGTTTCTTATCTACTAAAACCGTAGTAGGAGAGCCTATTAGAATCGATGATACCATTATTTTGCCACTTGTAGATGTGTCTTTCGGTATGGCTGCTGGTGCACTTACTGATGATAAGAAAAATGATGGTGCTGGTGGTATTGGTGGTAAGCTAACACCTTCTGCTGTTATTGTTATTCATAATGGTACAACAAGACTTATGAATATATCTACTCATTCAGGAATTGATAAGATTCTTGATATGGTTCCTGATTTTGTTGATAGATTTGCTAATAAGATAGCAGATAAGAAGGATGCTAAGGCTAATGGTGATAAGGGCAAGGACCCTGAAGCAAGAGAGGCTGCTGCTGAAGAGATTAGAGATATGGTTAGTGATTCTGTTGCTGAAGGAGTTAAATAATGGAACTTGCTATTAAAATTATTTTAGGAATTTATTTTAATTCTTCTAATTTTATATCAATTATTATATGTATTTTGTTTATTATTGCGTCAGCGCTTATGTTGAAGAAATCCGGTTCAAAATGGTGGATTGCCCTTATTCCTTGGTATAGAGAATATGAGCTGGCTCGTTGCGCTAACCGTGAGTCTGATGGTAGAGTGTATGCAGTTTTGATGTTTGCAGATGCTATATGTAGAACATTAGGAGAAGTTCTTGTATATCTTGTTCCTGAAGAGGATTATAATGCAGTATTTCCTATCTTCCTTGTATTGAATTTTGCTGTTATATTACCTTTCTTTATATACAATTGGCGTATATTTGAAGGCTTTCGCGAATTATATGGCTCAAGTAAATGGTGGCGTATAGTTTATATGTTTATTACTCCACGTTTTATTGTTATGTACTATTGGGCACTTAACAAGAAATGTCAGCCAAAATACAAGGTTGATGAACTTGAGAAGGAAATGGAAAAGCTCACAAAGCTCGGTTCCGTTGCTGTAATGGAACAAGGACTTACTGTTAACCTTAATGAACGTGTTGCTAAAGGCTTTCTTAAGTCTAAGAAATACCTTCTTAAGGATATCCACTTAGCAATTCCTGCAGGCCACATGGTTCTTCTCCTTGGTGGTTCGGGTGCAGGTAAGACAACATTTCTTAATGCCGTTAATGGATATGAGAAGGCTGATGCTGAAGTTATTCTAGAAGGCAAAAATATGTATTCTGAATATAAGAATATGATATATGAGATAGGATTTGTTCCGCAAAAGCAGATGATGAGGAACAAAGACACTGTTATTAAGACAGTTAGAGACTATGCTGAGCTTCGACTTCCTAAGAACTTTAGTAAAGAGGAACGTAACAAACGTGCCGATGAAGTAATGGACATATTTGGCCTTACACCTGTTAAGGACAATATGGTTGGTACCCTTTCAGGTGGACAGATTAAGAGACTTTCTATTGCTATTGAGTATTTGTCTAATCCATCTTTGTTTATCTTAGATGAGCCTGATTCAGGATTAGATGGTGTAATGGCTAGAGACTTATTCGAGAGATTAAGGAAAGTCGCTGATTCTGGAAGAATTGTTATTGTAATTACACATAGTCCTGATAGAGTAGTTGATTTGTTCGATGATGTAATTGTACTTGCTAAAGATAGTACCAGAACAGGTAGACTTGCTTATTATGGTAGCGTTGAAGATGCAAGGAAGTTCTTCGAAAGAGACCGTATGGAAGATATAGTCAAGCGAATCAATCAGGTTGAAGAAGGCGGAGACGGCTTAGCCGATGATTATATATTAAAATATGCAGAGGTAGCACAGAATGGATAGTAAAACCGATATTAATGAAAGTGTAGAAGTAAGAATTGGTCACGCAGGTGGTTTTGAACAAATTAAGATATATTTAGGCAAATTCTTTAGAATGTACAAATTCCAGAATGACTGGGTTATGGTCATGATGGCTATTCTAGTTGCTATTTTAGTCGGATTTGCTTTAGGTGGAGATTTTCGTGTCACCAGAGAAGGAACATTAACTGGTGGATTTGCACTTGTATGTGTATGTCTATGGAATGGTTCATTTAATTCAATTCAGGTAATATGTCGTGAGAGGGATGTTGTTAAGAGAGAGCATCGTTCTGGAATGAAGATTCCTTCATATATCG
>ONCT01000016.1 GCA_900316395.1 uncultured Lachnospiraceae bacterium | reverse complement strand
TTATCACCACATCAGATTCAATGATGGATACAGCTAATAACTTGAAGAGATAAGGAGAATATAGATGGACGCGATTAGTAATTATCTTAACAGTCAGGCAGTTAATAATAGAAGCACCGAGGCAGCAAGCAAGGTGTCTAATTCCATATCTAATGTAGGGGCTAATTCTTCAGATGAAGAATTAACAGAGGCTGTGGAATCCTTTGAAAGCTATATGCTAGAGCAGGTAATTAAGCAGGTTAAGAAATCTGTTAAGCCAGAGGATGAGAACAGCTCAACTTCTCAGATGACAGAATTCTATATGGATTCAACTATTCAGAGCCTTGCATCAACAATGGTTAAGGAGTACGGTGGAACACTTACACAAGACCTTGTTAACCAGATGAAGAGAAATTATGGCATTTCTAATGAAGCTGCATTAATGAATAATAATGAAGATGACGCTACAGTGACAGCTGAAGAAGCAGCTGCAGCAGCAGAGAATATTAAGGAAGAAGAATAATTAATGGATGAAATACAAGGGTTTATAGACCATTTTATATTTCAATCAGATAAAGACGGATACAAGATAATGTCCTTCTCTACGTCAGAGGAGGACATTATTGTTGTGGGAACATTTCCAGGAATAGACGAAGGGGAGAATCTTGTAATTCAGGGAGAGTACATAGAGCATGCCACCTATGGAAGGCAGTTCAAGGCTCATTCCTATAAGGTATCGGAGCCTACGGATATTGCAAGTATTGAGAGGTATCTTGCATCAGGCGCAATCAAGGGAATTGGCAAGGTTACTGCTAAGAGAATTATTGCCAAGTTCAAGGACGATACCTTAAGAATTATGGAAGAAGAACCGGATAAGCTAGCCAAGGTCAAGGGAATATCCCTTAAGAAAGCAATAGCAATCTCTGATCAGATAATAGAGAAAAAGGAGCTTCGCGACGTTATTATATTCCTTGATGGCTATGGAATTAAGAGTAACATGGCTCTTAGAATATATGGGGAATACGGCAATTCTGTCTATAGTATTATCAGGGAGAATCCGTATAGATTAGCAGATGATATTGATGGAATAGGATTCAAGACTGCTGATAAGATTGCCCTTAAGATGAACATTGCTCTTGATAGTGATTTTCGAATTAGGAGCGCAATAATTTATGGGCTCACAGAGGGTGCGGCCCGAGGCCACACATTTATCAGGAAGGAGAATTTGTCCCGTGTAGTTGAACAGCTTCTTGAAATTGAGATAGATTCCCTAGATGCTCATCTTATGAATCTTGTGATTGATAAGAGAATTGTTGTGAAGGAAGACAGGGTTTATCTTACCTATTATTATCAGATGGAAATGAGATGTGCTGACATGCTCCTTAAGCTTGACAACACATTTTATATAGAAGATGTGAAATTCGAGGAAGCGATTGCAAGGGTTGAAGAGAGACAGAACATAGAATTAGATAGCCTGCAGAAGGATGCGGTTAAGGTTGCAATCAAAAGCGGAGTATGCGTCTTAACAGGTGGGCCGGGAACTGGTAAGACCACCACTATTAAGACTATGATTGAGTTCTTCGAATTAGAGGGGCTTGATATATTTCTTGCGGCTCCGACTGGAAGAGCTGCGAAGCGAATGACGGAAGCTACAGGAAGGGGTGCCCGTACTATACACAGGATGCTTGAGGTTAAGGGAGCCTCTGATAGTGATAATGGTGCTGCTTTCTTCGACAGGAATGAGGACAATCCTCTTGAATGTGACGTAATAATTATAGACGAAATGTCAATGGTGGATATTGGTCTTTACTATAATTTGCTACGAGCAATTGAGCCAGGAGTCAGATTGATTATGGTAGGAGATACTAATCAATTGCCTTCCGTAGGTGCAGGAAATGTGCTTAAGGATATTATTGCATCAGATGCATTTCCAGTGGTGACTCTTGATAAGGTATTCAGACAATCTAATGAGAGTGACATCGTTACTAATGCATACAAGATTAATGGTGGTGAACATGTGGTATTAGACAATAAGAGCAAGGATTTCTTCTTCATGGAAAGAGGGGATGTGTCGGCTGTTATTAATACTACTATTGACCTTGTTAAGAATAAACTGCCTAAGTATGTAGATGCTCCAAGTGAAGAGATACAGGTGTTGACACCCTCTAAGAAGAATGGATTGTTATGTTCTAACGAGCTTAACAAGGTGCTGCAGGAGCGACTCAACCCACCTTCATCCTCAAAAAGGGTGTACGAATATGGGGACAGGGTTTTTCGCGAAGGCGACAAGGTAATGCAGATTAAGAACAATTATCAGATAGAGTGGAAGGAGTACTCTGACTACAATGTGGTAGTGGAAAGTGGAACGGGAGTGTTCAATGGTGATATGGGAGTTGTGACTATGATTGATGTAGTTACTAAGACTCTCAGGGTAATGTTCGACGATAATAGAAGTGTTGATTATCAGTTCTCCCAGCTTGATGAATTAGAGCATGCCTATGCTGTAACAGTACATAAGTCCCAGGGTAGTGAATACCCTGCAGTTGTTATTACGCTCCTTAGAACTCCGGTGCCTCTAATGATTCGTAATATATTATATACAGCAGTAACAAGAGCGAAGAAATGCGTTGTTATAGTGGGCGATAAAGACGTCTTCTATCGAATGGTAGATAATGAAGAGATAGATAAGAGGAACTCATCTCTTGATACATGTATAATTGAGCTTGGTAGTAACTAGAAGATATTATTATTAAATCTGACTATCCAGTCAATAATTCCAATCAGATTCTGTACATGCTGATATGGGTTGTACTCTTCGACAGAATAAATCTCATCATCCGATGAGCATCCAATAATATCTAGGCCAAAGAGCATATTGTTATTCAACATTTCATATACAAGCTGTAGAAATTGTCTGTTGCAGTAACGATTATCAGTAATGGCAAGGACATTGGAAGTTTCATCGAGATTAGTATTGTCCATATAGAATTTCATGGTATCGGCAGTGTCTGCACGTCTAATGTCAGGCTGGCTTGAAGGTGCAGCAAGAATGCGATATGTGATGTTATTTGTAGAACTCTTGAAGGTTCTTATATTAGAAATATTGTTAAGATTTCTGTTGCCACTAAAATTATCCTCAATATCATTCTCGGATAGATTGAAATAATTTAGAAAGGCGTCATTCATTGCACCGAATTCTGTCTCGGATACAGGATATGAAGGGTTCTTTCGCTCTGTCGGACTAATAGGTCGATAACAGGCTAAGCCATCCACATATTCTGTAGATGAATCTGTCCAATTATTCGTACACATGGTTCTGGAGTGGCATGAACCCTGTGTACCCCCTAGTACGATGATATGACTATGATTTGAAGAAAGAGGCTTGTTGATGTTAAAGCATCCAAGCTCCTTTAGAAAAGGGTATAATTCATATTTGTATTGTTCTAATACGTGTTCTTCATTGAATTCGAAGGTTTCTCTAATGGAGCCATTTGAAAGCTTTCTTCCATTATATTTCTCAGATAAATTATTAATGTCAGTATTAAGAATAGACATTATTTTAGACATGGCTTCGCAACTTAGAAATTCATCAAACTGTTCCTTTAATAATAGCTTTATCTCCGATAAGGGAAGGGAAGTATCAGGCATTGTAAATCTTAACATATAGTAATCCTCCAAGGGTCTAATTTAGAGCGTGATATATATAATAGTATAACATAAGTAAAGTCGGATTTGTTGACTTTTAGATACTGGTATGATACTATCCACGCGATTATTACTTGATACGTTGTTATATTGAAAGGGAAATATGAAGTTATCTATAATTGTACCGGTTTATAATTGTAAAGAATACTTAGACGAATGTCTTATGTCTATCTATGAGCAGATGGATAGTGAGTGTGAGCTCATAGCTGTGGATGATGGCTCAACAGATGGAACAACTGACATGCTTGATTCATATAAGAATAGAGATAATATAAGGGTTATATACTGTGAGCATAAGGGAGCATCACACGCAAGAAATGCTGGCCTTGACAATGCTAAGGGCGAGTATGTTACTTTCCTTGATTGCGACGACACCTACTATGATGGTTTTCTGTCTAAGAGCCTTCCTCTTATTGATGAAAAATATGACCTTTATTTATTTGGTTTTATTCGCAGATTCTATAATGGTGAAAGCGTAATAAATGCTTTAGATAATCACAAGTATGAAGATGTATCTTCTTTTGCAGATGCCTATATTAGAAGAGGAAGGATGCTTTTTTATTCTGCGTGTAACAAGTTCTACAGAAGAGATGTCATTAAGCGCTTTGATATTAGATTTGAGGAATCCTATGGATTTGGTGAAGACAGACTGTTTAACTTTAGTTATATAAGACATATAGATAATATATATACCACAGACCTTATTATGTTTAATTATAACCAGCGCTCTCTAGAATCCATGTCCACAAAAACTATTCCTAATTACTTTAACCTTGCGAAAATGCTACATGAGGAAATTGTAAAATGTTTTCTTGAGCTTTCTAAGGGGACAACAATTAACGAGCGAAAAGATTTTGTAAATAAAGATTTGGTCAAAGAGATTAATATGACAATTGACAGGTTTAAGGATCATCCTAACGAGATGGAGGATAACCTCCCAATGATTTATGAATTAATATACGGGAACGATAATGGCAGGACATATAACGAAGAAGAATTGCGAGAGATTGTAAGCAAGCCTAATATGTGGAGATACAAACCATACGACAATCCTAATATCAAAAAATACCTTGATGTTTCGCATTAGGAATGTTGGTATTGTTGACTTTTGTAGGAAGGTAGGATACCATAATTTTAAGGTATTAAGATACGATGAAAGGAGACGAGCTTATGGATGTGCTAGTTGCTTTATCAGAATATATATTAATCGCCGCTATTATTTCACTTGTTCTATGGGTGTTACAGGTCATAGCATTGTGGAAAATATTTACTAAGGCTGGGCAAAGTGGTTGGAAATCAATTATTCCAGTATATAACATATTTATTATGTTCAAAATCTCCTGGTCTACAATGTGGTTTTGGATAAGCCTTATAGCATTTGTGCTAGCATCCGCATTGTTATCCTTTGCTACAGTAGCTATCTGTGTAGTGTTAGGCGGACTGTTAATGCTTTTCTATACTATAGTGATGTTGATTATGTTATTTAAGTTCGTAAGGTCATTTAACTGGGGTGTTGGAATGTTTATTTTAACAATTATTGTCCCAGTAATAATGCTATTTGTCTTAGCATTTGGCAAGGCAGAATATATTGGACCAGATCCAATAAGCTAAATGATAAATAATAGGTAAGTTGAGCAAAAATTAAGGAGGTTGATTACAACCTCCTTTTTACGTTCTATTGTTCTTTTTCAACTCTTTTTGTCTTAGAACCTATCTTATAGGTTGCTAGGAATTCATCCCTTTCCTTGAAGGATTTTGGAAAATGTCTGTCAAGCTTCTCGCTGATTTCTCTATCGAACAATTTCTGTTCTGCTTCAGTATTACATTTCTTAACAGCTATGTTATCAGGCTTTTTGTCGTTAATTAAGATTTCATAAGCAGTTTTTGCTGCTTCATAGCCCTGGTCAAATGGATCGTTGTACATAGATACCAAGGTTCTGTTACCGATATATTCGTCACCGCCAACAGTTGGAATGCTGTAATCTAGAGCAACCTTCTTGATTGTATCCTGATACTCATTGACGCTGGATTCTGCAGGAATAAATAATACTGATGATTCTCTGCAGGCTAAGTCAGCAATCTCTCTAGCCTCGCTACTACTAATGTCAGGAGCGTGGAATTCATATTCCTTATATTGAATTCCTGCCTGATTAAGATATTTCTCTAATATGTGATTCTGGTAAATGCTATCTGGGTCATTAGGGTTAAATAGTATACCCACAGATGTAATATCTGGTGTTGCTTCTATCATTAGTGAAAGCACATCAGCCATATTAGGAACGGAGGATACACCGGTAATATTCATTTTAGTTATACCGTCCCATTCTTTGCTAGCTTCTTTGTTATTATCTTTGCTATCTTTTTTGTCCTCTGTTTGTTCCTTTTGAATATTAAGAACTCGTTCATAATCCATAACACCAGTAGATACAATTGGGATGGAGGTTGTCTGATTATGGGCAGACATTAGTGAATTCTCTCCAAGTGTAAATATTAAAGGAACATTTGCACTGATGAATCCAGAGCAGATTGCATCAGTTGTATTGGCATCATCTGCTGTCTGAACATTAAGGACAACATTATTCTCTGTAAAATAATCTGTTATACCTGCGTTAAATCCTTGAAGGATTTGGTTGTAATATTCACCGGCATCACCCATGCAGACGCCTATATTAATGGCAGGCTTATTATTTGTGTTTGTAGTGTTAGTCGAGTTTCCTGCAGGCTCGCTTTTTGAACAACCACAGAGTGTGAATACAAGACTCAACACGCAGATACTTATAATACTTATTCTTCTTAATTTCATTAGAAGACTCCTTTTTATATTTGATACCCATAAATTTTAATTTCAAATTGCATTAAAGTCAACAATAATATAATATAAATTCAACGACAATTTGATTTTGCAGATGTCTTCTCTTAGAAAGAGAGGCATATGAATAAGAAAATTCAATATCTATTATTCCCTAAAAGGTGTGTGGCCTGTGACAAGGTTCTTGACTTTGGGCGCTATAAGTATGGCTTTTGTAAGAAATGTAAGAATAAGATTACATACGCATACGAGCCGGTCTGTAAGGTGTGTGGCAAGGTTATAATCGATAGTAATGGAGAACTGTGCAATGACTGCATGGGTAAGAAACATTATTTTCTTCAGGCCAAGGGAGTCTATGTCTATGAAGGACCAATTAAGGGGTCTATGTATCGTTTCAAATACAGTAACAGGCGCTGCTACAAATATACATTTGCAAGGGATATCGTAAGAGTGCACGGTAAATGGCTGCGTGGCATCAGAATCGATGCTATCATACCTGTTCCCATGTATAAGAAGAAGCAAAGAAAGCGTGGATACAATCAGGCAGCCCTTATAGCAGAAGCCTTGGCGAAGGAAATTGGCGTTGTCTGCTATTCGAAAATCGTATCCAGAAACAGAGATACGACACCTATGAAGGGATTATCTGACACTCAGAGGCAAAAAAATCTTAAAAATGCTTTTAATTTTTCACAAAAAGGTTTACAATTAGAGAGAGTACTGTTGATTGACGACATCTATACAACAGGAGCAACCATGGATTCAGTTGCCAAGGTCCTGCGTGATGCAGGAGTTAAAGAAGTCTATGGATTGTGTATGTGTGTGGGTAAAGGATATTCGCATTAGCAGAAGGGGGAATAGAAATGGATGTACGTAATTGTAGAGTATGTGGAAGAATATTTAATTATCTGAGTGGACCTCCGGTATGTCAGGTATGTAAAGAGAACGCTGACATGAAGTTCCAGGAAGTTAAAGAATATGTTAGAGAGAATCGTGGCGCAACAATTAACGAGGTTGCAGAAGCCAACGATGTAACACCTAAGCAGATTAAGCAATGGGTTAAGGAAGAGAGACTACAGTTTGCAGACGATTCGCCTGTAGTATTTCAGTGTGAGACATGCGGTACCAGCATCAAGACTGGTAGATATTGTGATGCATGTAAGAAGAATCAGGGTAATATATTTGCGAAAGCAGCAGCAAGACCTGAGATACCTAAGCCTGAGCCTAAGAAGCATGAGTCTAAAGAAAACAAAATGAGACATTTCTCCTAATTGTTTTTACCGCAATAATATGTTATTATTATCAAGGTAGTATTTTAGGGATAAGGAAGGTTGATTTATGACTGAGACAGGTTTAATAATATTCTTAGTATCTGTTATTGGGATATCAGTTATCGCTGCCATTGTTGCAGTTATTGCAGCTATAGGAGGCGCAGCATCATCCAAGAGAGAAGATATTGAAGAATAGTAGTATAATTCAATTAGAGTAGATGAGGCATCGAATTATATTCGGTGCCTCTATTAAGTTATGAACAAGTTAGTATTTATGAACTAGCTAGAGTTGTAGAGGGTGTTATTAGCAGGTAAGGAATGGTAAATGTATTATGGATATTAAGATTATTGTAGCAGCTCACAAAGAATACAGGATGCCATGGCAGAATATTTATCTTCCAGTTCAGGTAGGCGCTGCAGGAAAAGAGTCTATTGGATATCAGCGCGACGACGAGGGGGATAATATATCCAATAAGAATGATACGTACTGCGAACTGACAGGAATGTATTATGCATGGAAGAATCTTGATGCAGATTATATTGGTCTTGTTCACTACAGGAGATATTTTGCGGGCTTACGATACACCTTCAGCAAGGACCCATTTGATAAGATTATGGATTATGTTGATGCTGTACAAGCCCTTAAGAATGCAGATATTGTAGTTCCTAACAAAAGGGAATATTACATAGAATCCCTATATTCTCATTATGACCATACCCTTGATGGCAATCATCTTAAGGTGGCGTATCGCATTATTGCCAAGGAATATCTTGACTATATCCCATCAGCCAACAAGGTATATCACAGGACATGGGGATACATGTTCAATATGTTAATTGCTAGAAAAGACCTATTCGACAGCTACTGTGAGTGGCTCTTCGATATCTTAAGCAAGATGGAAGAATATATTGATGTATCTGACAAAAGCGCATTTGAAAAAAGGATATATGGAAGGGTAAGTGAGATTCTCTTCAATGTATGGCTTGATTATCATATTAGTCAGGGCTTGAAGATTAAAGAAGTTAAATGCATTCACATGGAGAAGGTCAACTGGATTAAGAAGGGAAGCTCCTTTCTTAAGGCTAAGTTCATAGGTAAGAAATACGAAGAAAGCTTCTAGCCTGTTATTAATAGCTTTATTTATCTGGGAGGGAATATGAGAGTATCGATTATTACTGCCTATTATTATGGCAGAAAATATATGCGGGATTATATCAAAATGATTATTAAAAATGCTGCTCGGATTAGCAAGGAGGACAGCATAGAGGTTATTATTGTTAACGACAGTCCAAGAGATAACTTCAATCTTGAAGAGCTGTCTGATATAGCAACGGACCTTCTTGTGTCTAAGTTCAAGGTTAGCCTTAATGCTAAGAATAATCTAATGAAGATAAAGTATGAGGGAGGAACCTCGGAATTTCGTATAATAACCAATGAAGAAAACGTAGGCATTCATATGTCAAGAATTAGAGGACTTGATGCATCAACAGGTGATTACATTATATTCTTAGATCAGGATGATCTGTTAGGTAAAAGTGCCATAAGTACATATATTGATAATGCCAGCTTCACAGATGAAGTTCTTGTAAGCAATGCAGCCTTAGGACAGAGGGTTGGCCATCTAAAATGGTACAGAAGCACCTATCATACTAAGAGGATAGGGGACATTGACTGCTATTGTAATGTAGGAATTCAGATTATTTCTCCAGGTCACACATGTATATACAAGAAGGCAATTCCTAAGGAGTGGACAGAATATATATGTACATATAATGGGGCAGATGATTATTTCTTATGGCTTCTTATGCTGTCTAAGGGAGTTGGGTTTAAGTATATTGACAAGGTTCTGTATCTTCACAGATATACAGGAAGCAATCTTTCGGCAGATACAACTGTTACAGATGCATCCACAATGGAATTTTGTAACTATCTAAAGGAGATTGATTATTTCCCGGACGAGTATGTTGATAAGCTAAAGAAGATGATAGAATACAAGGCTACATTCCGAGTCGCAGCTAAGGGTGACAAGGTCTATTACAGCCTGAAGAATTGGAAGATATTTAGTGACAATATTGGATACAAGATAATGACTAGAACTCCTTTAGGGTTCAATAGATAGAGGTATAAGTGATGGATAAATACGCAGTACTACTTGCAACATATAATGGAGAGAAATATGTTAAGGAGATGCTTGATTCATTAGAGAGACAAACGAGGAATGACTTCGTGTGCTATATACATGATGATGGCTCTACAGATGGCACCCTCGACATTGTGAAGAAATGGATTAAGGGTAAGAAGAATTATAAATTATTGGATTTTGAATCAGAAAAAGGTGCCAAGAACAATTTTTTCTCTATGCTTAAAGAGGTTGATGCGTCTTATTACATGTTTGCGGACCAGGATGATGTGTGGGTCGAGAATAAGGTGGAGAAGCTGATAGACAGAATGGATACTGTTGAAAAGGACATACAGTATATGCCTGTGGTAGTATACTCTGACATGTATGTGGTTGATGATGAGTTAAATGTTATTGCTGATTCATTTATCAAATTCATCGGCCGCAACATATACAGGAACAAGCTAAGTCAGCTGCTAATAGACAACCCTGCAGCAGGCTGTACCATGATAATCAACAGGGCTCTAAGAGACAGAGCATTAGAATACAATGACTCTGATGAGATACCTATGCATGATCAGTGGATTATGTGTGTTGCAGCGGCAACAGGTGTTGTTAATCCTATTGATGAACCCCTTATCTATTACAGACAGCACACTGACAATGTAATGGGTGCAGAGGCTGAGAGCAAGAAGGACAAGATTGTTCGTAATGGTAAGGATATTATTACAGGAGAATTTGCCCGCAATAAGAGGAAGTTCCATCTTAAGGAAGTAAGACTTGCCAAGCAGCTTATGTATGTGTCGGATGTAGATGATAGTACAAGGCAGTTCTTGATGGATTTGGTGCTTGTGAATAACAAGGGAAAATTCGAGCGAATGGCATTCTACAGAAAGAGTGGAATGGACAGAGAAAAACACTCCCTCTGGATGAGGCTCTGGGTGTAGATATAATATAGATAATATGGTATAATTATGGGTCGAAGTCGTATGTATTTCGACTAAGAAATGATACAGAAATGGAAGGTAGAAACAATGGCTAAGGAACTAGCTACAAAATACGATCCAAAAGGGATTGAAGACAGATTATATAAGAAGTGGGAGGAGAATGGATATTTTCACGCTGAAGTAGATAGAAGTAAAGAGCCCTTCACAATTGTAATGCCACCTCCTAACATTACAGGACAGCTTCATATGGGTCATGCCCTAGATAATACAATGCAGGATATTCTTATTCGTTATAAGAAGCTTCAGGGCTTTAATGCGTTGTGGCAGCCAGGTGTAGACCATGCAGCTATAGCAACTGAGGTTAAGGTTATAGAGCATCTTAAGGAGCAGGGAATTAAGAAGTCTGACTTGGGACGAGAAGGCTTCCTAGAGAAATGTTGGGACTGGAAGGAAGAGTACGGTGGACGAATCGTTAATCAGCTTAAGAAGATAGGTTCTGCAGCTGACTGGGAAAGAGAACGCTTCACTATGGATGAGGGCTGCTCTAAGGCAGTTGAAGATGTATTCATTAAGTTCTACAAGGAAGGCAAGATATATAAGGGCAACAAGATTATCAATTTCTGCCCTGTATGTAAGACTACAATTAGTGATGCTGAGGTTGAGCACGAAGAGCAGGCTGGTCACTTCTGGCACATGAGATACGAGATTGTTGGGGAGAGTGGCAAATACGTTGAGTTCGCCACAACAAGACCTGAGACAATGCTTGGCGATACTGCTGTTGCAGTTCATCCTGATGATGAGAGATACCAGGACATCATTGGCAAGAAGGTTATGCTACCATTTATGAATCGTGAGATTCCTGTTGTTGCTGATGAATATGTTGACAGAGAATTCGGAACAGGTGTTGTTAAGATTACACCAGGTCATGACCCTAACGATTTCGAGGTAGGTAAGAGACATAACCTTGAGGTTATTAACGTGCTTAATGATGACGCAACCATTAATGAAAATGGTGGCGAGTTCCAGGGAATGGACAGATACGAGGCTCGTAAGGTTATCGTTAAGAAGATGGATGAGATGGGACTTCTTGTTGGAATAGAAGACCACACACATAATGTTGGTACACATGACAGATGTGGAACTACTGTTGAGCCTATGGTTAAGCCACAGTGGTTTGTTGCTATGCAGGAATTAGCTAAGCCAGCTATTGAAGCTATAAAGAAGGAAGAATTGAAGTTCGTTCCTAAGAATTATGATAAGACATACCTTCACTGGCTTAACAATATTAAGGATTGGTGTATTTCCCGTCAGTTATGGTGGGGCCACAGAATCCCTGCATATTATTGTGAGAAATGTGGTGAGATGGTTGTTGCACCTAGCAGTGAAGCACCTACAACATGTCCAAAATGTGGACATGACCATATGGTGCAAGATGAGGATACACTTGATACATGGTTCTCTTCTGCATTATGGCCTTTCTCAACTCTTGGTTGGCCTGAGAAGACTGAAGAGATGGAATATTTCTATCCAACTAATGTACTTGTTACAGGATATGACATTATCTTCTTCTGGGTTGTTAGAATGGTATTTTCAGGATATGCACATACTGGCAAATCCCCATTTGACACAGTCTTAATCCACGGTCTTGTTCGTGACGCTAAGGGACGCAAGATGAGTAAGTCTCTTGGTAATGGAATTGACCCATTAGAGGTTATTGACGAGTATGGTGCTGACGCACTTCGTCTTACACTTATGACAGGTAACGCACCTGGTAATGATATGCGTTTCTATGACGAGAGAGTTCAGAATTCTCGTAACTTCGCTAATAAGATATGGAACGCATCAAGATTTATAATGATGAATCTTGAGGGTGAGACAATAACTAAGCCGGATGATAGTGAGCTTGTTAACGCGGATAAATGGATTCTCTCAGAGTTCAACAATCTTGCAGAGGAAGTTACATACAACATGGACAAGTTCGAGCTTGGTATTGCTGTATCTAAGATATATGATTTTATCTGGGATCAGTTCTGTGATTACTATATCGAGTTCGTTAAGCCTCGTATATATAACAAGGACAATCCTAAGCTACATGCTAATGCTGCGTTATGGACACTTAAGACAGTGCTTTCACAGAGTCTTATTTTGCTCCATCCATTTATGCCATTTATTACAGAAGAGATATATTGCAATCTTCTTCCTGAGGAAGAGTCAATAATGCTTGCTTCATGGCCAAAATACAAGGATGAGTGGAACTTCGCTGACGCTGAAGAGAAGATTAATCGTGCCAAGGATCTTATTAAGGGTATTAGAAATATCAAAGCAGAGATGGATGTTCCACACAATAAGAAGCCACATGTAATTATTACAAGTGATAGCGACCATGTTCGTAACATTTTCACGGAATTAGAGAATACATATAAGTCACTAGGTGGTATCAAGTCAGTATCTGTTCAGAAGGGAACTGAAGGAATTCCAGAGGATGCAGTATCAGCGGTAATTCCTGATGCAGTTATCTATATTCCATTTGAAGATATTGTTGATCTTGACAAGGAAAGAGAACGTCTAGCAGATGAGAAGAAGCGTCTTGAGGGCGAGCTTAAGAGAGTTAAGGGAATGCTTGCTAATAAGAACTTCATTAGTAAGGCGCCTGAGAAGAAGGTTCAGGAAGAGAAGGACAAGCTAGACAAGTATTCGCAGATGATGGATGATGTGTTGAAACGAATTAAGGATTTGGGCTAGCATTTTAGTAAGGGATTTTCTATGAGAAGTAACGAAGAGATATTAAGTAAAGTAGACCACACCCTTCTTGGTGTAGATGCTACCTGGGATGATATTAAGGTAATCATCGATGATGGCATCAGATATAAGACAGCGTCTGTGTGCATACCAGCTTCTTTTGTTAAGAAGGCATCTGATTATGCTAAGGGTGAGGTTAAGATATGTACAGTAATCGGCTTTCCTAACGGCTATTCTACTACTAAGGTAAAATGCTTTGAGGCAAGTGACGCCGTAGAAAATGGCGCCGATGAGATTGACATGGTAATTAACGTAGGCTGGGTCAAGGAAGGGAGATTTAATGATATCTTAGCTGAGGTTAATGAGGTTAAGAAAGCCTGCCAGGGTAAGCTTCTTAAAGTAATTATTGAGACATGTCTTCTTACAGATGAAGAGATTATAAGAATGTGTCAGGTTATAAATGAATCTGATGCTGATTATATTAAGACTTCTACAGGGTTCTCCAAACAGGGAGCCACATTTGAAGTGGTAGAACTAATGAAGAAGAATATTAGTCCTACGAAATGTATTAAGGCAGCAGGGGGAATATCCAGTCTTGAAGATGCTGACAGGTATCTTGATATTGGTGCTGACAGACTGGGTACTTCTAGAATTGTTAAGTTGATTAAGGGTTAAGGCAAGAATTCTGAAGCCGAAACCCTCTGGCAAGACATTTTTAGTCGGACAGAGGGCTTTCGGTTCAGAATTCATACTAAGGATGGAGGAAGATTATGGATGATATGTTATTTGATGGGGTTGAAATTACAGATGATATATTAATGGAACTGGCTAAGGAATTACTTCCTAGGTCGTATGCACCATATTCTCATGTTAATGTCGGAGCAGCACTTCTCACAAAAGGAAAGAAGGTATATTTTGGCTGCAACGTTGAGAATGCTTCGTATGGTGCCACCATGTGTGCAGAAAGAGCTGCCATATATACAGCCATTGCACAGGGAGACAGAGATTTCGAAGCAATTGCAATAACAGGAATTAAGAATGGTGATTTGGGTGAGCCTTTCTATCCATGTGGAATGTGCCTTCAGGTAATGAAGGAATTCTGCGATGATGACTTTAAGATTATTGTTGAAGAAGGAATGAATAACGTAACTTATACATTGAAGGATTTGTTACCTAAGGGATTTAGCTTGTAATTAAGGAGGAATATCATGATTGACTTTGAAGAAGAATTAAAGCAATTTGAACCAATTAAGGAAGTTGAAGAAGCAGAGGATGCCATTCATAATACAGATATTACAGACCTTACTGATATCTTAAGAGAAATGGTAGAGAAAAGTGAGAGAAAGTAAAGAATATGAATTGTTATAAATGCGGAACGTTAGTAGACGGAATTGATAAATGTCCTGTATGTGGAGCTGACATGCATGTCTATAGAAGGATTCTTGCTCTGTCGGATTCATATTACAATGCAGGTCTGATGAAGGCTCAGGTTCGTGACCTTTCAGGAGCCATAAGAGACCTTAAGATGAGTCTTAAGTGCAACAAATATCATATTGACGCAAGGAATCTCCTTGGACTTATATATTATGAAGTAGGTGAAGCAGTTAAAGCTTTAGCTGAATGGGTTATAAGTAAGAACCTTAAGCCTGAGGACAACAGGGTTGATATATATCTTGATGAATTGCAGAATACACCAGGACTACTTGATGGTGTTAGTACTAATATCAAGAAATATAATCAGGCCCTTGATTATTGTCGTCAGGGTAACAGAGATCTTGCCAGAATTCAGCTTCGTCGTGTCCTAGGACAGAATCCTAAGATGGTTGCGGCGCATCAGCTTCTTGCCCTTCTTTGTATACAGGATGGTGAATATGCAGAGGCTCGTAAGGCACTTAGTGCTGCCAACAAGGTTGATGCAAGAAATACTACAACCCTTCGATATATGATGGAGGTCAAGGAAGGTCTCAAGAGCAGAGAGAACGAGCGTAAGAAGAAAAAGAAAAGAGATGACATTATCTCATTTACTGATGGTAATGACACAATAATGATGCCTAATAATGGCAACAAATTCACTGACTGGTTTGATAATTCCAGAAATAGCATTATCAATATTGCAATCGGACTTGTTATTGGACTTCTTATATGCTTTGTACTTGTAGTGCCAACTGTAAGACAGAATGCTCAAACTGATGCAGCTAATGCGTTAGTTGACGCTAACGAAGAGGTTGCTGGAACATCTTCAAGCATTTCGTCTCTGAAGAATCAGGTTAAGACTTTGCAGGAGGAATTGGCAAAATATAATGGCAAGGGTGATGTGGCAACCAGCTATGATAACCTGATTGAAGCTAATAATATATACAGGTCTAATATAGACAAGGCAACACAGCTTATGTCAGTTGTTAATCCAGATGTCTTAATGCCTAACGGTAAGGCAATATATGATGAGGTTATTAAGGTTGTAAATGATAAGATTATGCGCGACAGCTATAACAAGGGTAATAACGCATACAGAAATAAGAAGTATGAAGAGGCTATCACAGAATTTACAACTGTTGTTAATATCGACCCGGCATATCAGTATGGTAATGCCCTGTACTATTTAGCGGACAGCTATGCTAACCTTAATGATATAGCTAACGCTACTAAGTACCATCAGATGCTTGTATCAATGGTTCCTAACAGTAAGTGGGTTAAACAATCGAAGGATTACCTTACATCTGTTAATGCATCGATACCTGATCCACTACCTAATGCAACTATGACTAACAATTATAGTAGCAACACTTATACTAATTCAAATACTAATAATAACGCTAATGCTAACAATGAGAATAATGCAGACGCTAATGCCGAGGCAAATCCTGAGGGTAATGAGGCCGCTGCGCAATAGGTGGTAACATCTTGGGGGATGAAGATGGAGAAGGAATTAAGTTTATTGGGACACAACATTATAGAAGGTGATCAGGAATTAATGGAATTCCTGGATTTGTTGAACGAGAGATACTACGCCGTATTCCGAATAGATTTGGAAACAGAAGCTGCTACACCTATGAGGTATAATCACTTTCTTGGTAATGAGCCTGATAATATAGGCGCAGAATATGTTGATAATCTAAATGACTTAAAAGAATATCTAAGCTACGGTATGAGACCTGATGAAGTCTTGAAGCTGGAAGAAGTATTGATAGTTGATAATCTCAGGCTGGAGCTATGGGATGGAGGACAATTTATCCGGACATATAAATGGTATGATATGTCTGGAGAAAGGTACTTCGACATGAAGGTTGCCGGTATAGGCGAGGCTCCTTATGACCAGGCTGTAATCGGCATAGTTGATGTGACTGATAGTAAGTCCATTGAAGTTGAGAACAGGAAGAACAGTAGAATAGTTGAAGCTTTATCTGATGATTATAGTGCGGTATTCTACATTGACGCTAAGACAGAAACGGTGCGCTTATATCGAGCTGATGAAGACGTGTTACAGCGCTTTGGAGATGTTCTTAACAAGAACATAAAGTATAGTGATATGGTTCAGATATATATCACTAATAATGCACTCATTAAGGAAGAAGATGATGCATATAGATATGTAGAATGTAATACCTTGATAGATGATGTGAAGAATAAGGGTATAATTACATTTAACTATACAAGATTATTTAAAGGTGAACGAAGACAATATAGACTGAAAGCAGTTAAGGTTGAAGAAGACGGTGAGTTCAAAGGAATTGTACTCGGATTTCGTGATGTGGAAGAAGAGTATCGGAAGGATATTGAGACTCAGGAGCTTCTTCGTGCTGCATTAGAGGAGGCAAAGCACGCTAGTTCTTCTAAGTCTAATTTCTTATTCAATATGTCTCATGATATTAGAACGCCAATGAATGCTATTCTTGGTTTCGTTGCACTTGCCCAAAATGAGACAGACAATCCAGACAAATTATTAGATTATCTTGATAAAATCGAGAAGTCAGGTCAACATCTTCTCGGTCTTATTAATGATGTCTTAGATATGGCAAGAATTGAAAGTGGTAGGATTGATCTTCATGAAGCACCATTCGATTTAGAAGAGCAATTCAATGAGACCGTTGACATGTTCGGGATTGATATGGATAAGAAAGGTCTGAAGTTCAAAAGCAATCTTAATATTACAGATAAGATTGTAGATGCAGACAGCTTACGTACTAAGCAGATTATGCTTAACCTTCTTGGTAACGCCCTAAAGTATACAAAGGAAGGGGGAACAGTTACCTTTAAGATTAAGCAGAAGACATCTAATAAGAATGGCTTCGCTATATACCAGATATCTGTAAAGGATACTGGTATTGGTATGAGCAAAGATTTTCAAAAGCATCTGTTCGATTTATTCGAAAGAGAGAATCGTTCTGCTGTTACAGGAGTACAGGGAACGGGTCTTGGTCTTGCAATCACTAAGCGATTAGTTGAGCTTATGAATGGTGAGATTACATGTAATTCTTCTCTTGGCAAGGGGACGGAATTCAAATGTACAATAAGACTTAAGGTTGTTGACGCAGATTATGTTGAAGAAGAAGAGGAGAAGATTGACCTGTCTCTTCTTGAGGGCAAGAAGGTACTTCTTGTGGAGGATAATGACCTTAACAGAGAGATTGCAAGAACAATTCTTGAAGAGGTAGGAATGGTAGTGGAAGAGGCTACGGATGGAACAGTTGCTGTTGATATGTTGGGCAAGAAGGAGAGAAGCGATTATGATGTAGTGCTTATGGACATTCAGATGCCATATATGGATGGTTATAAGGCCACTAGAATCATAAGAAATGCAGAAGTAAGGACAAAGGGTCATGTTCCTATTATTGCTATGACGGCCAATGCCTTCGAAGAGGATAAGGCAAAGGCTTTTGAGGCTGGTATGGATGCCCATATTGCCAAGCCGGTTGACACAAAAGAACTATACAGGGAACTGGTTCGTCTGTCCTAGAAATCTAAGAAAAGAAGGATAGAAATGGGATTATTTGGAAATAAGACAATTTATTTTGTCGATAGTGAGAATGTTAATGAGAAATGGATTGAAGCACTAACAGATATTAAGAAATCAGATGAGATAATAGTGTTTTATACAGAGAAAAGTACACATGCATCATACGAGAATATTAGTAAGATAGCAGACGGTGATGTTAATCTTAATTGGGTAAAATGTTTTACAGGAACTAACGCCTTGGATTTTCAACTTTCTACAGAGCTTGGCTATCGCATCGCCAAGGGAGAGCGTAACACATTTGTCATAATAAGTAATGACAAGGGATATGATGCAATCGTTAATTACTGGGTTGTTAAAGGAATCAAGGTAAGCAGACTCGGGGTTGAGATGGACCCGCCTAAGAAGAACAGACGCACTCGTACTACTAAGACCACAGGGTTAAGAAGCGGCAGAACAAGTAGTGTCACAAGAATAAGTAGTACAAAAGCAGCCGGCTCTAAGGCCAAGGCTGTTAAGAAGGTAGATATCAATAAGGTAGCCAAAGCCCAAAAGGATTCTAAGACAACTACCAAGGCCGCTACAAAAACAACATCGAAGGCTGCAACAAAGACTACAAAAGACACAGCCAAGAAGAAGGATAATAAGGATGCTAATAATCAGCTTCCTAAGTCCTTATGGAAGAGAAAGCCATCTACTGAGATGGGCTATGTGGAAGGAATAGGAAAAAGCGTCAGTGTTAAGGAGCTTAGCAATTATCACATGGTGCTAACTAATCTCCTGGGTCAGGAGACAGGCACTAAGTATTACCATCAGATAAAGGATGACAAGGCACTTAGGGATAAAATTGCCAAGACATATATTGCCAACGAAGAGCAAAGACTTGATTATCTTGTTAGAATATTTTTATCATATAACAACAAGGGATTTACAGACTTGCAGAAGATACTTAATGTTATCAAGGACAGAAAATGTGACTCACTGAATAATTTCTACAAGTTATTAACGGAGAATTTTAGAGAAGAGAAAGGTAGAACCTACTATAACATTTTCAAGGGAATATATAGTGTTCTAAAGAGCATATAATAGGATGAAGATTGATAGGAAGAAAGTTATAGGGGCGTTCAACGATTACGTGGCAGAATTTGATGAGACAGATGAGATGATTCGTCTTAAGAAACTTCATACGGTAAATGTTGCAAGTATTTGTGAAGAGATAGGTAAGTCTTTAAAGCTGGATGATTTCGAGGTTGACTTGTGCTGGTTTATTGGGATGATGCATGATATGGCAAGATTCATACAATATTCGGCTTTTGGAACATTTGTAGATGCCAAGTCAGTTGACCATGCAGAGCTTGGATGTCAGCTGTTATTCGAAGAGAAGCTGCTTGATACATTTCTTGACTATAGTGACGAAGATAAGATTATTCTGGATTTTATTGAAAATGCTATTAGGTACCATAGCTTATATAAATTGCCTGAAGGCTTAGACGAGACGCAGCGCATGTATTGTAATATCATTCGAGATGCTGACAAGATTGATATATTCAGAGTGGCTTGTGAGGAGCCTGTTGAAAGCGTATATTGCTATACAGAAGATGAGCTTCTTAACGCTACTATCTCGCCTGAGGTTATGAAGGCATTCTATGAGCATCACGCCATAAGAAGAGATTTGAGACATACACCATTAGATTTCAAGGTGGGTTTCTTAGCGCTCTCCTTCGAGCTTGTATATGAGAAGTCGAGACAGATAGCATTAGAACAGGGTTATCTTCTAAGAATTATTCATGAGAATTACAGAGATAAGACAACAGCTCTTCAGCTAGAGGAAATGAAAAAAGAGGTTAAGAATAACCTCTTATAAAATATTAGTGTTTTTATCGCGGTTAATTAGTAGTCTTTTGCTGCTTGTTGCCGCGATTTGCTTTGTCCTGCTTCATCTGACCTTGTGGCATCTGTCTGTCAGGAGGGGCTTGCATTTGACCATCAGGAGGGGCCTGCATCTGGCCGCGTCCACCGCCCATGCCGCCTTTTATGCCACCACCCATGGTAGCTGTTACATTACTTGTAACTGTACTGCTTAGAGTGATATCTTCTGATGTGCTGCCACAATATACCTTATATGTCTCCCCAACCTTTAAGTTAGGTGAAGTAATTGTTGCGCATGCATATGATTTTGTTGGTGTGTATTCCGCAACTACTGCGCCTGTAGAGTCAGTTACTTTGATTGTTCCGCTGTTAGAGGTTGCATTAACTGTCATAACTGCCTGAGTTGACTTGTCTGATATAGCTTCTACCATTCCGCTTGAGCCAGCAGCTATAAGTGTTCCTCCAGTTATTACGGCTTCAGAGTTGAAGTCCATTGCAGTATTGCCATCATTAGTTGGTCCAGATACGTATGTCTCTCCACCTGAAATGTATAATCCGCCGTTAGAATCAAGTCCATCGCCATCAGCAATTACTGTAAGCTTACCACCTGAGATGTTAAGGGCTGCATTAGAGTCAGTTGCCATTGGATCGTTACCTGTATTAGAATCAGGAGATGTGGCATTAAGTCCATCATCCTTTGCATTTACAGTTGTATCGCCACCTGCGATATTAATTATAGTAGCCTCTATACCTTCATTTGAATTAGCTATATTAACATTTCCACCAACAATATTGATATTGCCATCGGAATGTAGTCCGTCCTTAGCAGCATTTGCAGTGATAACGGCATCCTTAACGCTTATGGTATCATTGCCCTTAATGGCATGCTTACCACCTGTTGCATTGATTGTTCCGCTCACTAGCTTAACATCATCATTTCCAACGATTGCGCTTGTCTTATCGCTTGTAACATTAAGTGTACCATTACCGTTGATTGTAATATCATCCCTAGAATAGATAGCGCCGTTAACCTCGTCATCGTCGATTGTCTGAGCGTCAGCACTAACTGAAATTGAGTTAGTAGAGCCATCTGCAAGTGTTATGAATACCTTGTCAGCCTGCTTTACGAACAGGGCAGTTGCCTGTGAGCTGGTAAGAGTTACATTATCTAATACAAGCTGTACTTTGTCGGTATCACCTACTTCGACTACGATCTGTGCGTCCTTGCTAGAACCAGTTAATATATATGTTCCAGCAGCAGTGATTGTAACTGTGTTACCATTTACAGTTGCACTGTTAGAGTCAGAAGTAATGGAAGAATCTGACAGTGTAATCTTTGGTGAGGAAGCATCATAGCTTGCATCCAAGTCTCTGTTAGAGAACAGGTTATTTAAGTCAGATGCTTCAACTGTAGTTGAAGTTGTGTTAGTTGTGTTTGAACTATTGTTATTTGATAGGGAGCATCCTGCTATGGAAAATGTCAGCATAGTTCCAACTGCCAATACAGCAATCCCTTTTTTTAATCTATTATAATTCATTGTTGTTTACCTCCTGTCTTGATATGGCAATTTCCAGGTTGCCATTTTGGCAGCGAAGGGCATCTACGAATTCCTTTTCCTTAGATGGGTCCTTCAAGGAAATGTTGTAAATGAGCTTGAACATTGAGCCCATATTAGTTGTCTTAGAGCTTACAAGTGAATGCTCTGTTGTATATTGTTCAAATGTGTCATCAAATACACTGTAGTAATCTAAATCCTCTGGTATAGTAATCTTGAGAGTCTTGTCAATTGCATCTCTTTTCTTGCCCATTTCAAATGGAACGTTAGTGAATATCATAAGTGCAATTCCCATTATAAGTGTAAATAGAATTGCGAATCCTAAGTAGCCCATTCCTGCAATTAGACCTGCGGCCATTGCCATGAATATTGAGCCTATGTCTCTTGCGCTTCCAGGTACTGATCTGAATCTTACTAGACTGAAGGTACCTGCTACTGCAACTCCTGCTCCGATATTGCCATTTACCATCATAATTACGGTACATACAACTGCTGGAAGCATTGCTAAGGTAATAACGAAGCTCTTAGTATATTTTGTTCTGAAAGCATACATAAATGCTAAGAAAATTCCTATTAATATTGATACGCCTATGCAGATAATGAATCCGCTAACATCAAGTGTTTCGCTACTCGAATCGAGTACTGATTGAAAAATACTATTAAACATAATTAAATACCCCTTTCATTCCTAAATTATAGTTATAAGCAAATTGTTTTACTTTGCCATCTCGTGCAAGGATGGTCTTATAAGCTGTTCCATATTTTGAAAAAGATGTCTTATATATCTTCTCTTCTGAGAGGATCTTAGTCATCCATAGTGGAAGGCCACCTGCTGTCTTAAGCTCCATCAACACATACCCCTTAGGGAGTATAGGGTTGCCATATATTCCAGTATGAAGATTGACATCTGTATCTCTCCATAATACGTTAGAGTCAAATGTTATTCTGAGGTTAGGATCATCTGTTGAGTAGTAAGCATCTCTCTCGTATGAGAGGAGAACTCTTGGTGCAAGGTCTTTGTAATAATCTCTTGCGTACTCAATCTCTCGCTTAACCTGTGAATCTTTGATTTCATCATCTACGCTTTGTTTGAAGATGTTAATGGCCTGTGACTCTGTTGAACTAATTCTTCTCTTATATACAACCTTGTCGTATTTCTTCTTGAGTTCTAAGAAGACCTTGGTATCTTCATTTGCCACACCGTAGCTTCTAAGCCTTAGCTTTTCTTTATATGCTGGCTTGTCGATTGACCTTCTAATAAGGAGAAAGTCTGGTGTGTCGAAGTAAAGACTCTGGATTGTGCTATGACCATGTGGGTCTTCCTTCATGTGATTGGCCATTGCCTTTAATATTTTTTGTTGCTGCTCTATTGTGAGCATATATTTTAATTCATATCTTTTGAATGTCATTTGATCCTTCATAATATCAACTCCTTTTTTAAGGTGTTTACTAACTTGTTTTCCTTTGATGGTTGTAGTATATAATCCGAAACTTAAACGAAACTAAAAAAACCTTAAGTTTTGAAAAAAATTTAAAATTTATGGTTTATTATGGTATTATCATCACTAGGAGGTAGAGTATGAGGTTATTATTAGCAGAAGATGAAGAAGAAATGTCTAATGCACTTGTTAAGATTCTTAAATCTAACAACTATTCGGTAGATGCTGTAAATAATGGCAATGATGCATTAGATTATATAGAATCAGATATATATGACGGAGCTATTCTTGACATAATGATGCCAGGAATGAGTGGTGTTGAGGTTCTTAAGGAGGCCAGGGCTGAAGGGATTAAGACACCAGTGCTTTTGCTTACGGCCAAGTCAGAGATTGATGACAGGGTAGAGGGGCTTGATGCAGGAGCTGACGATTACCTGACTAAACCATTTGCAATGAAGGAATTGTTAGCCAGGGTTCGTGCTCTTACTAGAAGAAGAGAGGAAGTTGTGGATTCTTCTCTTGAATTCGGAAATGTGTCATTAGACAGACTTACATTTCAGGTGACTACACCTAAGGGTAGCGCCAAGCTTGGCAATAAGGATTTTCAGATGCTTGAGATGCTTATAACTAATCCGGGGCAGATTATTTCTGTTGATCAGTTTATGGATAAGATATGGGGATACGATTCTGAAGCAGAGCTTAATGTTGTGTGGGTATATGTATCTAACCTTCGTAAGAAGTTAAAGTCCTTAGGGGCAGATATAACAATTAAGGCCCATAGAGGAATTGGATATTCCCTAATTAAGAACGAAGAAAAGTAGTTAGTTAATAGGAAGAAACTATGGTTAAGAGTTTAAGACGAAGATTCATAGCTATAATAATGATATCTGTTACTGCAGTATTTCTTATTATAATGGGTGTCATCAATATTGTTAATTATTCTAATGTGTATAGTAATGCCAATGCTAAGATGGATATCCTAGCAGAGAATAATGGAAAGTTCCCTAAGGTGGATGAGCCACAGCAGATGGGTGAGGCGCAGCCGCCTATGAAGCCAGATGGCAATAATACTCAGATGAATAAGAATGCTAATCCTCAGAATAATCTGCTGGGACAGAAGAGAGATAAGAAGGCTGGATTCTTCGGAATGGGAGTTGGCGGTAGTGGCAACATTAATGAAGAGACGCCCTTTGAATCAAGATATTTTAATATAACCCTTTCTGAAAATGGCGATTATGTGTCAAGCAACCTTGATAATGTGGCGGCCATATCAAGTGACAGTGCAGTTGATTACGCCAAGGAGCTATATAGCAAAGGCAGCACAAGTGGTGTGTATAATGATTATATGTATCGCAGTATTGATGTGGATGGCGGGAAGATGTATATATTCTTAGATTGTAAGAGGGACTTGTCTTCCTTTAGGTCATTCCTTCTTATAAGTATACTTGTAACTGTTGCAGGTGAGATTCTTGTATTCATTCTCTCTGCAATATTATCGAAGATATTTCTTAAGCCTGTCTTCGAAAGCTATGAGAAGCAGAAGCGATTCATTACGGATGCTTCTCATGAGCTTAAGACCCCTGTGGCTATTATTAAGGCAAATGTTGAGATAGTAGAGATGGAGGATGGAGAATCCGAGTGGACAAGAAGCATTGATAAGCAGGCTGACAGGCTGACTTCTCTTACAGAGAAGATGGTGTTCTTATCAAGAATGGATGAAGGAACTATAGAAAGGGAAATGATTGACTTCAATGCTTCTGAACTATTTGAAGAGGTAAGCGAATCCTATGAGCCAATCGCTTCTAAGATGGGCAAGGAATATAACATCGATATCGAGCCTGACATTACAATTAAGGGTGACGAGGAGAACTTATCTCGTATGCTGTCTCTTCTTATAGATAATACATTTAAGTATTCTAATGATGGTGGAAATGTTGATGTAACATTTCGCAGGACTAAGAAGGGCAAGGAGCTAATTGTAAGTAATTCCGTTGATGAGATTGAAGTTGGCAGCCATAACGAGCTCTTCGAAAGGTTCTATAGAATGGATGAGTCGCGTAACTCTAAGACTGGTGGCTTCGGCATAGGCCTATCAGTAGTCCAGGCTATTGCACAGAGCCATAAGGCTAAGATTAGCGCCAGGTCATTAGATACACATAGCATTGAATTCAAGGTAGTATTCTAGAGTGTCTAGCACGCATAACTAACTCTAGATATCAAGTCTAAGTTGTCAAGGTCGGCGACGCGATTTTCTTATGAGCGTGCCGACACTTGAAACTTAGACGCATATAAGTTGTATATGCGTGCTAGACACTTCATAGAAGTATAGTAGGAGGTAAATATGATATATATAGGTAATCACCTGTCGGCATCGAAGGGGTATATGGCTATGGGCAAGATGGCTACTAAGCTGGGTGGCTCCACCTTTGCTTTTTTTACAAGAAACCCTCGCGGTGGCAAGGCAAAGGACATAGATGAAAACGACGCTAACGCTTTACTAGAATATATGGCGGATAATAATTTCGGTACATTGGTGGCACACGCGCCCTATACAATGAATTTGTGTTCAGATAAGGAGAATATTAGGAAGTTCGCCTTAGATATGTTCGTTGATGATTTGAAGAGGATGGAATATACCCCTAATCAGTATTATAATTTTCATCCAGGCTCTCACGTTGGACAGGGAGTTGAAGAAGGAAGTGCATTTATCATAGAAGCACTTAATACGGCGCTGCCTGAGGCTAAGACTACTACGGTTCTTCTTGAAACTATGGCAGGAAAAGGAAGCGAAATAGGTAGAACATTTGAAGAGCTTCGATATATAATAGACAGAGTAGAGCTCTCAGACAGACTGGGAGTGTGCTTCGATACATGTCACACCTGGGATGCAGGTTACGACCTTACTAATAATCTGGATGGTGTGCTTGATGAATTTGATAAGGTAATTGGAATTGACAGACTTAAAGCAATTCACCTTAATGATAGTATGAATGAGCTTGGCGCTCACAAGGACCGCCACGCCAAGTTAGGTGAAGGACATATTGGAATTGATACATTATCTAATGTTATTAGGCATCCACTATTGCAGGACAAACCATTTATCTTAGAGACGCCTAATGATGACGCAGGTTATGCTAAGGAAATTGCTATGGTGAAAGAGATTGCCAGCTAGATATAAGGAGGAATAGTATGCAAGACAAAAAAGAAAAGGGAACTAACAAAGCTCCTTCTGACAAGAAGGCATTAGACAGGTTGCAGAGCCCAGATGATTTGGATAAATATCTTCGTATGACCACACCTGGAATCTGGGTATCAATCATAGCTTGTGTTGCAATTCTTTTGGGAATCATAGCATGGGCTGTATATGGTTCTGTGTCAGACCATATAACTAAGAAAGGAGCCGCAGGTGTAGATGGAATCGTCTGCTTTGTGGACACTGATACGGCTCTTCGAATTAAGCCAGGAGATTTTGCCTATGTAGATGGGAATCCTGAAACTGTATTATATGTTGAAGAATGGGCAACTGACGTGGACAATTATAAGAGTGAAGGCTTGACGGATCTCGAGATACGTCAGTTGGCAGGAGATGTGAAGATGGTACATCCAGTTATCGTATCTGACTCACAGCATTATGACCTTAAGAAAAGTGTAGAGGTGACTATTACGGTTGATCAGAAAACACCGCTATCTATGATTTTTGGTAAAAAATAGGGGGAGCATTATGTTATTTAGCAGAAAAAAAGTACCGCAGATAATGCAAATGGACGCGGTGGAATGTGGCGCAGCATCCCTTGCAATGATATTAGCCTATTATGAGAGATGGGAGCCCCTAGACAAGCTACGTGAAGCTTGTGGTGTAGGTCGTGACGGAACAAGCGCGGAAGCTGTACTAGAGGCGGCTGAAGAATATGGTTTGAAGGCTGAGAAACATAATCTTAGTATTGATGAGCTTAAGGAGAAAAAGCCATACCCATGTATTATACAATGGAATGCCAATCACTTTGTTGTTCTTACGGGTATAAGGGGAAAGCATGCTTATGTAAATGACCCAGGCAAAGGTAGTATCAGTTATCCTATACAAGTACTTGAGAAGTGCTTTAGAGGTATTACTCTTACTTTTTCCCCTACTGAGAGATTCGAAAAGGGCGGAAGCAAACCTAGTCCCCTTCGCTTTGTTATAAAGAGACTGCAGGGACTGCAATCTGCACTGGCTATTGTTTTGGCAACAGCGGCGTTAGCATCTATCGCCACAGTTCTTTTTACCACTGCAGGAAAGGCAGTTGTTGATTATTATATTACCGGGAATGAGACATCGTCTCCAACGGGATTTGTTATAGCCTTATCTGGTTTGTGTGTAATCTATGGAGTAATGCAGATTATAAGGTCGATTTACATGGTGCGTGTACAGGGTCGTTCAGCAGTTGTTGATTCCTCCAGGTTTGTTCAGCATCTACTACACCTTCCAATGACTTACTATTCTGGAAGGTCTGTGGGAGACTTGCAGATGAGGACGACGGAGAATCAGATGGTAGTAACAACCTTGATGACCCAGGTGGCACCAGCAGCAATCAATGTTGTTATGCTGGTTCTATATGTAATTGTTATGTCTTATTATAGTTTATTCCTCACTTTACTTGGCGTGTCTACAGTTGCCCTTAATATAATTGTGGCAAGGCTGGTTTCCAAAAAAAGAGTGGATATCACAAGAACAATTACCATTGGATATGGAAAGCTTAACTCCACCTCTCTAGCAGGAATTGATATGATTGAGACATTAAAGTCAGCAGGCGCGGAAAATGCTTATTACAGGAAATGGGCCAATATCCATGCCAAAGTTACAGCAGGTGATGTGACGCTATGCTGGCTCAATGAAACTATGGCGTTTATACCTTCATTACTGACGGAGATTACTAACATAACAGTTTTCGGTTTTGGAGTAAAGTTGATTATAGACGGTCAGTTTACACCAGGTACATTACTTGCCTTTACAGGTCTTCTCACAGCATTTACAAAACCAGTAAATGAAATGATTACTATGGGACAGACCATTCAGGAAATGCAGGTTCAGATGGAACGTGTAGAGGATGTAATGAGTAATCCTGTGGATGTTGAGGAAAATACGAGGGATTTAACTGACGAAGAGTGGGAGAATCTAGATAAGCTAAAGGGAGATATTGAGTTTAAGGATATTACATTTGGCTATTCAACTAAGGGAAAACCATTGATTAAGAATATGAGTATTCATATAGAGCCGGGAAGCAAGGTTGCCTTAGTTGGAGCCAGTGGTAGTGGTAAATCGACTCTTGGAAAGTTACTTTCTGGCTTGTATAAGCCTTGGTCAGGAGAGGTTTTGCTGGATGGAAAAAAACTATCTGATATTCCAAAACAACAGTTAAAGAGCTCCTTAGCTATCGTTGATCAGGACATTATGGTTTTTGATGACCCTATTTCTGACAATATTCGTTTCTGGGATACCACTATTGAGGAGGCAGAGGTAGTTAGAGCGTGTCAGGATGCAAGAATTCATGATGAGATAGCTTCCAGAAAGGGTGGATATGCAGCCGTCCTGCAGCCAGGAGGTAAGAACTATTCTGGTGGACAGCTTCAGCGTATGGAGATAGCCAGAGCGCTTGCTATTGAACCGTCTATATTAGTTCTTGATGAGGCAACTAGTGCACTGGATGCTGAAACTGAAGATGAGGTTATGAATAATGTGAGAAAACGAGGCATTACTACTGTTGTTGTGGCTCATCGACTAAGTACGATACGAGACGCTGATAAGATTTACGTTCTTAAGGCAGGAGATATCGTAGAAGAAGGTACACATGAAGAGCTTATGGAATTAGATGGTATGTATTCTCGATTAGTAAAGAGTGAGTAAAAGAGTATGAAAGATATTAGCTTACAGATGAAAAATAGAGATCAACTGAATCGTGAGAGTCTTAGAAGTGGCTACGAAAAGCTGGCTGCAAGTGTTGGTGATGATAGAATACTTAGTCTCTTCGGAGCAGATGATTTAGAGATGGCAGATGGTGCCGTAAGAGCCTGTCTGCGTTATAGTCAGGCCACCCCTGGTGTTGTTCCTGATGGTGTTACGGATTTAGAAGAGCGTATTGAATATATGTGCCGCCCTTCAGGTGTTATGCATCGAACGGTAAGGCTTGAAAAAGGATGGTACAAGGATGCATTTGGGGCTTATTTAGGAAAGCTTAAAAATGGCGAGGTTGTGGCCTTGCTGCCAAGGTATTCTGGGGGATATCATTATAAAGATCCTTTAACTGGTGAGAATGTTAAAATTAACAAAAAAACGGAAGGGTATTTAGAGGAGAAGGCAGAATTATTCTATCCTGTTCTTCCCGCCCGTTCCTTAGAAGTAAAAGAATTTGTACAGTTCTTGTTCAAGGCATTAGATAAAGGGGACTTTATTAAGGTATTTCTTTCGGCGCTAATTTCTGCATTGGTGGGATTATTACCTGCTGTTGCATCATCATGGGCATATGGTGAGGTGGCGCCTTCCGGTCAGACCAGTCTTATATTGCCTATAGCAGGATTGCTATTAGGTGTAGCTGTGGGAACATTGCTATTTAAAATGAATAAGAACTTAGTCATGAACAGGATTGCCATCAAAATGGGAAATTTTGCTGAGGCTGCTGTTTTTGCAAGAGTGATGCTTCTTCCAACATCGTTTTTTAAAGACTACAGTGCAGGTAATCTGGCTACGCGTATTAATAATATATGGCGTATGATAGATTCTATGGTTAAAGGTATATTAGGCGGTGGACTTACATTGGTTCTTAGTGTTGTATATTTTTATCAGATTGTATATTATGCATCTTCGCTACTACCTGTAGCCATAGGAATCATCGTAGCGCAGGTTCTTGTTATTGTTTTTATATTACGTGAATTGATGAAAAGAGAGGTTGAGGTAGTTGAAGCTAATACTAAAGCTTCTGGAACAATAGCTACTCTATTAGGTGGTATTCAGAAGATAAAGTTAGCAGGTGCTGAGGACCGTGCCTTTTCAAAGTGGGCAAGCAGATTCTCAGAATATGCCAGGGCTGCATTTAACCGCCCTAAGTATCTCTACTGCATGGATGCCTTCGTGGTACTAATCGGAATGATAGGAACTGTATATATTTATATTAGTGCCATGGACACAGGATATTCTACCGCGAACTTTATGGCATTTAATACAGCGTTTGGTCAGATAAATGCTTCCATTGTTTTGTTCTTGACTTTTATAGCATCTATGGTGAGATCGTATCCTAAGTTTGGACATTTGGCGCCAATACTTAATGCTGCTCCTGAATGTGACGATGAGAAACCATCAGTAGAAAACGTGGATGGAAGTGTTGATGTAAATGGTTTATCCTTCCGCTATAGTGAGGAGACACCATGGGTTATTAATAACATTTCATTTAACATCAAGCCTGGGGAATATGTAGCCATAGTTGGAAAGTCAGGCTGTGGCAAGAGTACATTAATGAGGCTGCTCCTTGGATTTGAGAAACCAAGCGCAGGCAATATAATGTTCGGCGAGTATGATTTATCTTGTGTTAATCTTCGTTCTATTCGTCAGAATGGAATCAGCATGGTTATGCAGGATGCGAAGTTATTAAAGGGAGATATCTTCGAGAACATTACTCTGGCAAATCCTAATGCAACCTTAGAGGAGGCATGGGAAGCCGCAGAAATTGCTGGAATTGCAGATGATATTAGAGCAATGCCTATGGGTATGGAGACCTTGGTGTCTGAACGCGGAGGCGGTGTATCAGGTGGCCAGAGACAACGTCTTATAATTGCAAGAGCAGTATGCTCTAAGCGTAAGATTATGATACTTGATGAGGCAACAAGTGCCTTAGATAATATTACACAACAGGCAGTTGCTAATTCTTTAGATAAGCTGAATTGTACCAGAATTGCCATTGCCCATCGTCTCTCTACAGTACAAAACTGCGACAGAATACTGGTATTAGATGAGGGAAGAATCTGCGAAGAAGGAACATATGAAGAGCTTATAGAAAAAGATGGCGTTTTCGCAGAGCTTGTAAAAAAACAGCGATTAGATGTGTAGAAATAAGAGGGAGATATGGAAACAGAAGTAGTAAGTAGTAAAAAAATCAAATTATCAGATCATTTTACATATGGAAGATTACTTAGATTTACATTGCCATCTGTAGCTATGATGATTTTCACATCAATATACGGAGTAGTTGATGGTTTCTTTGTTGCCAATTATGTTGGCGAGACACCATTTGCAGCATTGAATCTTATTTTGCCGTATGTCCTTATATTCTTGGCGTTTGGAACAATGTTCGGCGTCGGTGGAAGTGCTTTAGTTGCAGTTACCCTAGGGGCAGGAGACAGGAAGAAGGCAAATGAGATATTCTCTCTTGTAGTATATATAATGATTGCACTAGGTGCGATTGTAAGTGTTATAGGCTTTATATTTGCTGAGCCAATGGCGCTTTTGCTTGGAGCAGATGAAGAGATGCTGCCTTTCTGTGTGAGATATGCAAGGATATGCTTTATGGGTTCAATACCTCTTATTTTGCAATATGAGTTTCAAAGCTTCTGTATTGTATCAGAGAAGCCTAAGCTGGGTCTTGTAGTCACTATAGCTGCAGGGGTTACTAATATAGTCCTTGACTGGCTCCTTGTGGGTGTCCTTAATTTGGGACTGGATGGTGCTGCTTATGCAACTATAGCTGGAAGTGTAGTTGGTGGTGTAATTCCTTTAATATATTTTGCAGTGCCTAATTCCTCTTTATTAAAGCTAGGCAAGGCAAAATGGTATGGTAGAGATTTAATTAAGGTTATTACAAATGGCTCTTCCGAATTCCTGACGGAGGTTTCACTTTCTATTGTAAGTATGCTTTATAATTACCAGTTAATGAAATACGCAGGTCAGGATGGTGTTGCGGCATACGGTGTCATAATGTATCTGTCTTATGTATTTGTGGGATTCTTCTTCGGATATTCCATGGGAGCGTCGCCTATTTGTGGCTATAATTATGGAGCGAAGAACACATCTGAACTAAAGAATGTTTTTAAGCGTAGTATGAGAATAATAATTATAGCATCAATTATTGTGGTGGCAGTATCCTTAATATTTGCCAGACCTCTTGCTATGATTTTCGTAGGAGATAATGAATCTCTTCTTGAAATGACTACGACTGCAATAAGGATTTATTGTTTATGCTATTTGTTTGCAGGTGTTAATATATTTGGTTCGGCGTTATTTACGGCCCTTAACAATGGTCTCATATCAGCACTGATATCATTCTTAAGGGTGTTAGTATTGCAGGTTATGTTTGTGCTTGTTCTACCTATACTTTTTGGCTTGATAGGGGTTTGGATGTCGGTAATAGCAGCAGAGTTTTGTGCTATGATACTTACAATCTCATGTCTGATTGCGTATAGGAAACGATATAATTATTCATGAATAGTCTAGAGAGGCTACCGTTGACTCAACTATAAAGGAGGTATAATTATGAGTGTTGGAAAAAGGGAATTCAAGGATTTAATGCGTTTAGAGATGTACGAGACCTTGAACAGTGAGATTACAGGAGACTACGACAAGGATCATGCTGTAAAGTGTGTAAATGGAACCTTTGTCGGAACCGAGGAACATGGAGTTGCATCATGGCTGGGAATCCCTTATGCGAAGCCGCCTGTAGGTGAGCGCCGCTTTAAGGCACCAGAGTACGTAGATAAGAATGATGGCATCTTCGAGGCTAAGTACTATGGCAAGACTGCTTATGGTGGACTAGGCTACGATGATTGTGTTCAGAGAATTATGTCAGAGGACTGCCTCTATCTGAACATCTGGCTCAACGAAGACGATAAGACGAAGAAGAAGCCAGTAATGTTCTGGATTCATGGTGGAGCGTATGTTGTAGGCTCGGGTTCCCAGGCATCCTACAGCGGAGCCAACCTCGTCCAGAGGCAGAGCGACATCATACTGGTGACTATCAATTACCGCCTGAATATGTATGGATTCATGGACTTCTCATCTGTGCCTGGTGGTGATGGTTTCAAGACGGCGCCTTGCAACGGTTTACTTGACCAGGCTATGGCACTTAGGTGGATACACGAGAACATAGCCGCTTTCGGTGGAGACCCTGACAATGTGACTATCTTTGGACAAAGCGCTGGTGGCGGTTCAGTTTCAATTCTTCCAGTTATGAAGGAGGCGAACCAGTATTTCCAGAAGGTTATTGCTCAGAGCGGTTCTACCACATTGGCATTTCCGGTTGAATGTGAATCCGCACAGAATAAGACCAGGGCTTTACTTGAATACACTGGCGCCAAGACAATGGATGATATTATGGCACTAAGTGAAGAGAAACTCCAGGAGGCGTATGTAAATGCAGTTGGCAATTTTACGTCATGTCCTTATTATGGGACAGAGGTGCTTCCTGAGGCGCCTATCGAATTATACAGGAAGGGTTATGCGAAGCACATAACCATCATGGCAGGTAGCACTGCTGATGAGGCAAGGCTTTTCATGGGCGAAGGCCCTTCTTTGAACTTAGAAGAGCAGAAGTTGTTTGCCAAGCGTAGCGTAGGTGACGCAGCAACCTACTTAAAAGAAGAAGACAAGAAGTATTATGAAGAATTTAAACGAGTATGCAGAACTCAGGAGCCAGGACTTATTGAGACTGAGTTAATTAATGAGCTTATGTTCAGAATCCCTATGCTCCAGCAGCTGGATGTTCAGAGTGCATTCAACAAGACATACAGCTACTATTGGTCATATCCGGGTAGCAATCCGGATGTGGGAGCAGCCCATTCTGTAGAGCTTTTGTTCGTATTTGACCTTCGCTGCGTCGGTACGGATAGTGCTTTTAACGGTACGAATATTCCTGAAGAGATTTTCACGACCGTTCAACAGATGTGGACTAATTTTGCACGCTGTGGCAATCCTTCGACAGACACTGTTGAATGGAAGGCCTACTCGGCCGAGGATCAGAATGTCATGAACATTGCCGGACCTGATAACATGCATATAGAACATGACCTTTTATCAGACCAGTACAAGGCCGTGCTTCCTTTGATTGATTATTATCAGTTCATGGAGAAGTATTTTACTCCCCGTTATCTCTTGGAAATCGTTGCCGCTCGTGACCAGAATTCATAGGAGCTGCCTATAATACATACAGATACGACGGATTATGATTATATATAAAAAGACGAGGAGGATAATAGTAATGAAATTCTTGAATGGAGCAAAAAGTAAGATAGCTATTGTTATAGTAGTGGTAATGATGGTATCTTTATGCGCTTGTTCTACAAAGCAATCAGAGGCTGATAGGGAGACAATTTATCAGGTTGCGTTGTTGCAGTCATTAACACAAGGATACTATGATGGCATCATTAAGACAAGTGAACTTAAGAAGCATGGAGATATAGGCATCGGGACATTTGAGGGTGTTAATGGTGAGATGATTGTGCTTGATGGAAAGGTATATCAGGCCCTTGGTGATGGCTCTGTTAAAGAGGCAAGTGATGAGGAGACCATACCGTTTTCTAATGTTACTTTCTTTGATAAGGACGGAAGTGAGGAGCTCTCTGGAGTCAATGATATTAATGCTTTAAAGGGAAAGCTAAATGATATAGTTGATAAGAATGGAAAGAACATGTTCTATTTCGTGAAAATAAAAGGTACATTCAATCAGATGAATGTTCGTAGCGAATTGAAGCAGGAGAAACCTTATAGGACACTTGATGAGGCACTTAAGACAGATCAGAGAGAATTTACTTATGACAATATAAATGGTACAGTTGTTGCATTATATTGCCCTGATTATATGGGCGGTCTAAATACTCCAGGCTGGCATTTCCATTTTATATCTGATGATAAGACTAAGGGTGGTCATATTCTTGAGCTAAAATTCGATAAAGCAACTGTAGAATATGATACAACTCCGGGATTTGATATGATTCTAACTAATAATTCTGACTTCCAAAAGATGGAATTATCCAAGGACGTTAGCGCTGCAATTAAGAAAGTAGAGACGAATGAATAAAAGGTTGGTTGATTTAAGTAATCGCTAAAAATGTAGAATTCTACAATTTTATTGATTATAAATATACGATAAGAAGGTATATGATGGACTTGCT
>ONCT01000033.1 GCA_900316395.1 uncultured Lachnospiraceae bacterium | reverse complement strand
TTACATATAGCTATAAGTAAGAGCACAAGGAATGACAGCAGGAAGAATCCATAGTTCATAAGACCTTTATCAACTATGAATATTCCAAGCAAATCCAATAGCCACATAAAAGCCATGAAAAAATATGTAATTAGAAGACACCTTACCGTAAACCGATTCGAGTGTCCTTCTAAGGATTCATAATCAATACTATAATCAACTTCGCTCTCTTCGCCTTTGATCTTCTTTTTGAAAAAACTCATAACTACCTTCCCTTAAAATCCTGTGCGTAATCAATCATCTCTCTAGCATTAGCAAGAACTGCAGGACTTACTGTAGATCCTGATAGCATTCTTGCAAGTTCATTAATTCGCTCCTCCTCATCCATCTTAGTGATAGAAGATACTGTCTTATTACCGACAACACTCTTCTCAATAAGGAAGTGCTTATCAGCCATGGCTGCAACCTGTGGCAAATGTGTAATACATATTACCTGCTTGTTTCTCGCCACAACACTTAGTTTCTCTGACAAGGCCTGTGCTGTTCTACCACTAATACCAGCATCAATCTCATCAAATATCATTGTATCAATATTATCAGCACTTACAAGTACTGTTTTAAGTGCAAGCATAATTCTTGACATTTCACCACCTGAGGCAATGTCCTTAAGTGGCTTCATTGGCTCACCAGGGTTAGTGCTTATAATAAACTGTGCTTCATCAATTCCATTAGATGTAGGCTTGTCAAGTTCAGTAAAATACATATCGAATTCCACATCTAAGAAATTCAAATCTGATAAAGCATCTCTAACCTTAGGTAACAGATCATAGGAATACTCTTTTCTAACAGCAGTAAGCTTATGACATATATCAAGTAATTTGTCTTCGCTATTACTTAATTCTTCTTTTAATTTCTCTAGATATCTGTCGTAATCCTCAAGTTTCTTAAGCTTATCACATCTAAGTTCAAGACCTTCAATAACATTTTCTAGAGTTGGACCATACTTCTGCTTAAGCGTATTAAGTGTATCAAGTCTAGCCTCAATCTCCCTAAATGCGCTATCATCAAAGTCCATCTCGGACATATAATCCGATAATTCTCTATTGAAATCACTTACGATACTCTCAGCATCGTCAAGCATGCTTGCAAGCTGTTCTACCCTCTCGTCGTATTCGCTGACACTTCGAAGGCTTCTGATTGCTCTTCCAATCCTGTCTGATACGCCATCGCCTACAGCAGTATCATTATACGCCTCATTGCAGTTAGATACAATACGTTCTGCGTTAGACATGAGCTTGTATTCTTCTTCAAGATCCTCATCCTCGCCAACCTTCACATTAGCATTTTCAATCTCTTCGATTTCGTGCTTTAGGAATTCTATATCCCTGTCACGATTGTCGTTAGCGTGAAGAGCCTCATCATACTCATCCCTTAGCTTATTGTATTCCTTATAGACTACACTAAGCTCCTCCTTAATAGGCTCGATTTGCTCTCTTCCATACTCATCAAGCATTGCAAGGTGCTTTCTCTTATCGGTAAGAGTCTGATGCTCACTTTGTCCGTAGATGTCAATAAAGAATGAGCCAACCTCTTTCAACTTGTCGGCTGGAATCATCTCTCCATTAATCTTCGCTACAGAACGAGATTCTGTGATTTTTCTGGATAATATAACCTCATCATCGAAGGTTATATCAAGCCTTCTAAGTGCTTCTCTTTGCTCCTCATTAGTTATGGTAAATGTTACTTCAACAATTCCATCCTTAGTCTCATCTCGTAACATTTCCTTAGGAACCTTCTCGCCTAATGCAAGATTCAGCGCTCCTAAAATAATTGATTTGCCTGCACCCGTCTCACCAGATAAGATATTGAGTCCCCCTGTAAACTCAATCTCCTCCTCATCGATTAGGGCTAAGTTTTTCACGTGTAAATATACTAACATATGTACTCCTTACTAGAGAATCTTGACATTTCAAAGAATACAAATATCAGTGGTCTAATATTCTACGAAGGCGACTCATAACATTTGTCACATCTCCTGTACTCCTAACGGCGCACATAATTGTGTCGTCTCCGGCAATAGAGCCTACTATCTCATTGAACTTAATATGGTCTAGGGCCGCTGCTACAGCCATTGCCATACCTGATACTGTCTTAATAACTAATATATTCTGAGCATTATCCATGGAGATGAAACCATCTCTTAGGATTCTGATATACTTCTCATCTAAGTCCTCGCTTGTCTTAGAATAGGCAACATAACGAAGATGGCCTGAAAAATCAGCTACTTTCGTAAGCTTCATCTTGCGAATGTCGCGAGAAACTGTGGCCTGAGTCACGTCGAAGCCTTCCTTCTTAAGCTCGCTGGTAAGCTCCTCCTGAGTCTCAATTGACTTATTTATAATTATATCTAATATCTTCTCTTGTCTATCGTTCATAATAGATACCTGCCTTCAAGCTGACTACGCCTGCATCTTGCTTCTAATTCTATCTAAGAAATTCTCTTTGCTAAGCATTACCATCTTGGCAACCTCATCAGTCTTAGATACAATAAGCTTCTCATCCTCTCTCAAATATCTCCTGTGTCTTCCGTCAAATGACACTAAGGCCTTCTCATCATTATCGTGATTTCTAGGAATCAGCTTCACTGATACCACATCTTCACTATCTAGTACAATACTTCTGGCATTCAGAGTATGTGGGTTGATAGGGGTAAGAAGAATTAATGACGTCTCAGGATTAACAATTGGTCCATGAGCCGACAGATTATACGCCGTAGAACCCGTAGGTGTAGATATGATTATTCCATCACAATCGTATGCAAATAGATACTGATCATTAACGTATACTGACAGCCTTGTTACATGCTGATTCTCAGTAGACCTTATTATTATATCATTAAGTGCCGGAGTTGAGTTAACTTTTTCTTCAGAAGGACTAATATATCCCTTAAGCATCATTCTCTCTTCTATGTCATAATCGTCATTAAAGAGTCTGCCAAGGGCTGAAAATACGCTATCCTTGTCCAAATCACACAGATATCCCATATGACCATAATTAATTCCAAGAAGTGGGATATCCAGACCAAAGCTATTCTGGGCAGCACGAATTACCGTACCATCGCCACCAATTGCAAGAATGCACTCAGTATCCCTAGGTACTTCATAAGGAGTTCCAAGGACAGAATAATCGCAGGTTCCTCCCTTACTTATTACAGTCTTCTTAATCTGCTCTGCCAAGCTAATCTTGTCTCTGTGATTGTCTCTTACAACAATATAATACTTCTTCATAACTTCCTTCTCGCTTAGGTTGACTATAGACTACCGTTCGCCATATCAACTATATTTTCGGCATCAATACTTTCATGCCAGTCAACCTTGTCTTCACTTTTCTTAATATATACAAGATACTCTATATTCCCCTCTGGTCCTTTTATTGGAGAATAATTAAGTCCTAATATAACAAATCCATTATCAGTCGAATAATCAAGGATTCTCTCTATAACTTCCAGATGTACCTTAGGGTCTCTTACAACTCCCTTCTTACCAACCTTCTCCTTGCCAGCCTCGAATTGTGGCTTAATTAAGCATACCATTCTGCCATCTTCTTTTAGGAGATTATAGGCTGCCGGAAGCACCTTGGTTAGAGAAATAAAGGATACATCACAGCTTGCAAAGTCTAATACATCATCAATATCGTCTGGCGTCACATATCTGATATTAGTCTTCTCCATGCATACAACGCGTTCATCATTTCTAAGCTTCCAGTCAAATTGGCCATAGCCAACATCGACAGAATAGACCTTTGATGCGCCATTTTGTAGCATACAGTCAGTAAATCCTCCTGTAGAAGCACCTATATCCATACATATAAGTCCATCCAGCTTGATGTCGAAGGAATCAATTGCCTTCTCAAGCTTCAATCCACCTCGACTTACATAAGGAAGTGTCTTGCCATGGACTGTAATCTCTGCATCCTCGTCGAATTTACTACCAGGCTTGTCTTCTCTCTCATTGCCTACGAAGATATTGCCAGCCATTATCATTGCCTTAGCCTTCTCCCGAGAAGGTGCCAGGCCTCGATTTACCACTAATATATCTAATCTTTCCTTCATGGTAATGCATCCTTAATCTTATCATATATAGACTCAGGGTCCATACCTAGGGACTTCTGCAACTCCCCAACACTACCATGCTCTACGAATTCATCTGGCAGGGAAATGTTAATAATCTCGCCCTTAAAACCATTTTTATAGAGGATATTATTAACTCGCTCACCCATTCCGCCTATAGACACATTATCTTCCATAGTAACAATACATTTATAATTATTAGCTTCCTTAATGAGATATTCTTCATCGAGAGGCTTGGCAAATCTTACATTAACAATAGTTGGCTGCCCTATATCCTCCTTCATAAGCTTACCAACCTCGATTGCATTCTTGAACATGGTTCCTATTGCGAATAGAAGCACCTTGTCACCTTTAAAGATTTCTTCACATTTGCCAAGACTAACAGGAGCCCTGAATTCCTTATACTTAGAATAAGCCTCGCCACGAGGGTACCTAATAGCAATAGGACCGTCGTACTTGAAGGCGAACTTCACCATATCTGATAATTCCCACTTATTCTTCGGCGCCATAACCACCATATTAGGCATCTGGCACATATATGACAAGTCAAATGCTCCATGATGAGTCATACCATCAGCACCAACTAGTCCTGCTCTATCGACAGCAAATACCACATGAAGCTTCTGCATACATACATCATGCATCATCTGGTCATATGCCCTCTGCAGGAAGGATGAATACACAGCGAATATTGGCTTAAATCCTTGTGTCGCTAATCCTGCTGCAAATGTCACAGCGTGCTGCTCGGCAATTCCCACATCAAAGAATCTGTCAGGGAACATATTAGAGAAGCGCTTTAATCCAGTTCCATCTGCCATAGCCGCTGTAATTGCAACGATATCTCTATCTCTGTCACCCATTTTACGCATAACAGTAGAGAAAATGTCAGTATAAGAAGGCTTACTTGGATTAAGTGGCAGACCCTTCTCTAAGTCAAATGGTCCAGAACCATGGAATCTTGACGGATGCCTCTCGGCAGGCACAAAGCCCCTACCCTTCTTCGTTCTCACATGAACGATAACCGGTCCCTGATATCTTGATGCTTCTGAAAGCACCTTTACCATATTGTTAATATTATGGCCATCTATTGGTCCGATGTACATTATTCCCATTTCCTCGTACATCATACCAGGAATCATAAGAGCCTTAATACCGCTCTTAGTCTTCTGAATCTGCTTGATAATCTTCTCACCATATACAGGAATCTTCTCAAGGGAGCCCATAACATCTTCCTTAAGTCCCATATAATTATCACTGGTTCTAAGCTTGCTAAGGTGCTCGCTAACACCACCAACATTCTTAGATATTGACATTTCGTTGTCGTTGAGAATAATAACGATATTCTTCTTAAGCTCAGCAGCGTTATTCAAAGCCTCGAAGGACATTCCCCCAGTCATAGAGCCGTCCCCTATAACTGCAAATATCTTATAATCCTCATTCTTCATCTCTCTTGCCCAAGCCATACCAAGGGCCGCAGAAATAGAAGTTGTTGAATGACCTGTATCAAAGACATCACAGTCGCTTTCTGACCTCTTCGGAAATCCGCTCATACCACCGAACTGTCTTAGATTATCGAACCCTTCCTTACGGCCAGTAAGAATCTTATGAGTGTAGCTTTGGTGTCCCACATCCCATATAATCTTATCCTTAGGCAAATCACATATTAGGTGAATTGCTATAGTAAGCTCGATAACTCCAAGATTAGAGGCAACGTGTCCCCCAGTCTTCGATAGTTTATTGATAAGGAACTCCCTTATCTCATAGCTTAATTGTATAACTTCCTCCGGATCTAATTTCTTAATATCATTAGGTCCATTAATCTTATCTAATACCATACCCTTGCTCTCTTTTTATTTTTTTCTATTTATAAGAAATGTTAAGAATTCCTCTAAGAATTCATTCTTGCCATCAATCTCACTTAGAAGTTCAATAGCTTCATTAGTAAGCCTCTTTACTTCTTCCTTAGACTCCTCTAAGCCCACATGGGCAACATAGGTAGATTTATTGTTCCTCTCATCAGAGCCAATTGGCTTACCTAGCTCCTCTTCAGTGCCAATAACATCTAATATGTCGTCTTGAATCTGAAATGCGATTCCCACATTAGTTGCAACCTTCTCAATTATGTCAACATCAGTCTTGTCAGCGCCTGCAAGTATTGCACCTACTACCATTGAGGCCCTTAGCAATTCCCCTGTCTTCTTCTCATATAGGTACATAATTGTATCAAGGTCGATATCTTCTTTGTCCTCCGACTCCTTATCAACAACCTGTCCTGCAAGCATTCCGAAGCTTCCTGCACATTTACTAATATACTTAAATGCCTCTTTATAGGCTTCAACCTGCTTCGAATCGGCTGTATCTACATAATCCATGCCATTAGCTATTGTCTCAAATGCTAAATTAAGCAGTCCATCTCCAACAAAAAGCCCCATTGTCTCGCCATACACAATATGAGTCGTAGGTTTGCCGCGACGCATATCATCATTATCAACACAGGGCATATCATCATGCACAAGGGAATATGTATGAATCATCTCAATAGCCGCCATAAATGGCTTGATTACGTCACCGTTACCTCCAAACAACTTATAGGTCTCGTACATCAGAATAGGTCTAATGCGCTTGCCTCCTGCAGATACGGCATAATTCATTCCCTCGAAAATGGTCTTTTGAAGTCCATCCTCCTTAGGCATGTATTCACTTATTATTTTTTCAATAATCTTTAATTCGTCCATCTTCTTGTAACTCAACAACCTTCTTCTCTACTGCTGCAATCTTCTCATTAGCGCTCTTTAGCTTCTTCATGCCTTTTTCATATAATTTGAAGGATTCCTCTAGGGGAACACCTTCTTCTTCCATCTTGGCAATTATATCTTCTAATTCTTGAAAATCGTCCTCTAATGTCTTAGCCATTATTACTCCTTATCTAAAATTTAATCTGTGCAAATACCAATCTTCGAGGATTGTTGTTATTTCTGAACCTCTACAACCTTGGTCCTTATGCTTCCTTCACTAAAATATATCTTACATTCATCATCCACATCAAACTGTGATGCCTTGGTAATATTATTCCCCTTATCATCTACAACATAGGAAAAGCCTGATGACAGCTTCTTCGCTGGGGAAAGGCCATCTAGCTTATTAGCCCCGTTTTCTAATCTGTGCCTTGAAAGTGTAATTGACTTATTGATATTATCCTCTAGTCGATTCGATATCTCAGATAACCTCATCTGATACTGCGTCAACACATTATCGGGACTTAAGGCACCTAATCTATTCCTAATTAACTCTAATCTGTTTTTATTTTTTTCGTAGTTGTTGGAGAAAGCATTATATAATCTAGATTCAATATTGCTCAACTCATCAATAAAAGCGTCGTATTCAAATACTGCAAGCTCTGCTGCAGCCGTTGGGGTAGGTGCTCTAAGGTCTGCCACATAATCTGCAATTGTATAATCCGGCTCATGACCTACTGCACTAATGATAGGTGTGTCGCAGGCGAATATTGCTCTTGCAACTGCTTCTTCATTGAAGGCCCATAAATCTTCTATTGAGCCTCCGCCTCGCCCAACTATTATTAAATCAAGGTTTAATTCATCAAGTCTTTCTATACCTTCTGCGATTGATTCTGCTGCCCCCTCGCCCTGAACCTGGGCCGGACACAAAGTCAACTGTACATGTGGATTCCTTCTTGTAGAAGTAGTTATTATGTCGTGAATAGCTGCTCCTGTAGATGCTGTTACAATACCAATTCTAGTTGCAAATCTCGGAATCAGTCTCTTATAAGACTCATCGAACATCCCCATTTCCTGAAACTTCGCCTTGAGTTCTTCGAACTTCTGATATAACTGACCAATTCCCGCCTGCTCAAATCTTGTAGCATATATCTGATATTGGCCTCTGGCAGCATACACATTTATCCTGCCTGTAACAAGAACGCTATCTCCTGTCTTCAAGGGAAATGCGAGTCCTCTGGCTCTATTATTCTTAAACATTACACCAGATAATTGGGAATCCTCATCCTTAAGAGTAAAATATATATGACCACTGGTATGATAGGTGATATTCGACACCTCTCCGCTAATACATATATTCTTAAGCATAAAGTCATTTTCGAACATACCACTTATGTAATTGTTAACTTCGCTTACACTGAATACATCCTTAGCCATATCTTAGCCATTACTCTCCCTATAGTCTAAATCAATCAATTAGCAATTTTAGCTAATATGCCATTTACAAAGGCTCCTGACTTGTCGCCTCCGTATTCCTTGGCAATCTCTACTGCCTCATTAATTGCAATTGCAGGCTCTAGCTTGTCGTATTGTATCTCATATACGGCAACGCGAAGAATTGCAAGCTCCACCTTGCCGATTCGATTAATACTCCAATTATCAAGGGCTTTCTCAATTGCTTTGTCTATATCACTTATATTCTCAAGTATATCCTGACATTTTGCATTAGCTTCCTTACTTTCCTTCTCGCTTAATGCAAGCTTGTCATATTGAACATCCTGATTGAAGAGCTGCTCAAGCTGAGTCTCCTTCTCTTCATCATCATAGAATGCCGATGAAAATACACCTTTGAACACTTCGATTCTAAATTGTCGCTTCGACATAAATATGCCTCCTTAAAAGGTACTAAAATAGGGTGCCATACGACACCCTAAATTATACATTATTTGACTGTAAATGTGAAACTAAATATAGATTAATCTGTCTCGTTAATTACACTGGCAATCTTGATATCAATACTTCCAACATTCATACCAGTCATGCTCTCAATTGTAGACTTAACCTTCTCTTGAACCTGCTCACATAGCTTAGGAATCTCATATCCGTAGCTTAAGTTAAGAGCCATCTTAATCTTAATGTTATTATTGTCATCACCAATGATTCTAACACCCTTCGCCAGCTTGCTTGGGCTGGACTTAGTAATCATATCATTAGTAAGATTACCAGCAAGAGAATCTACTCCATCTATCTCAGTAGCAGAAAGTCCCGCAATAATAGACATTACCTCTCCAGCTACACTAACACCTTCATTAACCATAAATACCATACTATCTTCAGCCATAACTCATGCCTCCATATAATCTCAATTCTCAATCTATGCTATTATAGCACAAATTCTATAAGCGTACAATTCATTTACGCTCCCTTTACTACAAGGTCTGTAAAGCGATTTTCTTTATGAGCGTACAGACCTTGTAGTAGGGAGCATAATAATTTACGCACTTTCATTCATCTTAAGAAGTTTAGCAGCCTGATCTGCTGCTATTAATGCATCAATAATCTCCTGCAAATCTCCATTAAGAATCTTATCTAACTTGTATAAAGTAAGGTTGATTCTGTGGTCCGTTACCCTTCCGTCTGGGAAATTGTAGGTTCTTATCTTCTCAGAACGGTCTCCAGTACCAATCTGGCTTAGCTTCTCTGCCGATTCCTCAGCAATCTTACGCTGCATCTGTAAATCGTATAGCTTAGTTCTAAGTAAAGCGTAAGCCTTATTCTTATTTTGCAGCTGTGATTTCTCTGTCTGAGAATAGATAACAATATTCTCTGGATAATAAGTTAGTCTGACCGCCGAATCTGTTGTATTTACGCACTGTCCACCATTTCCTGATGCACGCATAACATCAATTCTTATATCCTTCTCATCAATCTCAATATCAATCTCTTCTGCCTCAGGCATAACTGATACTGTAGCAGTTGAAGTATGGATTCTTCCACCAGATTCTGTCTTAGGTACTCTCTGTACTCTGTGAACACCTGATTCGTATTTTAGAACAGAATATGCTCCGTCACCATTGACAATAAAGGATACGAACTTAATTCCACCAATTCCGATCTCTTCAAGTTCAGCTAATTCAACCTTCCAGCCTCTGCCTTCAGCGTAATGTGTATACATACGGTATAATTCAGCCGCAAATAGTGCCGATTCATCGCCACCTGCTGCCGACCTTATCTCAACAACTACGTTCTTATCATCATTAGGATCCTTAGGAAGAAGCAATATCTTAAGCTCTTCTTCTAGCTCCTCTACCCTTTTCTTAGAATCATTAAGCTCTTCCTTGGCAAGTTCACGCATTTCCTCGTCACTTTCCTCCTCTAGAAGTGCCAGCGAATCCTCAATATTCTCCTTATGCTTCTTATACTCCTGATATGCCTTAACAATAGGAGCCAATTCGCTTTGTTCCTTCATAAGCGCCTTGAATCTATTATTATCATTAGCAACATCAGGCTCTGATAATAAGCTCATTACCTCTTCATATCTAGTAACAAGGTCTTCTAATTTATCGAACATGTCATTCCTCCTATAACTAATCTGTCAAGTCCACCTAAATCCTTATGAACTTCAACATCCTTATATCCATTTTCAATCATAAGCCTGCTTACAGGCTCGCCCTGATTATATCCAATCTCAAAACACAGATATCCATCAGGCTTAAGATACTCTCTCGCCTTAGGAATTATCCTCTTATAGAAGCTAAGCCCATCTTCATCACCATCTAATGCAAGAAATGGATCATGCTTTCTTACTTCTATCTCCAATTCATCAATATCCTTTGTTGGGATATACGGCGGATTGCATACAATTATGCTAAATCTCCCATCAATATTATCAAATAAATCTGACTCCACTATACGAAATGTGTCATTATCACCTATCAATTTATCAACATTCCTACGAGTAACATCAAGGGCCTTAGGCGATATATCTGAAGCTGTAACGGAAGTATTAATTCCTCTTTTAACATTTTCCAGATAAATCGTAATTCCAATGCATCCACTGCCGCAGCACATATCCAAAATAGAATCTCCCTGGGGCAAGCTAAGGACATGCTCAACTACAACCTCTGTATCCTGCCTGGGAATCAGCACATTAGAATTAACTATAAATTCATAGCCGTAGAAGTTAGCCTTCCCTATAATATGCTGAAGTGGAATATGCTCACATCTTAAGTCTATAAGCTTCATATAGGCGTTGTAATCGTCCTTAGTAATCTCATCACATTTCCTAAGGAAATAATCACTTCTTGCTACGCTAGTTACCTCTTCAAGCAGGGCGAATGCGTCAGCGTCACAGTCATGAATATTATTAGATTGTAGCTTACTTACGCCTTCCTTAAGGCATTCTTCTAATGTCATAATCTTAGCTATTCATAGTCGTCTAGGAATTTCTTCCAGTCAAATACTGCTTCCACACTCTTGATTCCAACTTCAATCATCTCTTCTTCTGGCTCCACTGTTGTCAGGTGCTGCACCCATATTCCTGGTTTACTTAATGCATTGACGAACCAGTTGTCATATCTTCCGGCAAGCCTTAGGAATTCATAGGAAATTCCCGCTATGACCGGCACAAGAAGCAGTCTGCACCCAAGCTGAATTAAGTTATTGTCGAATCTTATGAACATGAATACAATTATACTAATAATAAGCACAATAACTAAGAAGGATGTACCGCATCGCTTGTGAAATCTGGTGCTGCTCTTAACATTTTCCACATTGAGCTCTAATCCATGCTCAATACAGTTAATGCACTTGTGTTCAGCGCCATGGTACATAAATACCCTCTTAATATCTGGCATATGGGATATGGCAAATACGTATAGAATAAATACTCCTACTCTCACAACGCCTTCAATTAGCGCTAAGAGGCTAGGATAGCCAATCCAATTGGTTAAAAGCTTAGATACAGCGTACGGAAGTAGCAAAAACAAAGCTAGCGCCACTACAGTAGATATCATAACCGTAACAACAATTTCTATCGCCTGACCTTTCTTCTCTTTACCCTCTGCCTTATCGTCTTCTAAGGTCCTATCGTGTACTACAACTTCATCAGTAGCATCTTCCTTCTCTGCACTCTGGGCAGCGTCTGCCTGAGATACCTCAGCTTTATCAACTTCTACTGCATCCTCTGTTGCAGCATCATCTGCCTTCTCCCCTGTGAATTCTTCCTCATAGTAAGAAGCGGAAAGCATAAGGGTAGATATTCCAAGCACAAGAGAATCAACGAAAGCCACCACTCCTCTTACTAGGGGTATCTTGTTAACAGTCTCTCTATTGCCTTTTGTCTTGTCTTTATTAATCTCAATCTTACCACTAGGTGTCCTTACTGCAACGGCATAATCTCGGCCATTCTTCATCATGACGCCTTCCATTACAGCTTGTCCACCAATTCCTGAGTACTTCATATCGTCTAAGCCTCATCAAATTCATGCTAATAAAAAGATAAGGCTGAGGAAACCCTCAACCCTACCAACAGTTTCTTATTATTGTTCAATACCATACTTCTTATTGAACTTATCAATACGTCCACGAGCTTGTGTTGCCTTCTGTTGTCCAGTATAGAATGGATGACACTTAGAGCAAATTTCCACGTGGATATTCTCTTTTGTAGATCCTGTTACAAATGTGTTACCGCAGTTACATGTTACTGTAGCCTGGTAATAATCTGGATGGATTCCTTCTCTCATTTTCTTTCACCTCTCTAATTCTAATGGTTTCCGACCATTACTTGTGCGGTTAAGATGGCTTACGCCAATAACTATTTACATCCCGATAAACAGCTTATTAACTATATCACGAACCGGCAAATTATGCAAGTGAAAAATGCAAAAAAACAACATTTACAGCGCATCTTAGCTTATTGCAGCAAGAATCTCCTTGACACTATGAAATGTGTAAGTTGGTTTGATATCGCTTTTACTAATATCATCTAAGGTAGATTCGCCTGTTAAGACACATATAGTCGTAACTCCTGCATTGTAGCCGGAGGTAATATCAGTATAAATCCTGTCTCCAACCACTACTGTCTCCTCAATAGAGCGATTCCTCATATCCATGGCAATATTAATCATATTAGGCTCTGGTTTGCCAATGAACTTAGGCCATTTACCTGTGGCATTTTTTAGCATTTGGCATATGGAGCCACAATCAGGCACATATCCAAAGGATACTGGGCATACCCAGTCAGGGTGAGTTGCAAGATATACCACTTCCTGAGTGCTTAATATCTCGCATGTGTTGCGTAATTTAGGGGTACTAAGCTCTGTATCGAATCCAATTAGAACGATATCTACAGGTTCAACCTCTTCAGTAACATCAATTCCGCTGTCAAGAAGCTCATTAACAAGACTCTTGGTTCCCTGGCAATACACCTTCTTACCCTTATAATTCTGCTTAAGATAGTGAACGGAAGCCTGCGCAGATGTGAAGAAGCTATTCTCATCAGCTTCTATTCCCAATCTGGTGACATTATTAACATAATCAGGTACACCCTTGGAAGAATTATTGGTAACATATACGCATTCGCCACCGAGCTCTTCAATTCTGTTAAGAAGCTCTAGAGTGCCGTCAAATAGCCTGTTCTCGTTATAGATAGTCCCATCCATATCGAAAAGCCACAGCTTCTTATCTCTTAGCTTCGATGCATCCTGGCCAAAATAATCTGTCATCTCTAACTCCGATTACAATCTTCTCTTACAAACCTGCGCAATGACTTCAGCATTATTCTTTGTTCTGGCAAACAGGTTCAGGATATTCTCAACAGCCTCATCGCTTCGCATTCCATTAAGGCCTTTTCTCATAATATCTACTGCCCTAAGCTCCTGCTCGCTAAGAAGCTTATCTTCTCTTCTTGTACCAGATTTCGCAATGTCAATTGCTGGGAACACTCTCTTCTCTGATAGCTTTCTGTCAAGAACAAGCTCCATATTACCTGTTCCCTTGAATTCCTCGAATACAACGTCATCCATCTTACTTCCTGTCTCAACAAGAGCTGTTGCAAGGATTGTAAGAGAACCACCCTCACGCATATTTCTTGCAGCTCCGAAGAAACGCTTAGGCATATGTAGTGCCGCAGGGTCAAGACCACCTGATAATGTACGACCTGATGGTGGAACAGTTAGGTTATATGCACGAGATAATCTTGTAATTGAATCAAGAAGAATCATTACATCCTGCTTATGCTCAACGAGACGCTTTGCCCTCTCGATTACCATTTCCGATACCCTCTTATGATGTTCTGGCAATTCGTCAAATGTTGAATATATAACCTCGGCATTTCTGCCCTCAATAGCTTCCTTAATATCAGTTACTTCCTCCGGACGCTCATCAATCAAAAGGATGATAATGTGCATATCAGGATTAGATTCCTTAACAGATGAAGCAATCTCCTTAAGCAGGGTTGTCTTACCAGCCTTAGGCTGAGATACAATCATACCTCTCTGGCCTTTGCCTATAGGCGAAATAAGGTCCACAATTCTCATGGCATTAGAGCTCTTCTCACGCTCTAGATGAATCCTCTCATCAGGAAATACTGGCGTCAAATCCTCGAAGTTGCTTCTTCTCATAGCTTCCTCAAGAGGATAATCATTAACTGTCTCAACTATCTGAAGCGCAGCGAACTTATCTGTTGGATTATTACGTCTCTTAGTTCCCTTAATGATGTCACCTGTCTTAAGATTGAGCTTCCTAATCTGAGATGGTGCCACATATACATCGTCTTCTCCAGGAAGGTAATTAGCACATCTTACGAAGCCGTATCCATCATTTAGAACCTCAAGAATTCCATCAACTCTTCCTATTGGCTCTGCGCCCTCTTCCTTGTCTGTCTCTTTGTCTTCCTTGTTGTCTTTGCGGGCCTTCGAATTCTTCCCTTCTCTTGCGTTATCATTTTCCTTCTTATTCTTAGAAGACTCTTCCTCTTCACTTATTACAAGCAAAGCTTCAACAAGATCCTTCTTCTTCATGGAAGATATTCCTTTAATTCCATTTTCCTTCGCCAACTCCTTAAGCACTGCAAGGGATAAGCTTTCTAATTTTTCTCTCATATTGTCTCCTATATCTATTATTTTTTCTTAATAAATCTGTTACTATCGATGAATTCATATGGCGTCTGCTGATATACATAGTAGTTAAGCCAATTAGTATACAGCGTATTAGCATGAGCTCTCCACTGCAGCTGTGGCTTCCTGTTAACATCATCATCAGGATAATAATTAACCGGCATATCAATATCAAGTCCCTTAGCTAAGTCACGCTTATATTCGTTATCCAATGTATATCTGTCGTATTCAGGGTGTCCCATTACGAATATCTGATTACCATCATTAGACATACATAAGAAGACTCCCGCCTCCTTTGAATCTGCTAAGATAATAAGGTCAGTATTCTTATCTATTACTTCATAAGGAACCTCAGCATGTCTTGAATGTGGCGCTAAGAATATATCATCAAAGCCTCGAACGAGGGGCACCTTACGATTTCTTACATGATGTTCATATATTCCGAATACCTTCTTGTTCATTACCTGCTTATCAATTCCATAGTGATAATACAAGGCTGCCTGTGCACCCCAGCATAGATGAATTGTTGATGTAACATGAGTCTTAGACCACTCCATAATCTTACATAGCTCATCCCAGTAGTCCACATCCTCGTATCTGTTCATCTCAAGCGGTGCACCAGTTATTATCAATCCATCAAGGTTCATATCCTTAATATCATCATAGGACTGGTAGAATGCATCTAAGTGGCTCTTAGATGTATTCTTAGCCTCATGACTTGTCACCATAAGAAATGTTATATCTACCTGAAGCGGTGTATTTGAAAGAGAACGAAGCAGTTGTAATTCAGTATCCTCCTTTAGGGGCATAAGGTTTAAGATTCCAATCTCAATAGGCCTTATGTCCTGGTGAGATGCTCTTTGCTCGTCAATTACAAATATATTCTCATGTTCAAGTATCGCATTTGCCGGCAAATCGGCTTTTGTCTTAATTGGCATTTTCTTACCTTCTTTACTATTTAATCATATTCATTAGTTCCTCTTCTGATATAACAGGAACTCCCAAATCTCTTGCCTTGGTAAGCTTGCTTCCTGCATTCTCACCAGCCACGAGATAATTAGTCTTCTTAGATACGCTTGAAGCGCATTTGCCACCATTGTCTTCAATTAGCGCGGCTGCCTCCTTACGCCCCAGACTTGGAAGCGTACCAGTTACAACGAAGGTTAGTCCTTCCAACGCACTAGATGATGCCACCTGATTAGAAGTCATATTAACACCATACTCCTTAAGGCGCATAATAATTGACTTATTATCTTCGTTACGGAAGTAGTCATATATTGATCTGGCGCTAATCTCTCCAATGTCATCTACTTGTAGCAGCTCTTCAATGGATGCGTTCATAAGTGCATCTATACTACCAAAATGCTTCATCAATGTCTTAGCTGCCGTCTTACCAACATTAGGTATTCCAAATCCAGTAAGAAGCATATTAGCATCATTGCCCTTAGCTTCATCAATTACTTTGAGAAGCTTATTAGTATTAGTAGCCTTGCCAATAATACCTTTATCGATTAGTTCATCCTTCTTATCCTTTAAGACGAAGATATCAGATATATCCTTGATATATCCTTCTCTACACAAATCAATAATATAGGCAGCTCCGAACCCTTTAATGTCCATTGCATCACGACCAACAAAGTTAATCAGATGATTCTCTAACTGTGCCGGACAGCTTGGTGAAGTACATATAATATTAGCTGAATCCTTGTCACGAATGGTCTTAGCGCCACAGACAGGACATTTATCAGGAATCTTATATGTATGGGTACCCTCAGGTCTCTTTGACTTAACAACTTCTTTAATCTTAGGGATAATCTCTCCCGACTTATATACCACGATTGTGTCGCCAATTCCTATATCAAGGGTATCAATGAAATCCTGATTGTGCATAGTCGCACGACTTACAGTTGTACCACAGAGTCTAATAGGCTCGAATATTGCAGTAGGATTGATTCTTCCTGTTCTTCCAACAGTAAGTTCTACATCAAGTAGCTTCGTCTCCTTCTCTTCTGGAGGATACTTATAAGCCACAGCCCACTTTGGAACCTTGGCAGTTTCACCAAGCATACGCCTTTGGGCGTAGCTATTAACCTTAACTACTGCACCATCAATATCGTAGCCTAATTCTCCCCTTTTTTCTCCAATCTCACATATTGCCTGCCATACCTCATCAGCATCCTTACAGAGCTTATAATTATCAATAACCTTTATTCCCTGAGATAACATATATTCATAACACTGGGTATGAGTCGTAAATTCTCTTCCACGAGCCTCCTGCAGATTGAATATGAATAAGGACAGGTTACGCTCTTTTACAATCTTAGGGTCTAATTGACGAAGTGAGCCTGCAGCACAATTCCTTGGATTAGCAAACAACTTCTTACCAAGAAGCTCCTGCTTCTTATTAACATTATCGAAGCTCTCATTAGTCATATAGACTTCGCCTCTTATTTCAAAATATTCCAAGGGGTCTCTTAGTGTTGATACAACGTCGCTTATCATCAAAGCATTATCAGTTACATCTTCTCCAAACTCGATTCCATCACCACGAGTCTCAGCCATAACTAATCTTCCGTTGTCATAACGAAGGGACATTGACAGTCCGTCTATCTTGTATTCTACTACAAACTCAGGATTTTCTAAAGCATTTTGTGTATCTTTTACAAAATTAATTACTTCTTCCTTAGAAAACACATCTCGAAGGCTTAGCATAGGCTGGTTATGCCTAACGAGAGATCCCGCCTCACGCTTGGCGCTGCCGCCTATTCTCTGGGTTGGAGAATCAGGCGTTATAAGACTAGGATTAGCCGCCTCTAATTCCTTGAGATGATTCATCTTCATGTCATACTCATAGTCGCTAATCTCAGGGGAATCCATATTATAGTATCTATTAATATGATATTCCAGCTCTTCTCTTAACTTCTTAATCTCTTCTTCAGGATTCATAATATCTACGTCCCCTCTGATATATTCTAGTTTGCTTCAATTAAGCCAAGTAGTGTCTCAAGCTCGTCACCCTTGAGCTCTCGGTATTTACCAACCTCAAGACTACCAAGCTTAATATTCATAATCCTAATCCTCTTAAGGCTAACAACCTTGTAGCCTAGCGTCTTACACATCCTTCTAATCTGACGATTAAGCCCTTGTGTCAGTATTATGGAAAATGTCTTATCATCTATGGACTCAACACTACATTTCCTGGTTGTAGTATCAAGCTCTTCAAGATATACTCCTGTTCTCATATCGTGTAGGAAATCCCTAGAATAAGGGCGATTTAATCTAACAATATATTCTTTCTCGTGATAATTCCTTGCCTTGAGTATGCCATTGACAACCTCACCACGATTAGTTAGAAGAATAAGGCCTGTTGAATCCTTATCAAGACGGCCTATGGGATAGATTCTTGTAGGATAATTAACGAAATCAACTATATTATCCTTATCCCGCTTATCTGCGGTACAGACAACCCCTTTAGGCTTGTTAAATGCTATTATTACCGGCTTCGCATTGCTTACAACTTCCTGTCCCATAAAAAGGACATGGTCACCCTCTTCAACCTGGTCACCTAGTGATGCAACCTTGCCATTAATGGTAACATTTCCGTTATCTATCTGCCTGTCAGCTTCTCTTCTTGAGCATACTCCCATTGCTGACAGATATTTATTCAGTCTAATGATGTTCCCTCCATATTAAAAAGTAAGGAAAGGCCTTAGACCTTTCCTTACGAGAATTCATTAATCAAAGAATTAATGTATGAACTCTGTCTTCATATATCCTTCAATACCCTTAATTGATACTCTTGACCATCCATCTCCTGCATCACCAAGTATTGTAACAACATCTCCCGGTACACCTACAGCAACTCTGTCTGATGTCTCATCCTTGGAAGCACGAGCATTAACAGTGCTTGTCAATGTAACTGTTGTATTAGCAGGTGCTGCTGGAGAAGCCTCAGGTTGAGGTGCTGGCTGACCTTCTGGAACTACGAAATCACTCTTAACATAAGCCTTAGTTCCATTGAAGTCAATCTTAGTAAATCCATTTTCTTCACTATACTTAACAACTCTGGTACCACCATCTAATGTACCAATTGCATTACCTGCTTCTGAAGGTGTATCTCTTACATTAACCTTAGTTGTTATAACAACAGTAGTCTTATTAGCTTCTTCTGCAGCATCCTGTGCAGCCTTAGCAGCTGCAGCTGCGGCATCCTGCTCTGCCTTAGCCTTAGCATCAGCAGCTTCCTTAGCCTTAGCATCTGCTATAGCCTGCTGTTGATCTTTTTGAGCCTTGTATTGAGCCTTCCACTCTCCAATCTTAGTTCTTAAGGTCTCTGTTACGAATTTGTTAAGGTTAGGATCTGCTACCATAACAGCATTTAACTCATCCTCAACCATCTTCTTAAGCTTCATAACATCATTACGCTCATTGTATATCTCAATAATGTCATCAATCTTAGGGTCAGTAGATATCTCATGTTCCTTCTGGTTATAAGTACCATAAGAGTTATCAATGTAAAGCATGCCATTCTCATTAGTTCTTACATAGAAGAATTCAAGACCCGGTGCGGGAGTGTTAACACCCACAAACTTCTCATTAACATGTACTGATACTAAGTATGAGCCTTCATCTAAGCCCTGCTTAGAATATACATCCTTAACATCGAAAGCCTCAATATACTGACTTAAGAACTTAATGTAGCTTGCTTCAGAATCACTAATTGGAGATGCATAAGTTGAAAGCGCATTAATATCTCCAGCTGCGTAAGCATTATAGTAATTAACAATCAATGCATTCAGCTCAACATTAGCATTTACCTGGAAATCCTTATATACACCAGATATATCTTCGTCCTTAGTTGTCTTCTTACTAATTACAAATGCTAATAATAGAATTATTAGTATAAATACAATGCCTGCCAGAAAATATCTCCATTTATCTTCGATAAATTCTATACATCTATGCCAACCATTCTTAAAACCCATATATATGCCTCCAAAATTCTAATGCGTCAATGTAGACGACTGGATTCGAACCAGCGGTCTTCGGAGTCGGAGTCCGATGCGTTATCCAACTACGCTACGCCTACTGGTTATTATTTTCACGTTAACCTAAACAATTGTAACAAATTTGTAACAAAATGTCAATGAACACTCCTAATTATATCATCAACCACCATTTGCACTGGTCTAGCGGCATCAACCTTGTCTGTATATGCCTTATTATAGTACTCTTCCCGCTCATTCAGAAGCCTTTTGATTCCTTCAATTGCCGGATTAGCCTGAAGAAGTGGTCTGGAATCATTATCCTTTACTCTCTCATATATTGTCTCTGGGGAAGCTTCTAGAAGTATGACTTTGCCCGACTCTCTCATTAGCCTGATGTTCTCATCACATTTGATAATGCCACCACCACAGGATACTATTAGATTATCCTTGGAAGACAGCTCTCTTATAAGTTCCCTCTCAAGTCCTCGAAAATACTCTTCTCCCCTGGACTTAAATATATCACTTATACTCGCTTGTTCCCTCTCTTCTATCTCGTCATCTGTATCAATCAACTGGTAATCTAACCTCTTACTTAATTCCTTAGCAACAGTTGATTTACCTACTCCCATAAATCCTATTAAGTATATGTTCATATATGTCTCCTATTAGCTCGTAACATATTGCGTCTTTCTTAACTTCTATTAACTCAATTAATGAGCATATGCTACGATATTATTTCCTTAAGTCTCTTATAATCAATCTGCCCTGGCGCAGACTTTGTGTTAAAGGAGCCAAATGTAACTGCAGAACCTGTTACATTTCCAGCAAAGCGACTTACACGCCCAAGCTCTCCCATGGACATTGTAATTGTAAGCTTACTAGTCTCCATGGCAAATGCGTTACATACATCCATAAACCTTGTAACATCAGTAGTCGTCACTGGCATTACAGCCATCTTAACAACATCACATTCGCTACATTCCATCTCTTCTAATAGAGTAAGAGCAATATCATCCTCTGGCGTCTCGTCGAAATCGTGATGAGAGCAAATCACCCTTGCGCCTAATTTCTTAAGAGTCGCAATCAAATTCCTGGGCTCGTCATAAGTATAATACTCCATATCAATAAAATCACAGGTCTTAGACTTGGCAATATGAATTAGGTATTGCTTCATCTCATCTTCCTTAAATGTACAATTACCGCCCTCTTCAATTGTTCTAATGGTCCCAATAAGAATAGTGTAATTGCATATATCTGCCATATCCTTAAGTCCATTATCAAGTGCTCTGATGTCACTTAACTCCTTAAGATAGTCAAGGCGCCATTCTATAACCTCAACGCCATCCTCTACTAGTGTCTTGGCAGTTGACAGGCTTTCCTCTATTGTTGTATCCACTATTGGTACGCACACAAGTGGATTGAAATTCTCTATGTTAATATTCTTAATACGCATATTATACTCCTTGTTCTACTACGACTTCTAAGCATGTAGTATTATTCCAGCCTTATGTGATACAAGTAACTCCCCGCCGCTAAGAATGCGGCTTAGGAGTTCTTGTATCACATAAGGCTTTAATATCTATTAGTGTTATGGTATCATATTTTCCATATAAAACATAGAGGAATCAGACTAATAGACATATAGAAATTGGAGTGTAAAATGAGTATAGAATATGACAAGGCAAAGAAATTCGCCTGCTTATTTGGAAGCCCAGTAGCTCATAGCATATCACCTGCAATGCATAACTATAGCTTTGAGAAATTAGGAATAGATGCGAAATATTATGCAGTTGATGTTAATGCTGATGGGCTTGAAGATGTAATGAAGGATATAAGAGTAACTGACTTCTTAGGCGCTAATGTTACTATGCCACTTAAGACAGAAATAATTAAATACTTAGACAGGCTTGACATATCCTCTCAGCTTGCAGGTGCAGTTAATACTATTGTCCCAATAAACGGACAGCTTGTGGGATACACAACTGACGGTGCTGGATTCGTTGATTCTCTTCGCGAAATAGATGTAGATGTAGAGGGTAAGGACATTCTTATTCTTGGTGCCGGCGGTGCTGCAACCTCTGTCATTGTTGAACTGGCTATTGATAAAGCCAATTCCATTACCATTGCCAAGAGATTCAATAAGACTATAGGTGATGTATTGGAATTTGCTAATAGAGTAACTACCAAGACCAATGTTAAAACATCTGTAATTGATATCGAAGATAATAATGCAATAAAAGAAGCCATCCTACAGAGTCACATTTTAATCAATGCGACACCTGTTGGAATGACTTCTAATAAAACTCTTATAGATAAATCTTTTCTTCGAAAAGAACTGATAGTATGCGACCTTATATATGAGCCTCCAATGACTAAGCTGTTATTAGACGCATCAGAAGTAGGATGCAGGTACCTTAATGGTAAGTACATGCTTCTATATCAAGGTGCAAGAAGCTTCAAGCTATGGACTAACAATGATATGCCTGTTAAGGAAGTAAAGGCAGAATACTTTAGTTAATCCTGCCATTATTGAATTAATCTTCCTTGCCAAATGCCCCAAGTAACGCCCCATGCTTCTCCTTAGAAATTGCGAACTTACCATTACTTGTCCTAATAACAGGAGGCTCGTGACCAGCATTAGCGTATGTAATAACTCCCGAAGCAATATCAAGAATTCTGTTAATGGAGCTTGTCGATATTGAACTGCAAATGGAAGCAGCTTCCACCCACGAAATGCATATTCTTTTTCTAATATATATCTTCGTATTGAATCTGTC
>ONCT01000017.1 GCA_900316395.1 uncultured Lachnospiraceae bacterium | reverse complement strand
TTGAGGTGTAAGTGCAGTAATGCATTCAGCTGACAAGTACTAATCGATCGATGGCTTTTTTTATCCTAGGTTTTGATGTAACATACTATATGAAGTTTTGAAAGTATTACCTCATTCTCTGTTTTTTTACAGGGGCCCCCGCAAATCGTAGATTTGTGGGGATGAGGAGCAATTGCGTAGCGCAGTGAGTTTCGTGCCTGCACGGAACGAACGATAGCGAAGCACATTGCGACGTGGCCCAATGGCTCAGTTGGTTAGAGCGCCGCCCTGTCACGGCGGAGGTCGCGGGTTCGAGTCCCGCTTGGGTCGTACCCTAATAGGGGCCCCCGAAAATCGAAGATTTTTGGGGAAAAGGAGCGATAACGAAGCGCTACGATTGACCGAGCATGCGAGGTCAGAGTAAAGCGTAGTTAATCGCGACGCGGGATCATAGCTCAGCTGGGAGAGCACCTGCCTTACAAGCAGGGGGTCACAGGTTCGAGCCCTGTTGGTCCCATAACAGTTCAATAAAGCAAAGTCTGTTTTATGCTGGCTCCGTTAACGAATCGAAGATTCGTTAACTATCGCCACATCTACGTAGCGACAAGTCGCTACTGACGTTGCTCCCGTTTCAAAGCTTCGCTTTGAAACAAGAGCCACGAGGCATATTCGGACTTTGTCCGAACATGCCGATGTGGCTCAATTGGCAGAGCAGCTGATTTGTAATCAGCAGGTTATCGGTTCGAGTCCGATCATCGGCTTGGTTGAATAGTCAACCGCAATTTAATAAATGGGTGGTTTCCCGAGTGGCCAAAGGGGACAGACTGTAAATCTGCTGCACATTGCTTCGGTGGTTCGAATCCACCACCACCCATTCAGCGTTAGCTGATAATTTACTATCGCGGGATAGAGCAGTCTGGAAGCTCGTCGGGCTCATAACCCGGAGGTCGCAGGTTCAAATCCTGCTCCCGCAATTAGGTTGACATTTCAACCGAAGAACAATATAATATTTTTTGTTTAAATGCCCAGTTAGCTCAGTTGGTAGAGCAGAGGACTGAAAATCCTCGTGTCCTTGGTTCGATTCCGAGACTGGGCACGAAAATCATCAGATTTTTATCTGGTGATTTTTTTATGCTTTAAAGTTGGTTTAAGGTTTCGGTATTATACTTTGCTTGTAATCTAGAAAAGAAAGGAGAATGATTATGGCAAAGTCAATCGTAGTAATACCAGCTTTAAATCCTGACACACGTCTATGTTCTCTTGTTAATCAACTAATGTATATGCAACTAGATGACATTATAATTGTTGATGATGGAAGCACAATAAGTCGTCGCGAAGGAAAGGATATTTTCTTTGAATTAGAGGCTATGGGTTGTGTTGTATATAGACATGAGACGAATCTTGGAAAAGGAGCTGCAATAAAAACAGGTATCAGTAAAGCTATTGAAACCTTCGGAAATAATGTTGAAATAATAACATGTGATGCAGATGGACAACATCTTCCGAAGGACATTAAAAAAGTAGCAGATGTACTAAAGGATAATCCTACTTCTCTAGTTCTTGGAACAAGAGATTTTGAAGGAAGCAATGTGCCTAAGAAAAGTAAATATGGAAACAAAATAACATCTGCATTTTTCTATCTGACTAAGAAGAAAAAATGTCCAGATACACAGACTGGACTTCGAGGAATTCCTAACTGCTTATTGTCCTTGGCATTAGAAGAGCAGGGAAAAAGATATGAATACGAGATGAATTTCTTATCAGATGCTGCAGACATGGTAGACATGGTTTATGTACCAATTGAAACTATATATGAAGATGGTAATAAGACATCGCATTTTCGACCTGTAAGAGATTCTCTCTTAGTATATAGCAGACCTCTTCGATTTGCGTCTTCTTCAATAATAAGCACAGTGCTTGAGTATGTATTATTTATAATACTGTCGCTTATATTTGGAAGCGGAGCCTTTCTTGCTCAGTCAGGTTCTAGAATGGCATCGGGGGTAGTGAACTTCCTGCTTAACAAATACTGGAGCTTTGGAAGTAAGCGCAGTGGAAGTAAGGAGCTAATTAGATATAGCATACTCTTCGGTGTTCAACTGTTAGTTAGTGCAATCCTAATAACACTGTTATCCTATGTTGTAAGCTCAATAGTGGCTAAGTTGATAGCAGATACATGTCTTTTCTTCATAAGCTATCAGATACAGAGAAGATGGGTATTCAAAAAGGGAGATGTTGTTAATGAAAGAAAAATCAAAGCAAAAAAAGAAAATGCCAAAGGCAAGGTTTATATGGGCGGTAGCATTTAGCATCATCCTTACGGGGTACACTACATTTGCCCTACTTGATACATTTGTAATACCTAAGGAATCGGTAAGTGTAGCCAGCGCAGAGACAAATAATGTGGCTCTTGCAAATGTTACTGAGAACACATATACGAGTGAAAATGTGAAAATAACCATTTCCGAGAAAACGATAGAGGATACAAAGGTTTATATTGCGGATGTAATAATATCAGACCCATCCAGCTTAATGGCAGGACTTGCCAATAATACATTTGGAAGAAATATAACTCAGACCACGTCTCAGATAGCGCAGTCACAGGGTGCAGTTCTAGCCATAAATGGAGACTATTATGGCTTCAGGAATAGTGGATACGTTATGAGAAATATGTACCTTTATAGGGACACCCCTTCATCAGACTCAGAAGCTGAAGACTTGGTAATATATGAGGATGGAACAATGGAAATAGTAAAGGAATCTGAGGTAAGCGCCAAGGAGCTTCAGGCAAATGGAGCTACGCAAATATACTCATTTGGACCAGGACTTGTAAGTAATGGAGAGATTACAGTAAGTAAAGGCGACGAAGTAGGACGCGCCAAGGCAAGTAATCCACGAACAGCCATAGGCATGATAGAAAAGGGACATTATGTATTTGTTGTATCTGATGGAAGAAGTGATGAAAGCGAAGGGCTTTCACTTAGCCAGTTGGCGAGTGTTATGAAAGACCTAGATTGCAGCGTTGCATATAATCTCGATGGTGGTGGCTCATCTACCATGTGGTTTAATGGTAAGGTAATTAATAATCCAACCAGCAACGGTAATAAGGTGAAGGAAAGGAGCGTGAGTGATATTGTTTATATTGGAGCATATTAATAAAAAGAGATTAATAATATATGGTGCCATAACATTATTCTGCCTTGTGTTATTTATAGTCTATAGCATATTTTCACATGGAGTGTACTCGAACTATATGACCTTCCTTTTTGCCTGGCCACTGCTCTTAGGATTCGTGCCTGCACTTCTAATTGCACTAATCCCAGCTCTATGCGAGCCGTCACATTTGACTAAGGCTTTGTATCATGCAGGCCTGGCATCAGCAACGGTAAGCAGTTTGCTAAGAGGAATATTCGAGATAGCAGGAACATCGTCACCACTTCAGATGCCACTTATGTATTTTGGAATTGGAATGATGATAGTAGGGGCCATAACTTATATTTATTCTAATCTTAGATTAACATTATAGAGTATGTATGCTACTATTAATGAAAGAATAGGAGGTGGCATAATGAAGGTACTTATATTAAATGGTAGTCCAAGAGTTGACGGTAACACATCAATTGCATTAGATGAGATAGTTAAGACTTTGCAGGAAGAAGGCGTTGAGTCAGAGGTTGTCCAGATTGGCAACAAGGCAATACGAGGATGTGTTGCTTGTGGTGGCTGCTCAGATTCTGGGAAATGTGTATTCGATGATGCAGTAAATGAGATTGCACCGATGTTTGAAGAGGCAGATGGTTTAATTGTTGCAAGCCCTGTATATTATGCGAATGCAAATGCAACACTTATAGCGTGTCTAGACAGACTATTTTATAGTACACAATTTGACAAGACCATGAAGGTAGGTGCAAGTGTGGTAGTTGCAAGGCGAGGTGGATGCTCAGCAACATTTGATGAGCTTAATAAATACTTTACTATCAGTAACATGCCAATTGTTTCAAGCCAGTATTGGAACAGCGTACATGGTAGAGAAAAAGGTGACGCAACTAAGGATTTGGAAGGTTTACAGACAATGAGAGTGCTTGCAAGAAATATGGCCTTCTTAATGAAAAGTATATCCCTTGGAAAAGAAAAGTATGGTCTTCCAAAGACAGAAGAACATGCATGGACACATTTTATTATGGATTAAGGAGAACGGGGGAGAGATTATGAAAAAGAAAATAATCGCCATATCACTTTGTTTAATTCTTGTTGCAGCAGGTTTGTCAGGCTGCGGTAAAACATCTAAAGTGAGCAGCAAGAATCCAGTTATTGCAGATGGACTGTGTAAGATTAATGTTACGGGAGAGACTAACCTACCAGGTAATTTCTTCCTGTCCTTTGTATTTAGTCGTAACCTAATTATGCTTGATGGCAAAGGCAACATTGTGTGGTCAAAGCATGAAGAACAACCATACGAAGGAGCAACCACAGGGTTCTGGGATTTCAAGAAGCATATAATTGGTGGAAAGACATACTACAGCTATCATGATCAGACAGGTAAGTTTGATGATTATGGACTTACTGGATATGCACCGGGCGAACGCGTTATATTAGATGAGAATTTTAATGAGGTTAAGAGGATAACAGCGGAAGAATCGTCTGTCACACCGAAGGGTCAGGGAATAGACGGACATGACTTTTACATGTTTGACTTAGACCATTACATTTGTTCTGTATATATTAAGGACAATGTTAAGAATATTCCAGGTTATCCTGAAGGGTCTAATGTCATCTATTCATATTTGCAAGAGGTTCAAAACGGCAAGGTCGTATGGGAGTTCAAGAGTATAGATTATCCTGAGATATACGATATTGTTGCAACGGATGCAACGCCTAACGCCAATGACTTCGCTAATAAGACAATTGATGCGCCTGATATTAATCACTTCAATGCAATGCGTGTGGATAATGATGGCAATCTTATCTGCTCCTTCAGACACCTTGATACAGTAATGTGTCTTGATAGAACAAGAGGAGATAATCAGATTAGATGGAAAATGTCAGGAAAGCAGGACGAGTTTGGATTGACCGAATTGCAGAAGACTTCAGGACAGCATTATGTTACGGTGGATGATAATAAAATTACAGTATTCGATAATAACAACCGCGACAAACAGACAGAGGTAAGGTCATATGTGCTTGATATACCTAACAGGAAGGTTGATCTTGTTAAGAGCATTGGATTCAACAATAAGTTCTCACAGGCCTGTGGTTCAATTCAGATGTTAGAAAATAATATGTATGTAATCGGTTGGGGCTGGGCAACAACAGATAATGAGTGTATGTCCGTATACAACAACAATAAGGATGATAGGAATGAGAAGAAAGGCGAGAATGACAAGGTGATGAGTGTCACACTGGATAATCCGAAGGATATTACATATAGAGCAGTGTATTACGATTAAAGAAAAACAACTTGCAAAAGTCATATGACTTTTGGAGGCGCTACGTATATGTCAACTTCGAATCTGAAGAAACGCTTTCAGCAATTTTTGACTATGATTTTTCCAAACATGCACCGCTTTCGGATGTGCCAAAGATTCGTTGGATATGGGATTCTGTGCCGGTACAATTGGCAAAGGAGAATAATAAGTTTGTCTTTTCCCATGTAAAAAAGGGAAAGCGTTCGGCAGAGTTAATCGTAATATGTCCTATGATGATATTCAGAAAATCATCCCGATAAATGAAGTTGTTGAAATGTACGAGCCATTTCACGAAATGGATGTGAGGCAGTTTGTAGACGCGTTGGATAAGATAGGCACTTGACTTAGCCGTACGGCATAATATATACTGTTATTAGCATATGTTTGCCGAACGGCTAAATTTTTAAACAAAAGCTTTTAATGAAAGTGGCGAGGCGCAATATGAAGATTGAGAATGTAAATGACTTTGGCAGAGAAGTAAGAAACAGAAGGAAAAGGCTTGGCTATACACAGAAGTATATATCCGATTTTACCGGTTTATCGATTACGTTTATATCTGATTTAGAAAACGGGAAAAAGACAATAGAATTTGGTAAAGCACTGCAACTGGCTAATCTTCTTGGATTAGATATAGAAATAAAGGAGAGAGGCTAATCATGAGAAAACTAGAAGTTTATGTAGAAATAAAAGGAGAACAGCATCTTGTGGGATTTATCTTGGGAGAGAACTATCAAGATGCCGTTTTTCAATACGATACAGATTATATGGATTCTGAAATAGGTGTGCCAATTTCTATTTCATTACAATTTCAAAGAGAGCCTTTTTCCAGTGAGCAGACGATGTGTTTTTTTGAGAGTCTATTACCCGAAGGGTTCTCTAGACGTGCTGTAGCCAACTGGATTAGAACAGATGAACGTGATTATTTATCCATTCTTGCAAGTTTAGGAAAAGAATGTCTTGGAGCCATAAGAATAATTGAAATTGACGAGCACATTGAGTCTCACTATGAGAAATTATCTGATGCTCAAGTGAGAGAATTGGCTGCAGAGGGCGCAACAAAATCTACTCAGATGTTGATGCAGACTCATTTATCTCTAGCTGGGGCATCTGGAAAAGTCGGTTTGTATTATGATGACAAAGGAGGCTGGTATCTTCCTAGTGGAAATGCTCCTAGCACACATATTGTAAAACAAAGTCACGTAAGACTTAATCAGATTGTGTTAAATGAACAGATGTGTATGCTTGCGGCAAGAAATTGTGGGATAGAAGTTCCTGATAGTTTTATTATTAATATTGGCAAAGGAAAAGATGAAGACGTATTATATGCAACCAGGAGATATGATAGAGAAATTAATGTCAAAAAAAAGATAGATGGTTTGCCGGTTCCACTTAGGCTACACCAGGAGGATTTTGCGCAGGCAATGGGTATTGCTTCCGAGAATAAATATGAGAGGGTGAAATCTGGATATTTGGCGAAGATGTTTGAACTAATTAGACGACATACAACAGATCCAATTAGAGAACAGCAACATTTTCTAGAACGAATAGTATTCAATTACTTAGTTGGCAATACAGATTGCCACATAAAGAATCATGCGCTTGTATACAGTAACGATTTGAAGTCAATAGAACTATCACCGGCATATGATATAGTATCAACAAGAGTATATAAGACTTCGCCTGAGATGTCTTTTTATGTTGGTGACGAAATAGATATAGAAAGGATTTCCAGAAATAGTTTTGTTAATGCGTCTAGCGAAATAGGTATTGGAAGTAGAATGGTGGAGAATATCTATGATGGCATTGCTAATATATTTGAAAAGAGCATAAAGGAGGCTTCAGAGATTCTGGAGAGTAAAGGCTTCAGAGAATCAAAGGAGCTGTGTAAGAAGATTCTGTCAGAAGCCCCATTGTAAAGAAGCTAGAATATGGGAAGAAATAAGGAGACGAGAGGATAAAGCATGGAATACAGAAATTACAACGAAATTTATTACATTCGATTAGATAGAAATGATGAGATTATTTCTTCTATTCTTGACATTTGCAAAAAAGAAAATATAAGGTCTGCAACATTCAGCGGAATCGGAGGTTGTAGTAAGGCTGAGCTTCAGACATTCATACCTGAGACCGGTGAATTTGAGACAAGTGAGCTTAGTGGTATGCTGGAGCTCACATCACTTAGTGGAAATGTTGTAACAGACGAGGAGGGTGAATATTATCATCATACCCACGCCATGTTCACATATAAGCAGGAAGGTGAGCACTGTGTAAGCGGCGGTCACATTAAGTCAATCGAAGTATTATATACAGCAGAAATTGAGCTTCGCCCAGTGATAAATGGAGTTATAGGAAGAAAGTATGATCCTGAGACAGGAACCGGGTTCTGGGTTTTTATGTAGGGAATGATTTTATATTATCTTCAACAAATCCGGCTCCACATGACATTTTAAGAATAGAACCTCAACACCAGCCGCTTTAGCTTCTGACAGGGCAGTTCCAAATTCCGGATGAGTCTCAATGTTAGGTCGAACTTCTGACACACCATCCATTTGAATCACAAATGCCAGCATGGCCTTGTATCCATCCTTTGTGGCTTTAGTCAGTTCACGAAGGTGTTTTACACCTCTCTTAGTGGGAGCGTCCGGGAAATATCCAATGCCATCTACTTCAAGAGTACACCCTTTAACCTCCATTAAGAACTGCTCTTCACCTCGAGTCATATAGAAATCAATTCTTGAATCACCATATGTATATTCAGGCACAACTGTATCATAGTCCTGACCTTGTAGCCACTCATTTACCACCTTGTTTGGGGCCTGACTATCGATGTTAAAAAGAATACCATTACTCTTTCTAACTGCCACCAAATCATACTTTGTCTTTCTGCTTGGAGTTCCTGGTGCATGAAGCCATACCTCACAGCCTGGTATTAACAGCTCTTTGCATCTTCCCGTATTTTTTACATGAACAGTTTCTATTTGTCCTTCTATATCCACATTTGCAATAAATCTATTAGGGCGGTCTAAGAAAGTTGCCCGGGTAATATTGTTATATCTCATATTGTAATAATACGCTTATAACGCTAAAAACGCAAAGAGAGAATGCGGGATATTGTGGCTCAAAAACAGGACATTGAAGGAAAGGGTAAGGGAAAATACAAGTTCTGCCGAAATAATAAATAGAATAATCACATGGATGTGATATGCAGTTGCTTGCAAGGCAAGTGACTGCACGACGAGCCTTTTCGACGAAGTCGAACTATAATAGGCGAGTCACCTTATGATAACGGAATATCTGCGATAAATTAATAAGGAGTTAAGTACACATTATGCAGATAAACGATATTAATAATCTAGAGGTTGGAACACAGGATAAGTCCAGGGGAATGGGCATAGATATTGCTCAATTCAAGGACAAGGTTCATACCAACCAATCTATAAGACATGAAGACTTCGCCAAGGTTGAGAAAGACAAACTTGGTGTTGTTAATATGTCCGATCTTACTTACAGGAACCCTAACAACAACACAATAATGGATGAGCTAGACAAGGACTTAGGAGCAGATGAAAAGTTTAATTCTGCCTCTACTCTTAGTCAGAAGAATTATGATGTAATGAAAGAGCTTGGCTTTGACGCCGAGGATATGGACGAGAAGGAGTTCGTTGATATCGCTGACAAGATTCGTATTGCTATGGCTAAGGGCGGCGCTGATATATCAATGATGGGTGATGTATCAGATGCTGCAATTAAGCAGAGTGGTTCCTATACTAATGCAATAGAGCATGCTCTCAAAGAGGCACAGCTTCCAACTGACAAGCAGCTAGTTGATGATAGTGTAATTGCTCTTAGAGAAGTAGAAGATATAAGAACTCAGATGAATTCTAATATGTCCGGAAATGATATGAGTGACAATGCATCTACTTATCAGGAGAAGCCATCTCTATCAGATGAAACAATTAAGTATATGCTAAGTAATGAGCTTGAGCCAACCATAGATAATATCTACAAGGCTACTGTAAGTAGCAATGATGCTACCGCTGCAAGAGAGCTTGAGCTTAAGGGAGACACATCAAGTATGGTGTCCCAATTTAAGGACATCATTCAGATGGCAGGACTAGAGGCAAGTGAAGACAATATTAAGGATTGTTTCTGGATGGTTAGTAACAGAGTAAGTGTTACACCAGAGCAGTTACTAAGATTACAGGAGTTAAGAGAATTCACACTTGCTGACAACCAGGAGATTATAACTAATATTACTGATGCTATTGCAGAGGGTAATAAGCCAGGGTATGCCTATCTTATACCGGGCTATTCTGATTATGCTAAGTCCAGGGCACTCGAGCAGGGTGTGCTAGAAGCCAGCGAAGAGATAATAGATGATATAGCTAATAATAGTGAGCCTGTTACCATAGGAAATGTTGCTAGGTATGCATTACACAATGCAGAAGCCAATACAACTAAGAGCGCAGAAAAAGAAGCCTTCCAGTTCGCACTTCAAGAGATAGAGAAGTTAAATACATACGGTGCTGAAGAGGTTGTGATAGACAATACTACAGCAAGTGGTAGCATGGCTAATGATACGAACACACAAGCTGCTATGGATAGCACCGTAACCTATAAGAAGCAATTAGTTCAGATTCAACTAATGATGTCTACAGAGGCTAATTATGCCTTAGTTAAGAGAGGCTTTTCTATAGACACTATGATGTTGCAGGAATATATTGATGCAGTAGAAGAATTAGAGCGAAGCTTCCTTGATACAATGTTATCAGACAAAGCTACTCCAGAAGCTATCCAGAATCTAAGTGATTCAATGGATGCAGTTAGTAAGTCTAAGGAGTTGCCTGACTATGCAATGCCTCTTAATGCAGCATCAATGACATTAAGAAGCTATGCAAGTGTAAGCATTACTTATAGTGAAGAGATAGCAACACAGAATGCAAGTTCTCAGGATGCAGAAGGTGAAAGTAACGTAGCTTCTAAATCAGTTCAGGCAAGCTTTTCTGCAAGATTTACTCAAGCTGCAGATTACTATGAAGCATCAGCTACTGAAGTTAGAAGAGACTTGGGAGATAGCATTCGTAAGGCATTTAACAATGTAGATAACATCTTAGAAGACCTTAATTTCGACTTAACAGATGAGAATAGAAGAGCTGTACGAATATTAGGATACAATCAGATGGAGATTACATCAGAGTCCATCAAGGAAGTGAAGGCTACTGACTTAACAGTTACTCGCGCACTAGAGAATCTTAAGCCAGGTGTAGTATGTGAGATGATTAAGGCTGGAATGAATCCTCTTGATATGACAATGGAGGAGTTATTGCAGCATTCTGAAGAAATAATGCAGACTATGGAAGTCTCAAGCGAAGAAGAAAAATACGCTGAGTTTCTATACAGACTTGAGCAGGAGAACGGTATAACAGAGGATGAGAGAGAAGGATTCATCGGTGTATATCGACTTATCCATCAGGTTAATAAATCAGATGGTGCAGCAATAGGAATGTTACTAGAGCAGGGTGCGCAGGTAACAATGCGTAATCTCTTAACAGCAACAAGAACTGCTAAGCATGAGAATAGAGAATATATTATTGATGATGAATTTGGTGGAATCAAAGGATTTAATAAAGACAGTCTTAGCATCACTGACCAGATTGAAATGTCAATTCAATCTGTAAGCATGCGTAAGGTGGAGGATACTATTACACCTGCTAAGATGATGCAGTTTAATAGCGAGAATGAATATATGTCACTTACACCTGAACAGCTATCAACAAGACTTAGTGATATGGATAATGATCCAAGTCTACTAGCACATGAGCAGGAGGTAAGTAACGCATATAATAGTATGCGTCGTGAGGAGCTACTCATGTCCAATAAAACGGACAGGCAAGTATTAGATTATCTAGAGTCAATTGATATGCCTCTAACATCTAATAACATCAATGCAATTACCCAGCTTATGACAGAAGGCAACGCTATGATGAGAACACTTCTTAATCGTGCAGCAAGACGTCAGGTTGGATTAGACAGGAAAGGTTCTTATGCATCTGAAGTTGGAATGGAGGCAGAAGATACACCTAAGACACTTGATGAAGAGATAGATGATATCATTGCCAACCTTATCCATGAATACGGCGAGTCAGTTAAGACACCAGAAGATATGGCTGATGCTGAGAGACGCCTAGAAGAGCTTGCTGAAAATGTTATGAAGAACATGATAGTTGAAGAAGATGTAAGAAGTATTGATGTAAGAGGAATGCATCTTATTATGACGCAGCTATCAACCCAGGGGGAAATCTCTAAGAGAAGTGAGAACTATGTGGTACCAATTATGGTAGCAGATGAAGTTGGTAACCTTAATCTTAAGATTGTTCGCGGTAGTGATGAGAAAGGTCTTGTTGATATCGCATTTGACATGGAGAAGACCGGACAGGTTACAGCATCATTCCGCTACGAAGCAGGAACATTTATAGGTGAAGTAAATTGTGACAAAGAGACCACAAGACAGTTGTTAGAGAAGAATCAGGAGGCCTTAAATAGAGCCATATCTGCTAATAGCGATGCCAGCGCAAACATCTCATTTGAGTGGAGCAAAAAAATAGATGCCAATAATTTCATCTTCTCAGAGCCTAAGGCAGACTTTGATACATTAAGCAAAGAGGAAGCCCTTGCAAGTGATGATGAGACTCAGGCAATTTTAACTAAGTCATTATATGGAATGGCACGAGCATTCATAGAGGAATTAGGAAGACTATAACACATTTCTTATATAATTCATAAAATAGAATCTAGTATATTTCTTGTAGTTGTGTTATATTATTACTCGTGGGTATTTTTCTTATAAATAAGAAATAATCTAATATTCACGGCTACAGGAGATATATTATGAAGGATTTTATAATCGCAACTGCTTCAACAGCAGATCTAACAAGAGAATATCTTGATGAACATAAGGTACCCTTTATAAGCTATTCATATACAATCGGCGATGATTTGTACGAGGACGATTGTAGAGAAGAGACAAGGCAAGAGACTTATCAGAAGATGAGACAGGGTGCTATTCTTACAACATCAGCAATTAATACATTTACATATAAAGAGTTTTTTGAACCATTTGCGAAGGATGGCAAGAATGTAATATTTTTAGATATGTGTCGTCCACTATCTTCTTCCTATCGATTTTGCGATGAGGCAATAGAAGAGCTTAAGGAAGAATATCCTGATGTAACAATAGTCAATGTTGATACTTGTTGTGTATCAGGTGGTCTGGGAATGCTTGTTAAGCACGTAGTTGACTTGTATGAGCAGGACAAGGGCTTTGATGAGATACTTAAGTGGATTGAAGATAACAAGTTGAAAATAGCTCATAGATTTACAGTAGATGATCTTAACTGGCTTAAGAGAGGCGGAAGAGTAAGTAACGCTTCTGCATTAGTTGGAACATTGCTTTCCATCAAGCCAGTGTTATATGTGCCAGATGGTGGTACGTTAGATGTTGTATCTAAGATTCGTGGCAGGAAAAATGCTCTTAATTCAATCATTGCAGCAATTAAGAAGGACGTTCCTGCAGGAGAGGCAATCGAATTCAATATCAACCATGCAGATTGTATGAGTGATGCTGAGTATGTTAGAGATGAACTTCTAAAAACTTATCCAGATGCAACAATTACAATTACAGGTCTTGGCGTAGTAATAGGCGCACACTGTGGACCGGGGTTATTTACTATATTCTACATGACAGACAAGAGAACTCCGCAGTAATAGTTGAAGTAATCTGAAGCTCTGTTCTATGTGGAACAGGGCTTTTTTGTATAAATAAGAAAAAGAGGAAAAGATTATGGTTGATGAGAATGAATTGAAGAAGGCCAGAGAAGGCATCAGTGAAGTCGACTCGAAGATGGCTGCCCTCTTCGAAGAGAGGATGAAACTGTGTGGTCAGATTGCAGAGTACAAGAAGAGCAATGGAATCCAGATCTACGATGCTGAGCGAGAGCGAGAGGTAATTAACAACAATGTGGACTTGATTCTTGACGAAGAATTGAAATCCTATTACGTTGAATTCCTTGAAAATGTAATGGATATTTCCAAGCAGTATCAGAGAAAATGTATTAGTGGTGCAAGGATTGCCTATTGCGGTGAAGAAGGAGCATTTGCCCAGATGGCAGCAGGCAAGATTTTCCCTGAAGGCGAAGAGGTATCTTATAAGAGCTTTCAGGATGCTTATGAAGCTGTTGAACGTGGTGAATGTGATGTGGCTGTTCTTCCAATTGAGAATAGCTATGCAGGCGAGGTTGGCTCGGTTATGGACATAATGTTTCGAGGCAGCTTGTATGTTAATGGCGTATATACATTGCAGGTTGAGCAATGCCTTATTGGTACCAAGGATGCTAACATAGAGGATATTAAGAAGGTAATAAGCCATCCTCAGGCGCTGGCTCAGTGCGATAGCTACATCAAGAATATTGGCGCTAAGAAGGAAGAGGCTGGCAATACTTCATTTGCGGCGAAGATGGTTGCAAGTGAGGGAGATAAGACAGTTGCAGCTATTGCAAGCAGAGAAGCGGCTAACATATATGGTCTTAAGATATTAGATGCTAACATTGCACAGTCTCAGGATAATAGCACAAGGTTTGCAGTGTTCTCAAGAAATCAGGCAAGATACTTAGGTGGCTCTAAGCACAATCATATAATTATGATGTTTACGGTTAAGGATGAGGCTGGAGCCCTTGCTAAGGCAATAAATGTAATAGGTGCCTATGGCTATAATATGAGCGCCGTAAGAAGCAGACCTCTTAAGTCTCTTAGCTGGTCCTATTATTTCTACGTTGAAGCAGATGGTGATGGCAATGTGGAAAATGAGAAGAGAATGCTTAAGGCGCTAGGAGCTACTTGTGATAAATTAAGAGTTATAGGAGATATGAAAGGAAGAATAGAATTATGATGGACACATTATTTGAGAGAAAATTAGCTTTACCTATGGAGGTAAAGGAGATGTATCCCCTAAGTGGAACAATGGGGGAGGTTGTTGACAGTACAATTACCGAGCTTAAGAACATTTTCAGTGGCAAGACAGACAAGATAATTATGGTAATTGGCCCATGTTCAGCTGACAATGAAGACAGTGTAATAGATTACATAGACAGGCTTCGTCCAATACAGGAGGATATTAAGGAGAAGATTCTTATTATCCCAAGAATCTATACTAATAAGCCAAGGACGACTGGTGAAGGCTACAAGGGAATTCTTCATCAGCCAGACCCAACTAAGAAGCCTGACTTATTCAAAGGAATAATTGCAACAAGAGAATTACATATGCGTGCTGTTAAGGAAACAGGATTCGCATGTGCTGATGAAATGCTTTATCCTGAAAATCACAAATACTTAGATGACCTTCTTGCTTATGTTGCAGTTGGTGCAAGGTCAGTGGAGAATCAACAGCACAGATTAGTTGCATCAGGTCTGGGTATTCCTTGTGGTATGAAGAACCCAACAAGTGGTGATAATTCTGTAATGCTTAATGCAATTATGGCTGCCCAGAATGGACACTCATTCATCTACAGAGGATGGGAGGTTCATACTGAGGGTAATCCTTATGCTCATGCAATTCTTCGTGGATATACTAATAAGCATGGAGAGAACAATCCTAACTATCATTATGAAGAATTAATACATCTGTGTGACAGATATGATGAGAGTGGACTTAAGAATGCAAGTATTATTGTTGATACTAATCATTCTAATTCTAACAAGAATCCATTTGAACAGCCTCGTATTATTAAAGAGGTGCTACATAGCTGTCGTCATAGCGAGACAATCAACAAGCACGTTAAGGGCTTCATGGTAGAAAGCTATATTGAAGATGGCAGACAGGGTGTTGATGATGGCGTATATGGTAAGTCTATCACAGACCCATGTCTTGGAATAGAGAAGACTAAGAAGATGTTATATGAAGTTGCAGACTTGTTATAGGAAATGTTTTTGCCCTGTCGCCATAAGGTGACAGGGTTTTTTATAGGTTACTATTAAATATTTCTATAAAGCAACCGATATACATAGTAACAAAAATAATTACTACCACATGGAAAGGTTTCAGAAGAAATCACAAGGAAGAGTTTCCATCTGGCAGATATCCAATATAAAGGTTTAAGGACAAACCTGTTGGAACTATTATAGGTGCAAGGAAGCGCAAATATAATAAGACGAGTACGCTTATTTATATTTCCACTTGCACTTTTTGTTTTATGTCATAAGGAGTATAATATGAAAATTAACAACAACATTCCAGCTTTAATTACTAACAAACAATTATTAAAAAATGAAAATTCCCTTGCCAAGACAATGGAAAGATTATCTTCAGGTTTTAAGATTAACCATGCCGCTGATGACCCATCAGGTATGGCTATCTCTGGCAAGATGAGAGCGCAGATAGATGGATTAGATCGTTCTTCAAGGAACGCAAATGATGGAATAAGTGTATTGCAGACAGCTGATGGAGCACTTAACGAAGTTACAAGTATGATTCAGCGTATGAACGAGCTTGCTGTACAGGCGGCTAATGGTATAACAGGACAGGAAGATAAGGAAGCTATTCAAAATGAGATTGACTCTCTTAAGGAGGAGATTGACAGAATAGCAACTTCTACAGAGTTCAATACGAAGAAATTACTTGATGGCTCAATTAATACAAGAATATATGCTGAACATATTTCACGTCAGCAGGCTTCTAAAGAAGTCAGCGCTGGACAATATAATCTTAAGATTGATTCGGCAGCAACACATGCTAATATTGCTTCAACAAAAAGCTGGGAGGATCTTGGACCAATTACCGCTGCACAGGCAGGCACGATTGAAATTAATGGAGCTGTAGCAGAGATTAAGGAAGGAATGACCGGTCAGGAAGTATACGAAGCCATTCGTAATGCGTCAGAGATTGGAGAGGTAAATGTATCCGAGTACGGAGACCACGGTGAGCATGTTATAGTATTTGATTCAGTGGCCTATGGTTCTGAAGCAGAGATTACAATAAGCTTTTCTAATAATGATCTTGCAACAGCCTTTGGTCTTGCTCCAGAGTTCACTTCAGTTGGCACGAATGCACAGGTTACGCTAGACAGGACATCTGCATTTTCTAATCAGGCAACATATACTACAGACGGTAATAAGATTACAATTACTGATGCAGGTGGATTTGAGATATCATTCTTGGCAGATGCAGGATATACAGGGGATGTTAATATGAACGTAACTGATGTTGGACCAATGGACTTACAGATTGGTGCCAACGAAGGTCAGTATATGACAGTAAGAATACCTGCTATGGATACAGAGCATATGTATATAGATGATGTTGATGTTACCACTGTTAATGGCGCAATGCGCGCGCTTGACAAGATAGGTGATGCACTTAACTATATCAATAAAGCAAGAGCTGAGCTTGGTGCATATCAAAACAGATTAGAGAGTTCTGTATCAAGTCTTGATGAGACAAGTGAGAATATGACAGCTGCGTTATCGAGAATATCTGATGCAGATATGGCTAAGGAGATGACAGAATATACGAAGTTCAATGTACTATCTCAGTCATCAACAAGTGCTCTAAGTCAGGCTAATGAATTACCACAATTAGCACTTCAATTACTACAATAAATATGCTGCTAATAATGAGGGCAACAATTCGTGTGACGAATTGTTTTAATAATACATATACCCTATATTGTATGTCGATAATACATAACATACAATGTGGGGTATTTTTTTATATAAAAGTATGTTAATATAATTACATTAAATACGAATGAGTAAAATTAAGTAAATGTATACTGGGGGAAGCTGTAAAGCGATTTTCCCCATGAGCGTACAGCTTCCCTCAGTATACATATAGTAGATTTAACAAGGGGGTATTTATGAATCAGGAAGCTATTAATACTTTTACGAGAAGAATAACTAATGGCAACAAAAGTGAAATTATTGTAGTATTATTCGACATGATCAAAGTCGACCTTGATGACGCACTAGACGGTCTTCATAATCATGAACAGGAAGAATATATGGAAGCCCTTCGCCATGCAAGTGAAGTACTAGAGCATCTTCAGGAAGCATTAGATTTTAATTATGACATTTCCAAGGATTTATATAGTCTATACGATTATTGTAAGCGTGCAATTGCCAAATCCATGTATAGCGGCAGAGACGAAGGAATACTTGAGGCTAAGGAGGTAATCGTACCTTTATCAGAAGCGTTTGAAGAAGTTGCTGAGAGTGATGATTCTGCTCCTCTTATGGAAAATGCACAGAAGATAGCCGCAGGACTAACCTACGGTAAGAATGATATTAATGAATCAGTTGATACTGATAGTAACAGAGGGTTCTTAGCATAAAGAATCAAAAAGGCCTGCAATTCGACATCGTGTCGATGCAGGCCTTTTCTCAACATCCTGTTGAGAAATTTTTTGTATAGGTATTTAATTAGTTATTAACTGCGTGATGATGCATAGGACTAGTTTCACTTAATGGAAGGAAAGTATATCCATTAGCCTGACCCCACTGTATTATCTGCTCAACAGCGTTAACAGAGAAGTCTTTGATGTCATGTTGTAATACTGTAGACACATTATTCTTCTGGATTCCTGATATAACATTTGCCACAACCTGTTGTGTACTTGTTGTCTCACCAGCATCTCCACTTGATACATTCCAGTCGGCGTATAATATTCCACGATTACCAACTTCATTAGTAAGTGTTGTCATAATTCCAGGACAATACTTCTTGCTGATTGTATTAGACCCGCCACCTGGGAATCTAAGGATTGAAGCTGCGTGGCCTGTCTGGTTCTTTATTACATCATTCATTTTATTAAAGTCATCAAAGAATGCTTCAACACCTGAATAAATCTGTTCATACTTATGTGTGTATGAGTGAACAGCAACAGTATGACCTCTTCTTGCTTCCTCAGCAATTAGATTTTGATAGTTAGGGAAACCATTAGTTACGAAGAAGGTTACCTTAACATTGTATTTATCTAATATGTCAAGAAGCTTCTGGGTGTAAGGTCCAGGGCCGTCGTCGTATGTCAAGTATACAACCTTGTTGCCTGGGTCAACTTCTTTTTTCTGAACCACATGAACTGTTCTAGTTACAGTTGCTTCGTTCTTTGCGGAATCGCTGACTGTGTATGTGAGTGTGTAGTCGCCTTCTGTATTAGCATCGACAGTTCCTGACACCTTAACATTTGCACTAACATCTCCATCCACATTATCTACTGCAGTAAATCCCGGGTCAACGAATTCCTTGCCAAGAGTCCAATTAAGCTCGTCGCCACCCTTTAATTTGATTTCTGGAGGTGTCTTATCAACGACTTTGATGTTAACGCTAATTGTTTTTTCATTGCCGTCATAGGAAGCAGAGTAAGCTATCCTATACTCGCCAATTTTATTAAGGTCTGCTTCTCCTGTAGTTGTTACATCTATAGGAGTCTTGTCATTATATAGTGCGCTGATCTTAGGCAGCTCAGCAGATCCATGTGCAACCTCAATAGTTGAGTTGTTACCAATTGACTTTCCGTCTTCTGTTACAAAGGAAATCTTGTTCCCTAGAAGGAAGACTAGAAGTATGGCAACAAGAACTATTACAGTAATACAAGCTATGATTATTACTAGTCTTTTTTTACTTTTATTAGTCATTATTTTTACCTCTTTTCGGCTCAATAGTATACCATATTTTACAGTTCTTTTCCACTCATAGTCAATAAATGTGATAAATGCACAATGAAAGATAATGGAAAATGTGATATTATATAGGACAGAGTGCGTATTTTTGTGGACACTTTAATTAAGTATGATAGAAAGGAAGCAAACTATGAGCATCACTGGCGCAGGCTTTATGGCCTTTTTTATAATATCAGTGATTACTTATTACATTATCCCTGTCAAATACAGATGGGGCTGGCTTATAGTACTCAGCTTTGCATATATATTCTCTGTAAGTTACTTCGGAGGACTTTTCGTTATATTCACTTCTACAGTCACATATTTCTCTGCGAGGTTAATGGATAAAAGCGAGAACCACAAGAAGGCATTTCTGATTTGTGGGATGGTATTAGCATTTGCAGTACTTATTATTCTGAAATATGTACTTGGAATGGAGGTCTTCAATCATGATGTGACCTTCATGGGAGAGACATATCCTTATAAATTCTTCATGGGTACTTTCATCGTGCCAGCTGGTCTGTCTTACTATACACTTCAGGTTGTATCATATATGCTTGATGTGTATTGGGGTAAGATTGAAGCAGAGAAGAATTATTTCAAGATACTATTATTCACATCATATTTTCCACAGATGGTTCAGGGACCTATTAGCAAATATTCAGAGTTGGCTCCAGAATTATTCAAGGAGCACAGACTCGATTGGATTAATATTAAGCACGGCTCACAGTTAATGCTCTGGGGCTTATTCAAGAAGCTGGTTGTTGCTGACAGGGCAGGAACTTATGTGGCACAGATATTCACTAACAACCCTGATGTACCACATGGTGTAACTGTGTGGATTGGTTTTATCGCGTATGGAATTCAGCTGTACTTAGATTTCAGCGGAGGAATAGATATTATCCGCGGTGCTTCTCAATGCTTCGGCATTAGGATGAAGGATAACTTCAGACAACCGTATTTCTCATTGTCACTTGGAGAGTTCTGGCGTAGATGGCATATCTCTCTTGGTCAGTGGATGAAGGATTATATCTTCTATCCTATATCCATTTCTAAATGGATGGGTAAGACCAAGAAAGGTCTTAAGAAGGTAATGTCCAGAAAAAGAGCCAACAGAGTTGGTATGGCAATTGCGGACATTATTGTATTTATCCTTGTTGGTGTGTGGCACGGACTAGGGACAAACTATTTGGCATGGGGTCTTTATAACGGTATTATTCTTGCCATATCTGCAATTCTTGTTGACGAATATGCAGCATGGAAGAAGGGGCTTCATATCAATGACAAATCAACTGGCTATAAAGTGTTCTCATTGATTAGAACACTATTCATAATAACTGTAGGTTGGGTCTTCGATTGTACCACATCTATGAAGGATGCATTTGTAATGCTTTATAACAGTATTCGATTCGACCTTACAAGCTTCGAGTGCCTCGAATTGCAGCATTGGGATTGGTTCATATTGCCAATTGGAATTGGTCTGGCACTTCTTGTTGATATACTACATGAGAAGAACATTTCCGTTCGAGAGAAATTAGATGGCAAGAGTTATTGGCTGCAGGTACTTGTATGGGTGGCTTTAATTCAGGCCATAGCTGTGTTTGTATCTGTTTCATTTGCGGGAGGATTTATGTATGCGAACTTTTAGACGAATCCTTGGCTTCATAATAGCATTTGCAATATCAGTAGGAATATTCTCCTTCCTATTAACACCTCCGTCAGGAATTAGGGTGCTTCTTAATCAGGCGAAGGAAGGAAACTATGATACCCTCATCATGGGTGAATCCCATGCTGAGTGTGGCTATAATCCATATATCATTACTGATGGAATAGGCCATGAGACAGTTAGTGTTGCAAGACGTATAACGCCTATTAACAACATATACTATATCCTTCGTGAGGCAAATGTTGATGATAAGTATAAGACTGTCATATTAGATATTGACCCATATTATTGGAGACTTGACCAGACGAGAGATTCGGGGCAGGATATGAATCTTATGCCATATCTTACTGGTGTGAAAAGGTGGGAATACTTTAAGAATGTAATATGGCCGGACAGGTTTGTTAAATTATTCTGTGATTATCAGTTGACATGGGAAAACATACAGAAGATTCCTAACTGTGTTCGCGCGAAAATTGACAAGGATTATATAGAGAACAATGATGCTGCAATGAATGCAGTTAATAGATATCTTAAGTCTGATACAGCGTTTGATTATGAGGGAAGAGGCTTCCTTCGTGGAGTGAACAGAGCCCCTGACTTAGGTTGGGAAGACTGGGAATTCAAGAATGATGTTGAGCAGTCTAACATTGATAGTCTTGAGCAGATTAAGGCTTATTGTGATGAGCATGGTATTAAGCTTATATGCGTTCAGTCGGCGCTGATTCCATCCAGATTGAAGACGCAGAACATGGGTGATGTTCATGACTACTTTACGAATATGCTAGGCGCCAGAGGAATTGAATTCTATGACTTTAACTATGGCAAATGGGAATACCTACACAGAACAGATGATGACTATGTTGATGCAGATGGTCATATGATGGGAGAGATTGCCGACAGACAATCCAGACTTCTGGTTGATGTTCTTAAGAGTGACAACCCACAGCAGTACTTCTATAATAGCTATGATGAGGTGCTAGCTAACTTGAATTAATTGTAGTGGCGATAAGGTAATAAGATAATAAGATACCCTTAGGCATTGGTGCTTCTTCGCTAAGCTCGAAGCAAGATGCCTAGGGGTATTCTATTTAAGGAAAGCAGTGGTTTTGAAAGGGATAATTTTTTGCATGAGCAATATCTTGTGGTTAGAGACGGGGAGACAAGAATTCTGCTCTCCGGTTGTGCGCACAACGGTATGCTGAGTATCCTTGACGCATTTAGGGACAAATACGATGCAGCACCGGATGTGGTCATAAGCGGCTTTCATCTTATGAAGAAGACAGAGTATTCCAAGGAAGAGATTCAGGAGATAACAGATATTGGAAATGAACTTAAGAAGTATTCTACACATATTATAACCTGTCATTGTACAGGAGAGACGGCATATGAGATTATGAAGCCTATTATGGGAGAACAGCTTCAATATGTTCACTGTGGAGAAGAGGTGAATTGGAGAAATGATAAATACAGACATTAGAACAAGAGAAGAATTGGTAGAGCTTGTAAATGAGATAGGCTTTTTGCCATTTTTTAGAGGTAATATAGAGGGCTTTTCTCTTGAAGAAAACATTTCTTATGACGCGTGGTATCAGGGAAGATGGAGTGGCAAGATTCACTGGGATGCGTGGGATTGGAAAGGACAGGTGCTTCAGAAAAGGGAGCTGGTTTATGGAAAATTCTTCAAGAAGAAAACGGGATTTATAAGCCTTGAGCTGTGGCCGGACTTTTGCAATTACCGCCGAGACGGATATGATTTTGAAGCCAGATTCGATGATGGGCTTGCATCATATAAGGACAAGGGTGTCGTGGACTATATTACCGACGCCGGTGCATCGCTTACAAGAAATATTAAAGACAGCCTAGGTTATAAGAAAGGTGGCAATAAAGGATTCGAAACAGTAATCACCAGACTTCAGATGGAGACCTATGTTGTTCCGGTAAACTACGAATACAGCAGACGCAAGAACGGAGACGAGTACGGGTGGGGCAACTGCCGATATGACATTGCTGAGAATTACTGGGGCGACAAGCTGTGCAGATCCGCCTACAAAAGAAGTCCTGAGGAGTCCCTTGACAGGCTAATAACCCACATAAGAAAACAACTGCCAAGGCTGGATGAGGAGGAGCTGAGAGGGTTGTTGGAGGGGTGACGATTACGACGAGAAAAAAAGAGCAAGAGAGCAACGAGATATGAAAAAAGTACTATTCATCTGCCACGGCAAACTACTAACCAACACCTTCTAATCCACGTATTTTCAAGAAATTCTAGAAAATCTAATTCGAAATTACCACTAATTTACCACGATTGCCGAAAATATTATAATAATTGAAGAGTTCAAATCTAGATATTCCCCAGTGATAGCGTGTTTATAAGGATATTGTTATTGTGTGTCATTTTATGATATTATTTGCTAAAGATATATAGGTTTATAAAAACGAAATAAGTAAAGACGGAGGCATAATAGATAATACAAAAATGAAGAACTGATAGGGAAGGAGGAGAACCTTTGATGAGAGATTTTGACAAGCAAATTGAAATGGTGCTTTATCATTCCGACTAGGGTGATGTATCTGTTGATGCATATATTATGGACGATAGCCTGTGGATTACTCAGAAAGCTATGGCAGAGTTGTTTGGCGTTCAAGTTCCAGCTATTAGCAAACATTAAAAAAAATATTTGAGGAAGGTGAATTAGACGAAAAAGTGGTTGTTTCCAAAATGGAAATAACCAGTCCGCATGGTGCAATACCTGGAAAAACGCAGTCTGGAGAAGCTATGCTTTATAATCTTGATGCGATTATCTCTGTCGGATATAGAGTTAATTCGAAAAAAGCAACGAGATTCAGAATATGGCAACAGATTACAGACATATTTGCGGAATGCAGTATCGATTATACAAAGGATTCCAAAATCGCATATCACTTTTATGCAGCTATTCAGAATCGTTTTCATTACGCGATAACGAATCATACTGCGGCAGAGATTGTTTAGACGAAAAGCAAATCCGGCAGCTTGAACGTGCAGTTACGGGATATTTTGATTATATTGAAGATCTGATTGAAAGAGAAAATGTATTTACGATGGAGGAATTCGAGAAGAGTGTAAATGCATTTCTGGAATTTCGCCAGTATAAGATTTTGAAAGACAATGGAAGAATTTCTCATTAGCAGGCACTTGATAAGGCATATGGCGAATACGAGATTTTTAATAAATCTCAGCCGATAGAATCCGATTTTGATAGGATGATTAAGAAAGTAATGGAAAAAAACCAGGGATAATCAAAATTAGGCAAGTTGTAGTTAGAAGACATTGCTAATGTAATGGTATTCTTAAAGGGGAGGCTATTAGAAGTGACATTGAAAATGTCACTTCTAATGTCACTTCTAATGAAAAGATATATTGAAAGAGAAGGCGCAAAGCAAAATACAATTTGGAAGATAAAGAAACAACCATATAGAAAGGATTAATTAAATGATTGAAATAGAAGACTTAGAAAATTTGGCAAAAAAGCGAGAAAAGAACAACTATAAATTCAGAACATACCTAAAGAATCATGCAATGCCGGATGAATTAGATATGCAGTTTAAAGAACTACATGATAAGTATTTTCCTATGTATGATTGTGCTAAATGTAGAAACTGTTGTAAGAAATATCGTGGAACCATACCATTTGAGGATGTTGAGAAAGACGCTGAGTATTTAGGTATGTCGACGGCTTCATTCAAGGAGAAGTATTTATGCGAAGAAGCTAATTACGAGGGATATAATACGAAAAGTGTGCCATGTGATTTTTTTGTGGATGATAAGTGCATACTATGTGACGATAAGCCACAGAATTGCAAGGAATTCCCGTATACTGACAAGGAAGATAGGATAGGAAGCTTACTTGGCATTGTTGAATACACATTTGTATGTCCGGTAGTTTATGAAATAATGGAAGAACTTAAGACGATTTATGGTTTTCGTTAGGGAGATTGTCTATGGAGATGCTCGATTATGAAAGGAATTACGTTGTTACATCGTATTCTTATATGTTTGAAACTTGACAAAATATGGGCATGTGGTCACAAATTGTCAAAACTGTACTTGATATTGTAAAAAAGTAGATATATAATAAATGATAGAAAGTGGTACAAAACCCACAAAATGTCAAAGGGAGATTTATATGTATATCAAAAGAGACAAATATCTTAACGATATAATTAATCGCATGCACAATGGTATGATAAAGGTTATAACCGGAATCCTTAGAAGTGGAAAATCATATTTGGTTTTTAATATTTTTAATGACTATTTGAAATCCGAAGGTGTGGCAGAAGATCATATAATAAAGATTGAACTGGATGACAGAAAAAATAAGAAATATAGAAATCCGGATGTGGTTTTGGACTACATTGAGAGCTTAATTACAGATGATAATGATTATTACATTTTGTTAGATGAGGTTCAATTATTGGATGATTTTGAGGAAGTGTTAAATTCATTACTTCATATTTCTAATGCAGACATTTATGTAACTGGAAGTAACTCCAAGTTTCTATCAAAAGATATTATTACAGAATTCAGAGGCAGAGGTGACGAAATCCATGTATTTCCACTCACATTTAAGGAATTTATGCAGGTTTACGAAGGCGATGTATATCATGGATGGGCAGAGTATGTTTTATATGGTGGTTTACCCTTAACTGTAAGTATGAAAACTGATGAACAGAAAGTAACATATTTACAAAACTTGTTTCAGGAAACATACATAAAGGATATTACAGAACGACACAATATCGAAAAAATCAACGAACTTAATGATTTGATTAATGTACTTGCATCGGCTGTAGGTTCGTTAAATAATCCTTCGAAAATAGAGGCGACCTTTAAAAGTCAATTGCAATCGGATATATCGTTAAATACAATCAAAAATTACATTGAATATATCGAAGATGCATTTCTTGTTTCGGAAGCAAATAGATATGATGTAAAGGGGCGAAAATATATTGGCACGCCGCTTAAGTATTATTTTGAGGATGTAGGATTAAGAAATGCGAGGTTAGGCTTTCGACAGGTTGAAGAAACACATCTGATGGAAAATGTTGTTTTTAATGAACTTAAAGCGAGAGGTTATCAAGTTGATGTTGGTGTTGTTCCAATAAGACGATTGACACAGGATGGAAAGCGTGAAAGAGTACAACTTGAAATAGACTTTATAGCTACTCTTGGAAGTAAAAAATATTATCTTCAGTCCGCGTTTAGTCTTCCTGATGAAGATAAGGTGAAACAAGAGAAAGCCCCCCTGCTCAATGTACATGATTCGTTTAAGAAGATTATTATAGTTAAGGACATAACAAAACCTCAAAGGGATGAAAATGGGATTGTGACAATAAACCTTTATGATTTTCTCTTGAATGAGAATAGCTTGGACTTGTAATCCTCAAAATCTTGCTCGTTTACGCGCACATTATAGGAAATAACTTGGAATAATAAGGAGTAAAATTCAGTGATTAAAATCCTATTCATCTGCCATGGCAGTAATATCCTTGCGCTGGCGATGATGTTGAGAAAATGAAGAAGACACAGGAAGCTGCAAACAATCTCTTCGAAGAATATTATAAGTCAAAATCATAGTGCATATCTAAGTATGATTTCAGTTACAAAAACTCCAGCGCATGCTGCCACAGCAACGGTCATAAGTCCTCTCTTAAATAGGGCGAGGATAAATGCTATAATGACTCCCACAGCGGCTGAGACAGGGTTTTTGGTTGCATAAAAAACTGCCGGGAAGGTCATTGCTGCAAGTACTGCATAAGGTATGTAGCAGAGGAATGATTTTATAAATGTGTTTTCTATTTTTCTACTTGCAAGTGCAAATGGAATGGCACGTATAAGGTAAGTTGAAATAGCCATTATTGCTAAGTATATAAAGAATTGAATGTTATCCATATTGTGACTCCTATTTATTCTTTGGTTTCTACAGTTTCAAGGGGGTCGTCTTCTTTTATAGGGAAGAAGACTGCGCCTATGCCTGTTGCAACAATTGCACAGATGCAAATGGTGATTCCGCTGGATATGTTGCTTAGCATTGGTACGAAGTAGAACATACAGCTTAGCCCAACAGCTATTAGCGATACAACAGTTATTGCAACGGATTTCTTTGCTTCTGGAATAACGATTGCAATGAACATAGCGTATAATGCAATGTTAAGTGAATTAAGGATTATGTCTGGTAATACATTTCCAAGAAGGGCGCCGATTAGCGTTCCACTTGCCCACCCTATGTAAGGCAGGATGGTAAGGCCCCAGAAGAAATATTTATTAACAGACTTCTCCGTTACGGCGACGCCGAATATTTCATCTGTAACAAATGCTCCAAGAAGCCATCTGTCCTTTGCCTTAATGGAGTCATCTGTCTTCTGTGAGAGTGAAACTGACATGAATGAATAACGGATGTTGATTGTCACCTGCGCAATAAGCATCTCAATATATTGCATTGGATGAATCATTATGTTGATGCCTGCCAACTGTCCTGCGGATGTTAAATTGAGCATTGATATTAGGAGTGCCTGCCACCAGGTAAGGCCCGCAGACACGGCCATTATGCCAAATGTAAATGATACCGATAGGTACCCTAGTCCAATAGGAAGACCGGCAGCTATTCCTTTTTTAAACTGTGATGTGTCCATAAGTATTTTCCTCAAAAAAATCCCCCTTGCTAATTAGGAAGAAAAATCAAATTAGCTCGGGGGATTAATAATAATTCTAATTAGCTACTTGCATTTTTTTGCAAAGCTCATCATATTCACGATTAATCTCTTGAATTGTTCCTGTGTCGCCACCTAGGTTATCAGGATGATAAATCTTAAGTAAATCTTTATAGCGCTTCTTGAGAGATTTCTCAGAACCAACACCAATGAAGAAGATTTGTGCATTAGTGATTTGTTCAGCACCTTCATGTGAAGGATTCTCTTCGTTGAATTTGAGAACTTTCGAATAGAAAGCCTTCTCTCTTTCGAATTTCTGCTTGTCGTCAGCAAGTTTTTGAGTCTCTGATTCAAGAACCTTCCATTTCATATCGAAGAGGTTCTTCTCGCGGGCCATTCTGTCTCGCTCAGTCTTTTTCTCCTGCTCAAGCTTCTCACATTGAACCTCAAGCTCTTGCTGTGCTCTGTCTATAAGTGTCTTAGTGGTGTTAAGATCTCTATGAAGTTCTTCAATAATCTTTGCTTGTTCTTTACGCCACTGCTCGAATTCTTTCGCATCAGTCGGTGCTGGTACGAAATCATATTCCATGTTCATGAATAGCTCCTTATTATAGTAACAGGGTGTTCAACAACAAATTCCTAACAATTATACACGATGTTGTTGTAAAATGCAAGAAAAATTACAAGATGTTGGGAATGAATACTATTTGTGGACAAATTGTAGAAAAAGTTATTATAGATTTGATATCATCTAGGTTATACAATAAAATATATGTTACATAATATATGCAAGGGGAAATAATGAAGAAAAAAATTATTATAACAATAATTGTAGTTGTATTGGTGGCGGCGCTAGGTGTTGCAGGATACATGATATTTGCGCGCAGCAGTGGGGATGGCAGCTCTGATAAAAAGGAGAATAATAGTGAGTCTAATAAGGATGAGGTCCTTACCTTCGTAGATGCCCATGGCAATTGGTATCAGACCATAATCAATCCTAATGTTACTAAGAATCCATATGATAAGAATAAGTTCGTATCCGAATCAGGGAAAATGCGTTATGATGACGGAACTTACACATCAAGGCTTGGTGTTGATGTATCAGAGCATCAGGGTGATATTAACTGGCAGGAGGTTAAGAATTCAGGAATCGATTTCGCATTTATCAGGATTGGCTATAGAGGTTATGGCGAGTCAGGAGTTATCAAGGCAGACGTTCGATTTGATGATAACATTGCCAAGGCGAAGGCTGCGGGAATTGATGTGGGAGTGTATTTTTTCTCACAGGCAATTAATGAAGATGAGGCGAGAGAAGAAGCAAGGTTTGTGCTGGAACATTTGCAGGGGCGAGGACTGGACCTACCAGTTGTCTATGACCCAGAGAACATATTAGATGATGTGGCAAGAACTGATAATGTAACACCAGAGCAATTTACGAAGAATACAATTGCTTTCAATGAAGTGGTAAAGGCAGCAGGCTACAAGCCGATGATATATAGCAATATGCTCTGGGAGGCATTCCAGTTAGATATGACGAAGCTGCAAGAATATCCTGTATGGTATGCCGATTACGAGCCAAAGCCACAGACGCCGTACGACTTTACCTTTTGGCAATATAGTGAGAAGTCAACTGTGCCTGGAATAAGTGGCATAGCGGATATGAATATACAGATTCTAAAGAAGTAATTATTTGAATGGGGAAATGGACGCAAGGAGGAATGAAGTATGACAGATAAAATCACAGTAAATGAGCAAAGTAGTATTAGGATTGAATCAGAAGATGGAGTAATCTATATCGACCCATTTAGGATTGGTGGAGAAAAGCATGATGCTGATTATATCTTTGTTACACATGACCATTATGATCATTTCTCACTAGAGGATATCAGGAAGGTGGCGAAGGCAGAGAGTGTATTAATTGTTCCTGACAAGATGACTAGTAAGGCTAAGGAATTGTCTTCTGAAGTATCAGCAATAGAGGCTGTTAAGCCAAATGAATCATATAACATCAAGGGATTAGAATTCGAAACTATACCAGCCTACAACGCACTTAAGCCATTTCATACAAAGGGTGCAGGATGGGTAGGATATATCTTTACAGTCGATGGCAAGAGAATATATGTTGCAGGTGACACTGATGCTACCAAGGAAGCGAAATCTGTCAAATGTGATATTGCCCTTGTGCCAATTGGTGGAACATACACAATGGATGCAAAGAAAGCAGCAGAGCTCATTAATATAATTCGCCCTGCCGTGGCAATACCAACTCATTATGGTTCCATAGTGGGAAGTGCAACTGATGGTCAGGTATTTGCAGACCTTGTTGACTCTGATATAACTGTAGATGCTAAGTTGTAAAAATAGAACAGACTCTTATTAGCAAGAAGTATATGATACAGGGGAAAGAGGGAATACTGAATCATAGTCCCAAGAAATCAAGAGGAATAGTGTTAAAGAAATAATTACATCCAACGTCTTTTATGTAGGCTAAAGTATCGCGATACTGTTTTTGTTGAAACCAATCATTGAACACATATAAAAATTCAACACTATATTCGATTGGATGGCATAGTTTCTCATATTCTTTTTTCTTGAAATCACAATTTGGAAGTTTTTCATCTACAGAGCCTGAAGTATTTTGAAATTTCTTTTCAATTATATATACAGTGTTTGTAGTATAATTAACAAGACATTCATCGGGCAACCATTGTTTTGAATTAAATTGTTTGTAATTAATATTGTTGGGTTCTAGAAATAGTTTGTAAAAACTATACTTTTGTACAGAAAGGCCTATTATTTGATTGTCATGATATACTCTGTGATCTAATACGTTGTATCCAGACTTTTTTAACGCGCTCTCGAGATCGGTTGTTTGTTCAAAGTATAAACCGTTAGCATTAGTTTTTGCGCCCCCACCATGTGTGTTAGCTTGTCTAGTCATTATAAGTTATCTCCTTTGAAGGAATTCTATTATTTCTACGTTTAATGTATTTGCTATTAGATTTAAAATAGAAATAGATAGACTTTTTGTACAGCCAGCGGCTTCAATTTTTGAAAGATAGCTAACGCTTATTTGTAGTCGCTCAGACAATTGCACCTGTGTCAAGCCAGCATTTTGTCGGAAGTGTTTTATGTTTGAACCGATGGTCTGATATAATTCTGCATCGTTATTAAATCTCATAATCGTCTCCTTTCACTATATGTGAATATTATAGTATTCTGATGGCTTGATAAAAATTCACTTATAGTGAAAGCGTTATTATTTGAGTGGACTAAAGAGAGCAAATAATGTATCATATTGAACAATCAATGAAAGGGGGGAGAGGTTATAGAATTACAACCGAATAGCTTTAGCCCAGAGCAGACGACTATATGGTCTTTTCCTGACCGAGGCAAATGGGCAACACACTCAGGACGATATAGAGGGAATTGGTCGCCTTATGTGCCAAGGAACTTAATGCTTCGTTATTCTAAACCAGGAGACTGGATTCTAGATCAATTTATGGGTAGTGGAACAACGTTAGTTGAAGCAAAACTACTTAATCGAAATGCGATTGGCGTAGATGTCAATCCGTACTCAGTTTCTTTATCAGAAACAAATCTCAATTTTAAATGTGAAACACAATCAAAGATTAGTATTAGAAAAGGGGACGCCACAGATCTATCCTTTATAAAAGATAATAGGATTGACTTTGTCTGTACACACCCTCCATATGCTAATATTATAAAATATAGCTCTAATATAGAGGGTGATATTTCATTGTTAAGTGATAAGGATTATTTTCTTGCAATGGATAAGGTGGCAATAGAGGCTTATCGAGTTCTTAAAAGCAAAAAATACTGTGCAGTAATGATTGGAGATAGAAGGATTAAAGGGAATGTTATACCATTAGGATTTAATCTTATGGAAATCTTTTTAAATGTTGGATTTAAGTTGAAAGAAATAATTATAAAGGAACAACACAATTGTAGATCGACGAATAAGTGGGAGGGGAGAAATAATAGTTTTTTAATGCTAGCTCATGAATATATCTTTGTTTTTTACAAATAATGATATTTTACAATGGGCGAAATAGCGTAATTGATCATTATGTTTTTTTTTCGTATAATATGTTGAAGGGTTGTACAAAGAAAGGACATGAATATGCCGAAAAGCAATATTGCGCCATTTGTGAAGTGGGCTGGGGGAAAAAGACAATTACTAGGAAGAATATCTGAAAGAATGCCTCAAGGGTTTAATAATTATTATGAACCATTTATTGGTGGAGGCGCGGTTTTGTTTGAATTACAGCCTGACAATGCTGTAATAAATGATATAAACCCATCGCTTATTAATGCGTATAGAATAATTGCCAATTATCCAGAAGAATTTATAATGAAAGTGCAAAAGCTTGACGCAAAGATTGGTGATAATGGAAAGGAATATTACTATTCTTTGAGGGAACATTACAATGATAAATTGATGAAGGAAGAGTTTGATATAGAATTGGCAGCTTTGTTTGTTTTTATTAACAAGCATTGTTTTAATGGTTTATATAGAGTTAATGGGAAAGGGTTATTTAATGTCCCATATAATAATAGCAGAAGAGAGTCGATTGATATTGATTCGATAATGGATGATTCGCATTATTTGAAGAATGTAACTGTTTTACAAGGAGATTTTGAAGAAGCATGTCAAAATGCAGGTCAGGGCGACTTTGTTTTTTTTGACAGTCCTTATGCACCTCTTAATCCAACATCATTCGAATCATATACAAAAGAAGGTTTTGATGTAGAAAGCCACGAAAGATTGGCTAGGCTTTTTGATGAGCTAACAAACAGAGGATGCTATTGTATGTTAACAAATCATAATACAGATTTTATAAATCAGTTATATGGAGATAAAGGATATAGGATGGATGTTGTGGATGTGAAAAGGATGATTAATTCAGACGCGTCGAATAGAAAAGGACAAGAGGTTATTATCTGTAATTATTAGGAGAGGTTCTGAGTGAAAGATTTATTTCAAAAAAATCAAATATTATTCTATGATAATTCTTTAGCATACATTATACTTGGAGACTCATTTAAAATACTTCCTAAGTTGAAGGAAGGATGCGTAGACATGATATTCGCTGACCCACCATATTTTCTAAGCAATGATGGGATTACTTGCAAAAGTGGTAAAATGGTTTCTGTTAACAAAGGAGATTGGGACAAAATAGGTGATTCTACTATACAAATAAATGATAAACATAAGTTTAATCGAAAATGGATTAAGTTATGCAAAAGAATCTTGAAGCCAGATGGTAGCATATGGATATCTGGAACGCTTCACAATATTTATTCCATAGGGATGGCTCTTGAACAAGAAGGTTTTAAGATAATTAATAATATTACTTGGCAAAAGACAAATCCTCCCCCTAATCTTGCTTGTAGGTGTTTTACGCATTCGACAGAAACAATATTATGGGCGCAGAAAATGGATAAAAAAGCACACCATTATTTTAATTATGAATTAATGAAGGAAATGAATGGGGGAAAACAAATGAAAGATGTCTGGAGTGGAAGTTTGACTAGACCTTCAGAGAAAAAAATGGGAAAACACCCAACTCAAAAACCCGAATATCTATTAGAAAGAGTAATCTTGTCGTCAACACTGGAGGGGGATGTTGTAGTAGATCCTTTTTGTGGTTCTGGAACGACGGGGGTTGTAGCAACAAGATTAGGAAGAAAGTTTATAGGCATAGATACCGAGAGAGAATATTTAGAAATAACAAAGAAAAGATTGGAGAAGGTAGAAAATGACGAATAGGGAATTCGAAGAGTGGCTCAAATCATTTACCGATAATATTAATAACTGGAATTATTATGTAAACTATAATACTGCATATAAAAATACTGCATCTGTCAAAAGGCAATTGGCATTATTAAATACGCTAAAGGGTTCCAATAATATAGAGGATGAGTTTAGAGATTTAGTAAAAGAATACCCAGAGTGTTTAAAAGCCATACCTCTTCTATTGGCTGTAAGGGAAGATGTTATAGCAATAACGGAGAATGATAGGAGACTAGATTTCAATTTTAAAAGTATGAATTACGACATAGATTTATATGTGGAATTTATGCAAAAGACAGGAATATTTGAATTATTGCAAAGTCATGTGATAGGAGATTTGCTTGACGTTGGTTTAGGTATTAACATCGGACTTGATAGTAATGCTAGAAAAAATAGAGGAGGACACCAGATGGAAGATCTGGTTGAGTATTTTATTAAAGAAGCAGGGTTTGAGAAGGATGTTACGTACTTTAAAGAAATGTATCTGCATGAGGTAGAGAAAAAATGGGGATATGATCTGTCAGCAATCAGTGCTGATGGAGTAGCAAAAAAGAGATTTGATTTTGTTGTAAAACCATGTGGTAGCCAGGAAGTATATATTTGTGAATGTAACTGCTATTCTTCTGGTGGTTCTAAGCTAAATGAAACTGCACGTAGTTTTAAAACTATTTCGCTTGAAACAGAAGGAGTAGAATATGTGCATTTTGTGTGGTTTACAGATGGAGCAGGGTGGCTAAAGGCAAAAGGTAATTTAAAAGAGACATTTCTTGTACAAAAAGATTTATATAATATTGAGGACTTGAAGAATGGTATAATCGGCAAAGTTTTTGTATAATAAATGATATAGATAGAACTGTTGAAATTGTAAGAAAAGTAAGAATGACCTCTAGAAATTAACCTAGAGGTCTATTTATTTATTACATTCCCAACATATCGAAATCGCCGTAGTCGATTATGACTTTGTTATCTTTTTGTGTATATGGATACTTGATAAATGTTGTCTTGCATTCTATGTTGTAGTACCAACCGGATGTGGCGCTTTCATATTCGTCTCTTCTAAGGAACTGTGGAATCGTCTCACTATCATTTGTAACATTAATAGGACAGTTGTAATTAGATATTACTTCAAGTTCCATATCTTCAATAGTTGATTTGTATTTGCCCTCGTTAGAAAAACTAATAATAGTCTTAACATCACTCTCGATAGATATGTCCATTTTATGGTACATATCATTTTCATAGTCCAGACTCACACCATCATCCTCGTAATATGTAAAATGCGAATTCCTATCAGCCACACATATTATATGTAGTGAAGTCAGCGTATCTAGTGACAAGTTAGATAGCTCATTTCCAGCAAGAGGTACAATAGCACCGCTTAATAAGAAGAGAGGTATAGTGCCAAGCTCCACAGGAATAGTAATGTCATTTCCGCCTTCATATACATTTGCTCCAACGTAGCCCTTCTCATATGACATCTCGTAGAAGTTATAGCCTATTGGCAACATAACTTCCAGATTATCAATCCCCTTATCTAGAACGTTTGCAACAAGAAGAGAGTTGCCTAGCACATAGGAGTCGCTACTATCGTATGTTCTCTCATCCTCAGGAAATGCTGCCATTAGAGGATTCATAATCATATCACCATTCTCATGACTTGCAGCCATTAATGAATATAGATATGGGAATAGACGATATCTGAACTTAATTGCATCTCTAATATAGTGGGTATATTCTGGGTACATCCAAGGCTCTGTAACAGTGTTATCAGCATTAACAGAGTGGATTGAAAAACGCGGCATAAATATTCCTGCCTGCACCCAACGAACAAATAACTCAGGTGATGGTGCGCCACCATAGAAGCCACCGATATCACCACCATAATTACTCACTCCACTAAGGGACATTCCAAGAATAGTTGCCTGATTATACTTAAGTGTGACACATAATGTTGGCTTGAATACTTCTGGATGCGCCAATGGTTGAACCCTTGCCATCGAAGTCAACTCTTGCATCCTTATCAACAATACTATCGTACTCACAGTTGTCATTCCATATAGAAGGAGTGCCTTTGTTAATAACATTTTCCTTAAGCATCTTCTTCCATTCCTTGCGACATATTGGATTAGTAAAGTCGGCAAATACGCCTTCGCCACCCCACCATTCTCCAACATCATAAGAGTCGCCAGCAGAATCCTTGACAAGCATATCCTTAGATGTGAATTCTTCGATATTAGGGTGAGTAAGCAATACACCTGGCTTAACATTAGGTGATACAATTACACCGCGCTTCTTAGCTTCCTTAAAGAAATCAGAAGGGTTCTTGAAGCGCTCCTTATTCCATGTGAACACGCATCGCTTCTCGCCAGCAGAAGTATCCTGGGCTGTATAGCCACTAGATAATTGGAAGCCATCAATAGGGATGTCTTCTTTTTTTGCAGTATCTAGAAATTTGATGATTTTGTCATCACAGTTTTCTTTAAGCTCAGAATAATACATGGAACTTCCCAGATAACCGAGAGCGTATTTTGGAAGCATTGCGCTTCTACCTGTAAGAAATGTGTATTCTCTAACCACATCCTTTATAGTAGGACCATACATGAAGAATAAATCGATGTCCCCACTATCAACTGTATAAGTGCTGTGCCTTTTCCAATAGTTGCTGTGCTTTCTTCCCATGTCAAATGTGCATTCGCTCATATTATGATAGAAGTAACCGCAGGCAGTTTGATTTGTCTTATTAGCCTTGATGTAGAAAGGTATATGCTTATATAAGCTGTCAGCGTTAATTGGGTCATAGCCTACTGTATCACCAGGGCTCATGGTAAGAAGCTGATGGAACTTGTTGATGTTACCTGTCTTCTCGCCAAATCCATAGAAGCAGTCACCCTTTTGAATCTCACTTGTATGAATTCTTCTGTTATTAGAGTCGCATCTATATGCAAGCTTAGGGATGTCGCGATGAACAAGTGTGTCCCCATTATCGTACACCTCTATAATGGCAGGAGACTTGTGAATTACAAGGCTAAGAGTATTGCTAGTAATAGTTGCAATGTCTTCTTCATCACATAACTCTGTCTCAGCAACCTTGATTCTATTCTTCTTAGGGCCAACAACACCATCAAGTCTGTCTTCCCAGGCAGTTGTAACAAGGCTATA
>ONCT01000066.1 GCA_900316395.1 uncultured Lachnospiraceae bacterium | reverse complement strand
GATAGCGTAACAATCATTTGCGACTCATCTACTGCAGGAGACGCACTATCCACTATCGCCTTTTCCTACGGCCTTGATAAAGGTAAAGCCTTCATAGAAGCTTTGCCTGATACAGAAGCTATATTTGTTACTAAGGATGGCAAAATAATAAACACACCTAATGTACCAATAAATTCAAAATAGCAATAAAAAGCGGAGCCTTGATAGGCTCCGCCACTATTATACATTATTTCTCGTAGAACATATGGTCACATACATTACAAACAGCATAACCTGGTGCAACAATGTGCTGTTTTGGCCTAAAACCATACTGAGAACCTTCATAATCTACTTTAAAGTTAGACTGCAGCTTCATACACTCATATAATCTCGGAGTAATATATTCGATATACTCAGGCAAATATGCTTGATACTCTTCATATGTTTGTTTTTCCTCAAAAGGTGTCCATCTAGCAGGATCTACATAATCAATATCAATAGATGCTCCATGCTTTTCGTTAAGATGTCTTGCCATTAATTCTTCTAAGGAATCAAAGTCAGTACCTCTGTCCCAACCATCATAAATCATCTCTTGACATTTATTACAATAAACCTGAGTGCCTCTAAATTCATAAGCATTAACATAAACGCCTTCATAATATTCAACCTTATGAGTAGATTCCCAACTGATTCCCTCATAATTCCAATTCTCAGCAATTAGTGCATCTCTTTCAGCTTCACTCATTGTGTAATGATGAGCACCTGCCTCATGAGCTGCATCCATATTAGGATTGAATAACCTATATACAGGAGCAGTGCATTCTGTTTCTACGTCAGATGAATACCATGCAATATTTTCATAGTCCCAGCCTACAGCCTCAAGGTACTCCTTCTCCCCTGCATCTTGAGTATAATGATGTTCCCCTGTATACTTATTGTAAAACCTGTATACAGGAATCCCTTTAGATTGCGCTATCCAGGCAATTCCTTCATAATTCCATCCTACACTATATAAATGATCTTTCTCTGAATGATTTATAGTATATAAATGCTCACTTGTATAAGGATTATACATTCTATATACATTGAATTCATCATAAGTCTCTTCAGCCTTAGCAGGTGTTACAAACACAACAGATGTTACAACTAGTGAAAACAAAGCTATTAAAGCAACGATTATTTTCTTCCCCATATCAGCCACCTCCATATATTAGCCATAGAAAAATAGTTACTTAATAATCTTCTTAGGACATTTCTCTGCACAAACTCCACAACCAGTACATTTATCCTGATCAATGTAAGCAATATTATCAACTACATGCACTGCATCAAATTCACAATTCTTCTCACACAGCTTACAGCCGATACATCCAACCTTACATGCACTCATTACATCCTTGCCCTTATCCTTAGAACTACATTGAACAATATGTGATGCATCATAAGGAATAAGTTCAATAAGCTTTTTAGGACATGTATCTACACATTTACCACATGCCTTACAAGCCATAGGATCAACCTTAGCCACGCCATCAACAATATGAATTGCATCAAACGGACAAGCCTCAACACAGCTTCCATAACCCATACAGCCATAATTACAAGACTTAGGTCCACCACCAGGTACTAAGAACATAGAATTACAATCCTCAACACCTGTATAATTATAATCATTTGCAGCGACTTCACATGTACCTGCACATTTTACAAAAGCAACCTTCTTAGCGCCCTCTTCAACAGTTTCACCCATTATCTCTCCTACTAAAGCAGCAACAGGATTACCACCAACAGGACAGCCATTAACAGGTGCTTCACCCTTAACAATGGCAGCAGCAAGGCCAGAACATCCAGCATAACCACATCCACCACAGTTATTACCAGGCAATACATCTAATATAGCGGTCTCTCTCTCATCAACCTCAACCTTGAACTTCTCAGCAGATATACGGAGGAAGAAACCAAGTAAACATCCAGTAGCGCCGACAATTACGGCAGCTAATACAATACCTAATACCATATCCAACCTCCTATATTACACCCGAGAAACCAAAGAACGCCATAGCCATAAGACCAGCTGTTATAAGAACAAGCGCAGAGCCTCTAAATGGCTTTGGAATATCATTGTACTCAATTTTTTCTCTAATACCTGCCATAATGATTATAGCAATTGCAAAACCAACTGCAGTACCAAAACCATTAACAACAGATTCTAAGATATTATACTCATTAGTAACATTCTTAAGAGCCACGCCTAGAACTGCACAGTTAGTTGTAATAAGTGGAAGGTATACTCCCAAAGACTTATACAAACTAGGGACTTTCTTTCTTAAGAACATTTCAACAAATTGTACTAATGCAGCAATAACAAGAATAAATACAATTGTCTGTAAGTATTCAAAACCAGTTGGTACTAAGATGAACTTATATATCAAGCTGGCAACAAGTGATGATATTGTAATAACGAAGATTACTGCTCCGCCCATGCCGGCAGCAGTCTCAGTCTTCCTAGATACACCGAGGAAAGGACATAGTCCTAAGAACTGGCTAAGCACTACGTTATTAACAATAGATGATGCAATTAAAATAATAATTAATTCTTTCATTTATGTGCTTACCTCCTATTCCTCAGACTCTTTATCATCTGTATTTTCTGCTTTAACTACTTTTTCAACATTAGGTGCATCACATTTGTTGGCACATGAAGCACAATCTCCAGCAAGACAACCCTGAGGAGGCGCAATCTTAACACCCTTCTTCTCAGCATTATCACGAATCTTATTCATAATAGCCACAAGGAATCCTAATACTAGGAATGCTCCAGGAGCAAGAATGAATATTGAAACTGGTGTATATCCAGCCTTGCCTGTTGCCTCATCAGCAAGTGGAAGTAACTGGTATCCAAAAATAGCACCTGCACCAATTAACTCTCTTATGGCACCAATAATTGTTAGACCAAATGTAAATCCAAGGCCCATTCCGATTCCATCGAATATTGATGGAAGTACAGGATTCTTAGAAGCATAGCTTTCTGCACGACCAAGAATAATACAGTTAACAACAATAAGTGGAATATAAATTCCAAGTGACTTATATAGTTCAGGCAAGAAACCTTGTACTAAGAATTGAACAATTGTTACGAAGGAAGCAACAATTACAATAAATGCAGGAATTCTTACCTTGTCAGGTATAACATTACGAAGTATTGAAATGAATAAATTAGACATTACCAATACGACTAATGTTGATAATCCCATTCCTAATCCATTGAACGCAGAAGTTGTAACTGCCAATGTAGGACACATACCAAGCATTAAGACAAATGTTGGATTTTCTTTTATAACACCGTTATATAGACGTTCTCCTATCTTACCCATTATGCAGCACCTCCTTGTAACAAGCTAGACACATACAATAGTCCGGCATCAATAGCATATGTCATTGCTTTAGAAGTGATTGTTGCACCACTAATAGCCTGAACAGTACTTTCGTCATTAGAAGCAGTCTTAGAAACCTCTAATGTAGTAGCTTTGATACCCTTGAATTGATCTTTGAATTTGTCTTCTGTAGCTTTCATTCCAAGACCAGGTGTCTCATTAATCTCAGTTATAGAATATCCATTAAGTATGCCATCCTTTGTCACGCCCATAGAGAATTCAATATCTCCTCCATAGCCTGCCTTAGACTTCATAGTTACAACATAACCTAATAGATTGCCTGTAGCATCAACTGCCTTAACACAATTAACAACTTCACAAGTTGTAACAGTTCCATCTGTGTATCCCTTTGCAGTGTCAATAAGCTCTCTTGCCTCAATACTCAGAAGAGTTGCACCGAAGGTCTTGAGCATTTCAACATCCATAGCTCTGCCGAAGCCAAAGCCCTGCGGCGTATGCCCCACGGCGGACATCTTCAGGCTGCGCATCTCTTTTTTGACGGCGGCAGCCTTTACCACGGCTTCGATCGTCTCTTTCGAGCGCTCCTCATTCGGCGCGCCGAAGAGATATTCAAAGCTGCGGTCGTCAAACGCGCGCAGCGCGTTCGCCGCGCTGTAAGCGCCGGTCAGCGAATTGAGACGCAGCCGTCCCCCGTCGATCACGGGCTCGCGCAGCGTCCAGAGCAGCATGGGGCAGTCAAAGCGGCGCAGCACCTCGGACATATAGGCGGCGTTGGCAAAGGTCAGATTCTGGAACACGATCAGATCCGGGCAGAGCGTGTCGAGATACGCGCGCAGATCGTCGAGATTCAGCAGCATCTTATCCGGCACCGTAAAGCGCTCGTCAATGCCTTTGAGCAGCGCCACGGAGGCGTCAAACTGCGCCTGCGCGCTCTCCAGATGGAAGGTCGGCACGCCGACCGGGATATAAACAGGAGAAAAGGTTTTCATGGAAAAGCCCTCCATACATTATTTTACTGTGTGAATTATCATAGTCCGCCCCGGCCTCGATGTCAACAGAAAAGCGAAAAAGATTTCCGTATTTTTCCGCGCTTCTCCCTTGACAAAGGCATGGTCAGGGATTACAATCCAATTAGTTAAACCTTTTAATCAAATTAGGAGGAATTGACATTGAACAAGGACTTAAGAGAACTCTGCAAGGATATCCGCTGTGATATCATGACCTGCATCGGTCACTTGGGCGTCGGTCACATCGGCGGCTGTTTGTCTGTCGTCGAGCTGCTGGCCGTTCTGTACTTTGAAGAGATGAACATCGACCCTGCCAACCCGAAGATGGAAGGCCGCGACCGCTT
>ONCT01000072.1 GCA_900316395.1 uncultured Lachnospiraceae bacterium | reverse complement strand
TATTTGTAAATATAGTTACTAATATAATAAATATCTTAGATGGTCGAGTATATGTTTTTGATAATGAAAAATTTGCTTATGATAGTATTAATTCAAATACTAATCTTAAAAATTTTTGCACTAAGTTATATAATATTTCTAAAAATGATAAAGAAATAAGTAATAGTTTTTCTAGTAATCTATATAGTTTAATTAATGGTAATAAATTATATGAATGTTTAATAGAGATTTTATTTTATATAATATTAGAATTTAAACAACCTATATATGTAGAAGATATTAATGCTACTCCAGAACAGCAGTTAGAGGCTGTTAACGCTGCTTATGACGCATTTAAGAAGATAATAGATGCTGAGGCTAGAGGAGCTGACTTTAACGAAATTAAGGATATCTTTACTCCTGACAGTGTTAAGGCTGAGAGAGAGAAATATAATGAGGATAAGACCAGTTTTATAACCACTAATAAGACTAGTGGAATTAAGGAAGTTAATGTTAAGGATGTAGCGGCTACATTCTATGATATTTCATTTACTAACGGTACTGTAGAAATTGGTGTAATGCTAGAATACAACGATTCTAACAAGGGAGTCATCGAGCCAATGATTGCAACATTCCTTGGAAGAAATGAGGGAGAGGATGCTAACAACAATGATACTCAGATTATCCGCATGCAATATGTTGATGGCAAATGGTTAGTAAGTTATTCAGGCGAGAATAGAATAGCAGAGAATAACTGGTTTATGTTATAATATGTCATAAGGAGGGACCCGCTTGCGGGAGGATGCCTTGTGATATGTAGCACCCTTTAGGGTGCTACCGGTAGACAGCATTCCGAGCTATGCTCGGTGCGTCAAATATAAAAAGAAATTAGATTTGAGGAAGTAAGATGAGCGTAATAACTACAATATTGGCAATTTTGTGTGGCGTGGCTTTGTTCTTGTTCGGTATGTCACTTATGGGAACAGGTCTCCAAAGAGTTGCTGGAAATAGTTTAGAGAAGACATTATTTAAGCTGACGAACACGCCAATTAAGGGTGTGTTACTTGGTACAGCTGTAACAGCTGTTATCCAGTCGTCAAGTGCCACATCAGTAATGGTTGTTGGTTTCGTTAATGCAGGAATGATGAAGGTTGCCCAGGGTATTGGTGTTATCATGGGTGCTAACATCGGTACATCAATTACTGGTTGGGTACTTTGCCTATCCTATATTGATGGAAGCGAGGGAATAGCATCTCTCCTTTCCACTGCCACAATTTCAGCTATTTTTGCAATTGTTGGTGCAATTCTCAAGCTGTTTACAAAGCATACTAAGTATCATAATGTAGGTGATATCATGATAGGTTTTGCCATTCTGATGTTCGGAATGCAGCAAATGTCAGGAGCAGTAGCGCCACTTAAGGACAACCCTGATTTTGTAAGTGTACTTACAGCATTTAACAATCCTATTATTGGTATTCTTGTTGGTATTGTATTTACAGCGATTCTACAATCGGCTTCAGCTTCTGTCGGTGTGTTACAAGCACTTTCTGTAACAGGAGCAATTACCTTCCAATCAGCATTTCCTATAATCTTAGGTATTGGTATTGGTGCGGCTATGCCTGTACTAATCTCTGCTATTGGAACAAGTGTTAATGGTAAACGAATTGCCCTTGTATATCTAATTAATGATTTACTGGGAATGATAATATGGGGAACGGTGTTCTATGTGGTGAGTATATTTGTGGATATTCCATTTATGGATATGCCAATGACACCAGTTCTTATTGCGCTTCTTAATACAGTATACAGAATATTGACAATAGTGGCACTATTCCCATTTGTTAAACCGATTGAGAAGCTGGTTAATGTATTAGTCAAGGACAAGAAGGAAGAGTCAGAAGAACAGGCTGACTTTGAATTGCTAGAGGCAAGATTCCTAGGAATTCCAGAGCTTGCAATTAGCCAGTCTCACAAATGTATTAATGGTATGGCGCGTACTGCACAGAAGAATGTGTCTCGCGCCACAAGCCTCATTGACGATTTCTCAGAAGAGAGAATGAATAAGGTTATTAAGAAGGAAGATATCTTAGATAAATACGAGGACCACTTAGGTACATATCTTATGAGAGTATCTAAGACTCAGATGAACTTAAAGCAGTCTAAACAGGTATCTAAGTTCCTTCATACAATTAGCGATTTCGAGAGACTTGGTGACCACGCTATGAACATTGCATTTATTAGTAGCAATATGCGTGAAAAGGATATTACCTTCTCAGGAGATGCTTTAGAGGAGTTAGATGTAATTAAAGCAGCCACAGAGGAGATAGTTGATATTGCAGTTTCATCCTTCCAGGTTGATGATGCCAAGAAGGCTACTCAGGTTGAGCCGCTTCGTGAGTGGATAGGTAATATCTGTAACGACAGTAGAAGCAATCATGTTAAGAGATTACAGGATGGTCAGTGTGAGATTAAGACTGGTGTAGTATTTAATGATTTAATTATGAATTATGAGCGTATTGCAGCCCATTGTTCTAACATTGCAGCTGCAACAATTGAGGCAGACCAGTCTCACTTTAATACTCATGAGATGCTTAGTGAAGTTCATCATAATAAGAATGACCAATACAAATTCGCATATAAGACTTATGCAGAGAAATTTGCACTAGAGGAATCACAGGAAGACAATAAGAAGCGTAGAGCTAGAAGTAAATAATATGGTGGCTTAGATGGGATCGGTTTTACGTGCATTTATGAAGATTTATCTCTTCATTAAGAAAATAGTAGACTGGGCGCTAGATACCTTCTTTCCAGATGCTGAACCAGCGCCGGTGGGAGAGCCCTATTGTACCATTAAGGGTATGTGGAAGAAGGTGTGGTTCTATACATTAATGGTTGTTGTAGGACTTGTGGGCTATTTTGTCCTAAGATACATTTTAATGGATGTGCTGGGATTTGATAC
>ONCT01000008.1 GCA_900316395.1 uncultured Lachnospiraceae bacterium | reverse complement strand
TGCGAAGAAATAATAATTAATCTTGTTGCAATGGGAGGTATTCTATTTGATAATATATTTGTGCTAAATCTTAGACCTGATATCGTTGATTGGGAAGACAATATAATAATTCAATATATTGAAGAAATGTTACAGAGAGGATATATAGTTTATAATAAATGGAGAAGAATGTTTTTATTTGAGAGATTTCTTTTAAGTCCGTGGAAAGCTTCAGGTGACATATATGTAACAGGTTTGTATCTCAGAAATTACATTGAAAAAAATTGTCATGACAGATATAAAATCTTTGTTACGCAGAAAGCTGCTGCTAATGTCGCAAAGATAATAGGATATGATACAGAAATCTTATCAGAAGCGGACATGCTAGACATGCTTACGTATGTGAGATATATGGGATTTAATGAGACAAATTCATTTAACATAAATTATATATATCCTAATCGTCTAAAAAATAGACGCGGAACAGAGATATTTCGCATTGTGGATTTTAATACCGGACATCAACGTATGATATATGAATCGAAGGATAGGAAGACAAGAACATTTGTTAAGCAGAACAATTCTGAGGTAGTATTTGAAAAAAATAATCTTGAAAAAAGTAAGACAGTTATTATTGCGCCTTACTCAAATTCATCAGGAAATGTGCCAAAAGAATATTGTATAAAGATTGTGGATGGTTTGAGCAGGCAAGGATATACTGTTTGCACTAATATAGCTGGGGATGAAAGCCCTATAGATGGAACTATAGGATTATTTTTGCCATACGATATAGTACTAGATTTTGTTAACAAATGTGCCGGAGTTATAGGGATACGTAGTGGTCTTTTCGATATAGTTTCATCTTCTGATACTAAGATGGCTGTGTATTATGTAAAAACTCATGAGCGATTCTTTAGTTTGAAAAATATGGGCTTAAAAGCAGACAATTTACTAGAATTAAATACAACTGATAATGATTGGAAAGAGATAGTTGATAAGACATTGAGCTTCTTTGATACTAGTAAACAGCGGAGAGAATTAAATGAGAGATAATCATATTGTGTACGCAACAGACCATAATTTTGTGTTTATATGTGCGGTTTCTGTTGCATCATTAGTAAAACAAAAAAAAGACAATGATAGAGTTATTGTTCATATTCTTACTGATGATACATTGATTGAAGAAGACATTGGATTATTCAAAAAGCTGGAAAACGAATATAAGAATACAGATATTATAATACATAATATTGTTGATGATATCATAGAAAGTGTAGACATGTCTAATGCGTATTTGAATAAGATGACATTTTATAGGCTATTGATTCCAACAGTTTTACATGATGTTGACAAATGTGTATATTTAGATGCGGATACGCTGGTGTTTGATAATCTAATATCATTAATGAAATATGACATTGATAATCAATACCTGGCTGTTGTAAAGGATGAAGGCATTAAAAGAGTGCCATATAATAATATAGGTAATTTTGATTTAGACAACTATTTTAATGCGGGCGTAATGCTGATGAATTTAGAGAGAATTCGCAAGTATAATTTAAAGGAATTATTCTTTTCTCTAATTGATATTGAATGGCCATTTAGAGATCAGGACATACTAAACAAAACCTGTGCCGGAGAAGTGTTGTTTCTAGATAAAAAGTTTAATCAGTTTTCTTATAGTATTAAACCAGAAGACAAACCCGTTGTAGCACATTTTCTTGGCGATGCTGGTATGAGACCTTGGCAGTACCTGACAGCAAATAAAGGAAAAGAATGGTGGCAAATGGCTGAGATTTTTTTTGAGTTTGATGTGTATAAAAATACTTGGAAGGATGTTCTGCGTAGATATAATTGTAGCAAAATAAGCTATTTGGTTGAAAAGTGCGCTGATTATAATCATGTATATATTTTTGGGAGTGGGTTTTATGGTAATAAACTAGTAAGAGGATTAAAGAATAATAATGTTAATAATATTATTGGCGTTCTTGATAACAGTGAGGCGTTATGTGGGAAATTACTTGTTGGAGTGCCTGTTATTTCTCCGTATGAAGTAAATTATGATAACGAGAATTTGTATATAATAACTGTTAGAAATAAGAATGCAAGAGAAGAGATTATTAATCAATTGACGTCGCTTGGTGCAAATATGCACCAAATTATATATTATGAAGAAAAGTCACCAGAAGAATACTTCTATATGTCGCCCGAGTATCAGGCCGAAGAAAGAGAGAATGTTCTTCTCAGAGAATTAGGTTCTGGAACTGCACGCTTGGGATGGGACTATAATAGGCTTAGATAATCGTTAAAAGTTTGGAGGATAGCTTGACATATGTGTAATAATAAGCAAACCTTGACAGACAGACAGACAGACAGACAGACAGACAGACAGACAGACAGACAGACAGACAGACAGACATATAATTGTATATCATTAGGTTGGTTTTGTGGTACTGCAAGTACCCTAGGTAAGCTTGGATTAAGAAATAGTTCAGGACCTTTTGATTGGTATTTTTCAGAATTTCAAGATGTCCTTAAGCAAATCGAAGATAGATTTATTAACTTCTTGAATCCAATTAATTTAGAGGTTGATAAGAATAATACAAGTTGTTTTTATGATTTGAAGTATGGATTCTATTATAATCATGATGTTAGCAATGATTTTGTGACGGAATTTCCAGATATATATAAGAAATATAGTAGGAGAATAGAGAGGTTTTTATCAGATATAGAGTCTTCTACGGTGTTGTATCGTATTATTAGGGATAATGATGAAATTGATTATATCAACAGCAATTGGGAATATGCCAATGTTGTAATAAAAGCATATAATGATAATAATAGAATTATATATGTTAAACCATATTTGTTTGAGAAGTTGACAGACAAAGTCGAATCATATGATATATATATAGAAGAGTATACAGATTAGACATATGAATTAAGACATACGTTTGACTCTAATCCCAAATTATTAAAAGCTAGTAAACAATATGTGAGTGCGGACGTAATCGGGAGAAATACGAGATTCGATATAAAGAGTAATTGTCAAAAGGCTATGGCCGGTTGGGTTGATATGTGTGTGGAGAAAGATATAGATGGAATTGACAGAATTATTATTGATGCATTAGAAGTGACTAAATCAAATGGAATATATCTATGGGGAGCAGGGAGGCTAGGAACTTCATTAGCAAAGTATCTTACAAGAAGAGGTGTTATATTAAAGGGCATTGTTGACAATGATATAACAAAAGATTTAGTCGAAGGCATAAATAATATCTGGGGAAAAGCATATAAATGCTATAAGCTATGAAGAAATCTATAACGAGAGATATGATATATAGTAATCAGATTGTTTTATAATTGTTAGCAGATAACATGGAATCGAGTTTTAGGATAAATGAAGAAGATAATTGTATACGGCTATGGACGTAAGTATCAACAATTAAAGAATGATATATTTGGATGTGAGATTGTCGCATTTGCAGATAGGAATGCGAAAGAGCTTTCTGTCAAAGAAGATGGAAAGATCTTTATCCTACCGAGTGAGATAAATGATTATGAATATGATTATGTAGCGATAAGCCTAATCGGCTCATATGAACAGGTAAAGCAACAATTAATAGGTGAGAATAATGTTGATGAAGACAAGATTATTTCGCTTATGATGTTTGTAGAGAATAACACGGCAGATTTGAAGGCATATGAGTCCCAGATTCAAGAAGTGATTTTATCTGTTGATGAGAATAATCCTCAGGTCAGAGCATATGACACTTGTCCTAAAACTGAGATGTCAGGTCGAAGAATTTCTCTCAGCGATGCGCTTTTATACGTAGATGATTCTGACCATTATTATGGAGAAGATACTAGCATTTACGTTGTGACTCATAATGAATACAAAGTATTCTCTGATGAAGATTATGTTCCTATTACAGTAGGAGATTATCATAGAAATGATTATTTGTGGGAGCAGGAAGGAGACAACATATCTTATCTTAATTCCAAGATTAATGAATGTACTGCAATATATTGGATATGGAAGAATTCTGAATCTAAGATAGTAGGAACTAATCATTATAGAAGATATTTTTATAACAATGAATTGCGATGCAGAGAGAATAGATTATGTGGAACTATAGCAGAGCAAATCTTAGATGAATTTGACATGATTGTATATAAAGCAGCAGTTCCTAATAATCAGACTGTAGAGGAAGAGATGAGGACTGATTTGTCAAACGACGCATTTATATATGGTTATAAAAGTATTGTTGAAGGATTGAAGGAATATCAGCCTGAATATATAGACGATTTTTACGCTGTGATGGGCAGTAAAGAATGCTGTTATTGCAATATGCTAGTTACAAGGAAGGAACTATTTGATTCCTATTGTGAATGGTTTTTTTCTTTTTTAATTCCTGTAGCAGAGCAAGCAGATGTATCAAAATACAATTCTCACGATGCAAGAGTAATAGGTTTTTTTGCAGAACGAATGCTTTCTGTGTGGCTACATCATAATCCAATTAGGATCAAACCAATGCCGGTATTTGTACCATAAATAAGGACAATTTCTTTACTTCTCGATTAATGTATGATAAAATATACAAACAAGTGTTCGAAAAGAGAGGGGAGGAAGTGAATATGGTATTTAGAAATAGTGAGCTAAACGGAACAGGAGAGATTGTTGTGTATAGCAACTATCATCCTTATTGGAATAATCGTGAGACAAGAGAACGTAATCCTAGATTTGACGTTTTTTCAGGGAAATTATTAGATTTAAAAGAAGGAAAGCCATCAGCAATAGAGTATTTTTTTGATATTTTAGATAAAGAGATTAATCCAGGGGTTACAATTTGTGTAGTTCCTTCAAGTGATGCGGATAATACAGATTCGGGAATTGCAAAACTTGCATTGGCGTTAGCAAATAGTAATAGAAAGGATATGGTGTATTATTTACAAAGAAAGAAATCAATTCCTAAGCTAGCACATGGTGGGTACAGGGGCAAAGAAGTACACTATCAATCTATTGAAACGGTCAAAGATATGGATATTACTGGTGATATAGTGTTATTAATGGATGATATTACAACCAGTGGCAATTCGTTATATGCTTGTAAAAACATATTAATAGAGAGTGGAGCAGATACGGTTGAGATGTTTGCCTTGGGGAAAACGGTGAGAGATTAATATGATGAATTGAGCAGGTACATTGTATGGTTATACGTTTTATTTAGAGAGAATGAGAGATGGATATAAAGTGTTGCAGTCAAGATGACAGAGACTATCCTATATTGATGAAAGGTATTAAGAATCCTCCGAAGAAGATATATTATTGTGGCAATATAGGAATTATTAATGATAACCCATGTTTGGCAATTGTGGGTTCGAGAAAAGCATCAGAAAATAGTCTAAAGGTTGCTTATGAATATGGTAGAATTGCGGCCAAGTGTGAATATGTCACAGTAAATGGACTTGCAATTGGATGTGATGCTCAAGCATTAAGAGGTGCGCTTTCTCTAGGAGGGGAATGCGTAGTAGTGATGCCTGGAGGTCTAGATGAAATATATCCAAAATCAAATGAAGAATTAGCTAAAGAGATTGTAGATGCTGGTGGATGTATTATCAGTGAATATGAAGTGGGTGTTCGACCGAGAAATTATACATTTGTACAAAGGGACAGAATTCAAAGTGGAATTAGTAAGGGAGTAGTTGTTGTTGAAACATCTCTTAAGGGTGGAACAATGCATACGGTTGAGTTCGCAGAGAGTCAACGAAAACGTCTTGCCGTTTATTATTCTAAAATGATTGAAATATCTTCTGGTAATAAAGAACTACTGAAGCAAGGTCGAGCAGTTCCTGTAGAAGATGATCAAAGTATGGAAAAGTTCCTTGAGAGGGTTGCGGAAGATAGAATAGAGACATATGAGCAAATGACTTTTGATTTTTTAAAGTAAGGTATATCTGTTTCATCAAAAAAATAATAGAAAGAATTTGGATTATAAATAATAGCTATGAATATTTCTTATATAATTGTCCAGGCGGGGGGTAAGGGAACCCGTATGGAATATCTAACATATAATAAACCGAAAGCGCTGGTGCCGATAGATAATCTTCCTATGATTTTCCATCTGTTCAAGTTGTTTCCTAGAGCAAAATTCTTAGTGATAGGTGATTATAAATATGATGTTCTTGTTAAGTATCTTAATGCTTTCGCTGAAGTTGATTATGAAGTTATTGATGCAAGAGGAAAGAAGGGGACCTGTGCTGGCATTTCAGATGCAGTAAATCTTGTTCCTGACAAAACATCATTTATGCTTATATGGAGTGATTTGATATTACCGAAGGATTTTGTTGTGCCAAGTGACGAGACTGATTATATTGGTATTTCGAAAGATTTTCGTTGTCGCTGGAGTTATAAGAATGGAGCTTTTTTTGAAGAACCAAGCGAAGAGGTGGGCGTAGCAGGACAATTTGTTTTTACTGATAAGTCCAAGGTAAAGGACGTTCCATCGGAGGGTGAGTTCGTAAGATGGTTGCAGAGCCGGGAAATGACATTTAAGGAACTTCCACTATATCATACCAAGGAATATGGTCTGTTATCGGAATATGATAAGATGAGCAAGAATCATACAGGCAGCAGGTGTCGTCCATTTAACAGAATTACTGTTGAGGGAGACCGTATAATTAAGGAAGGTATAGACGAACAAGGTCGTTCCTTGGCTGTTAGAGAGAATGCCTGGTATCAGAAGGTTAAAGAAGAACGATTCCCTAACGTGCCTGTAATATATGATACCAATCCTCTTGTGATGGAAAGAATCGATGGTAAGAATATTTTTGAATATGAACTATCATTTGAAGAAAAGAAGAAGGTTCTAAGGCAGCTTGTTGATTGTATTCGAGAAATTCATAATCTTGAAGGATGTCCTGCGGATAAAGATAGTTTCTATGATGCATATATTGGTAAGACATATAAGAGGTTAGAAAAGGTTGAGAATTTAGTTCCTTTTGCAAAGGATGAATTTATAACTATTAATGGAAGAAAATGTAGAAATGTATTCTACGTTAAGGATGAATTAGAAGAAGCGGTAATGTCGTATTTGCCAGATGAATTTCGACTTCTTCATGGAGACTGTACATTTAGCAATATGATGCTTAGAAGCGATGGCTCGCCTGTAATGATTGATCCACGAGGATATTTTGGCACTACAGAATTATATGGTGATACAGCGTATGACTGGGTCAAGATTTACTATTCTGTAGTAGGTAATTATGATCAGTTCAATCTTAAGAGATTTAGGCTTAAGATAGAGAAGGAAGAGGTTTTTCTTGATATAGAGTCTAATCATTGGGAAGATATGGAGGAGGAATTCTTTGCTCTTTTAGGAGAGGAAGTAACCCCTAAGCAGATGAAGCTCTTACATGCAATTATATGGTTGTCCCTTACTACATATGCCTGGGAAGACTATGACTCTATATGTGGAGCATACTATAATGGGTTGCTTTATCTGGAAGAAGCACTTGATTGATTTATGAAAGGACATGGTGATTACACTTATGATTTCTTACTATGAGAATGTAATGAAGACTTTAAAGAAGTCAGTAGAATCTATGGATGAAGATATATATTATTCATTAGTAGATCAATGTGTGGAATGTATAGAAAATGGTGGAAAAGTAATTGCCAGCGGACTGGGCAAGAATGTGCCAATATGTGAAAAGTTTGTAGGAACATTAAACTCACTTGGAATAGATGCAAGGTTTCTTCACACCAATACTGCTGTACATGGAGATCTTGGTATGGTGGGAGAAAAGGATTTGGTGATACTATTGTCAAAGGGTGGCAACACTATTGAAACAGTAGACTTGATAACGTATTTAAAGGACAGAGGAACCAATACATGGCTTTTATCCTTTGCAAAGAATGGTAAAAGCGCAGAACTTTTACCTGATGAGAAAATATTAATGTTAGAGCTCGACAGTGAGGGGGACGAGTGGGATATTGTTCCTAATAATTCTACAACGGTTAACCTGATTATTCTACAAGGTCTTGCTATTGAGATTGCTAAGAGAATGGGAATAACTTTGGATGATTTCAAGCGCAATCACCCAGGTGGTGGAATTGGTGCTAAGCTTAGAGGAGAGAGATTATGGAATTAGAGATGTCTTCACTTCCTAAGACATGGATATTGGATTTGGATGGTACTATAGTCAAGCATAATGGTTATAAGATAGATGGGAAGGATTCTTTGCTTTCTGGTGCCAAGGAATTATTGTCACAGATTCAGGACGAGGATTATGTAATTATCGTTACATCTAGAAAGCTAGAGTATAAGGAATTGACTGAATCATTTCTTCAAGAAAACAACATCAGATATAACCATATTATATTCGAAGCCCCTTATGGTGAGAGGATTCTAATTAATGATAATAAACCTTCCGGATTGAAGATGGCGTATGCCATTGATACAGATAGAGATAATATTAAGCCAATTAGGATTAAAGAGAATCCTGATTTATAAGTAGACCATATTAAAAACTCACTGTTTTTTCAAAAAACAGTGAGTTTTTGTATTTATATGTTAAAATATTTAACAAAACAGTGAAAAATTCCGATAGAAATGAGTGGATAGAGCGTAAAAGTGAAAAGGGTTTCTAATTGAATATATTTACACTGTAGAAAGAAAAATACTATGAACACAGAACAAAGAATCAGAGAAATAAGAAAAGGAACTTTAAAATGGTATCCGTTTAAGGAGGGTGCGTCCATATTATTTGTGGGAAATAAGACAGACCCTCTTTTTGAGATGCTTGAAGAAATGGATTTAGTGGTGGAGAGAGTTAATGCTGAGAATGTGTATGATATTAACCAATCATACGATTACATTATTGCAATTGAATCTCTTGAAATCCTTAAGGATGTGCTAGGTGCAATAGCACATTTGTCAAAGTGCTTATCAAAAGATGGTCACATGATTCTTGGCTTTAACAATCGTTTTGGTGCACGATATTTCTTTGGAGACAGAGACCCATATACTAAGCAAAACTTTGATGGTATAGAGAATTACAGAAGAGCCTATAGCAAGAAGGAAGATAAGTTTTTAGGGAAATGCTATGATAAGGCATCTATAATAGATGTATTAGAAAGCGTTGGATTAAATCATCAAAACTATTCTCTGTTTCCTGATTTTTCTAACACACAATTGATTCTTAGAGATGATTATAGGTCAAAGGAAGATTATTCAATTCGAGTTCTTCCAACCTATAATTATGCCAATACAGTTTTTCTTGAAGAAGAATACATATATAATTCATTGCAGAACAATAATATGCTCCATTCTATGGCGAATTGTTTGCTGTTTGACTGTACATTTTCAGAAGAGAAGCTGGACGTACTACAGGTAACAAGTAGTATGGGAAGGGATGAAGAGGATGCGTTCTTTACAATCATTCATGAGGAGAATGGCCACGATTGCAATATGGTAGTTAATAAGGTTCCAGCCTATCCTGAAGGTTATCAGAAGGTTGATAATATGCTATCTATTGCAGAAGATTTGAAAGCGCATGGATTATCAGTTGTCGATATGAAGAAGGATGAAAATGGTAATCTTTTTATGCCATACATTTCTGCACCAACTGCCCAGGCATATCTTCGACAGGTCGCATTCGAAAGTGAAGAGAAGTTCTTAGAGAAGCTCGATGAGTTTGTCGATCTTATTCGCAAGTCTTCTGAAGAGGTGTCCGTAGATGAGAATGAGGAAGCGCCTATTTATAAACGGGCGTATCATGACTTGATGCCCCTTAATTGTTTTTATGTGGATGGGGAATTTGTTTTCTTTGACCAGGAATTCTATGATGAGAATTATCCAATAAATGCTGTAATATGCAGGGCCATTGATTGTACAAGTGAAATGATAACGGCAGCAAAGCTATCAATATCACATGATGAATTACTACGTCGATATGGTTTGTTTGAGAAGAGAGATAAGTGGCGTCGCATGCATTGGGAATTTATATCCAAGCTTCGCAATGAAAAGGAGCTTGCCACATATTTTACTAAGAAAAGGTATGATGGCAATCAAGTATACTCTAATCGTCTTCGTATGAACTTTTCGGCAGAAGAGTATTTGCGACGTTTTGTTAACATTTTCCAGGGTATAGATAATAAGAAGGTTGTAATATTTGGAACGGGTAGATTTGCTGATCAGTTTATGAACAAATATGGTAAGGATTTTGATATTGATGCTGTAATTGATAATAACAAGGCTAATCATGGGAAGGATTTCTTTGGGATTAAAGTTACAGGCCCTGAGATTTTAGAACAATATGAGAAGCGCACATATCGAGTTATTATTTGCATTAAGAATTTCTTATCTGTTGTTAACCAATTAGAGGATATGGGCGTTACGGATTATGGAATATTTGACCCGAGTCAGATGTATGAGAGGCCGAGGAAGAAGAGCGCGGGTGGGATGACTGAAGGTGCAGATAATAATTTGGTTGATGACGCCCCTAAGAAATACCATACAGGATATATTGCAGGTGTGTTCGATTTGTTCCATGTAGGACATCTTGAGAAATTCAAGTTGGCTAAGGAGCAGTGTGATTACCTTATAGTTGGACTTGTAACGGATGAAGGTGTTGTAAAGTATAAGAAGACATCGCCTTTTATTCCATTTGAAGATCGTAAGGCTATGTTAGAAGCATGTCGTTATGTTGATGAAGTAGTAGAGATTCCTCTTGATTTTGGAGGAACCAAGGATGCTTGGAAGATGTACGGCTTCGATGTTCAGTTCTCTGGTAGTGACTATGTTGACGACCCGGGTTGGCTTGCAGAGAAGGAATTTCTAGAACAGCATGGAGTCGATATGGTATTCTTTCCATACACAGAATCTACTAGTTCGTCTAAGTTAAAGAAGTTGATAGATGAGAAGCTGATATAGAAAAAGGAGATTATCATGAGAATAGTATCCACAGCAACAGGAGTTGTTATGCCAGAGAATCCTAAAGGAGGACTTAAGGATTTGATAAATGCTGGATTTGAAAATGTATATTTTGACTTTGGATTAGTATGTCCTGCTAATCTGATACGAACATATGGCAATCCGAATTTCAAGTCTAACTTTCGAACGATGGCAATCGAAGACCCGACTCGTCTTATTGAATGCGCTTCTCCTATATTTGACAGAGCGAAGGAACAGGGGATTAATATTACACTTGCCAAAGCTCCAACGCTGCTTCTTGATACAAGACGAACCGATCTTAATGAACTTGTTATAGCCTTAGCTAAGGAGAGCATCAAAATATGTGGTAAATGTGGAATCAAGTATATAATTATCGACTCTCTTTTTGCGGGAATAGAACCTGAGAATATGTGGAAAGCTAATCAGGATTTCTACCTATCCCTTGCAACTCTTGCAAGAGAGAATAAAGTGACGATTCTTCTTGAGAATCAATGTGTTGATGTGGGTGGACATTTGGTTAGAGGACTATTTACAGATGAGGATAAGACGGTAGAATTAATTGACACCCTCAATAGTAAAGTGGGCGATAATATATTCGCATTTGCATACAATGTTGGCAAGGCTAACTTATGCAGCCTAAGGCATTATGAGATGCTAACTAAGCTGGGCTCATACACCAAGGTTATACTAATATCAGATAATGATGGTATGAACGAAGCATCTCTTCTACCTTATACATCTACCAGCCAGAAAGGTCTCACAACAGACTGGCTTAATCTCATACGTGGAGTACGTGCCTGCGGATTTGACGGGGACATTGTTCTAGAATATGCTGATACAGCATGTGTCACATCAGCTACCCTTGTTCCGCCAATGCTTGCTTATGCTAAGTCCATTGCTGACTTTTTCAAATGGCAATTCGAGATTGAAGCACTTGTTAAGAAGAGTAAGGACAGAGTCTTATTTGGCGCAGGAAATATGTGTCGAAGCTATATGAAGAATTATGGTAAGGAGTATCCACCAAGGTACACCTGCGATAATAATTCTGCAAGATGGGGTGAGACATTTGAAGGATTAGGAATCAAGAATCCTGAAGAATTAAAGGACCTTCCAGAAGACGTAACTATATTTATATGCAACATGTATTATCGAGAGATTGAAGAACAACTCCGTGAAATGGGGCTTAAGAATCCAATTGAATATTTCAGCGACGAATACATGCCAAGCTATCATTTCGAGAGACTTAACATGTCGGTTGTTAAGTGAGTGAAGGAACGATTAAAAGGGTATTTGGACGGCTTGTTAGGACAACAAATGAGTTTGCAATAAACAAAATAAACAAAAATAAACAAGAAAAACAAGAAGATATGTTAATTGCATTTCCAACATCTAAATGATACAATAGAACCATAGCAGACCATTTCGGTTCGCGGCGGTTCTTTTTTGTTAGGAGGTTGCCTATGGATTCTATATCACAGAAACAATTAAGAAGACTTATGTATTATAAGGAAAGGCTTGATATTACATATAAGGAGATATCCGTAAGATCAGGTGTGCCAGAGAGTACGGTCAAGAAGATTATAACAGGAGTAACTAAGAAGCCTCATAAAAAGACTGTAGCCGAGATAGAGAAGGCATTGGGAATTAGTGATGTATTACGAGATGAGATGGCTAAGGACGATTGTCTTCGTGCAAAGGCATCACAAGAATATGTCTATGGCACTGAGGCAGAAGATACGATTAATTATGAGAGAGGCAATTACGGTGATAAGACTTTGGCGGATTATTATGCCCTGCCAGAGGATAGAAGAGCAGAGCTGATAGATGGAGTTATATATGATATGTCATCGCCAAGCTTTGTCCATCAAGAGATTATATCGGAACTTGTATATCAGATTAAGGATTATATACATAAGAATAAAGGAAAATGTAAAGCCCTGCCAGCCCCGATAGATGTCCAGCTTGATTGCGATGAGAAGACTATGCTGCAACCAGATGTAGTGATACTTTGTGATGATAAGAAGAACAAAAATCGTTGCATCTTTGGTCCTCCTGACTTCGTCTGCGAAGTCCTCTCCCCATCTACTAAGTTTCGTGACAGTGTTCTTAAGTTATGGAAGTACATGAATGCAGGGGTTAGGGAATATTGGATGGTAGATACGGATAAGAAGAAGATCATATGTTACTTCTTTGAACAGGGTGAAGAAGCAACAGAATACAGCTTAGAAGACGACATTCCTGTGATGATATATGAAGGAAAGCTTATGATTAATCTAAGGAATATTGAGTGCTAACTCCTGCTTGTTTGCGTATTAATTACATAATCTGGTTTCTTAATGCCTTCTATTATTTCATACGGCGTGACATCAAGGGCATTGCAAATTGTTGCTATTCGTGATTCTTGCAAAATCCAATAATAAAATTTGTTAAGCGAGATTATGATGATCCTGAACAGATGGTTATTAATACTATTGAAGGAAGCTTAATTAAAAGTGATGATGATAACGAAAAAGATATGTTAGAACTTGTCTGCAGGGTGTATAATATAAACGAAGGACATGGCAGGAAACACTAAGGATGATATACAGGATAGGATGCTATTTAGGGGAGAAGATAGATGAACGATAATAATGGAATTCGAGAAATAGTAATAGAGCAAATAAAAGCCTTGGCCAAGCAACATAATGTGCGTAAAGTAGTTCTCTTTGGTTCACGTGCTCGTGGTGATTATAGGGAGAAAAGCGATATTGATTTGGCCGTATATGATGGGGATTTTGCAAGATTTGCGCTAGATGTAGATGATGAGACTCATACATTGCTATCATATGATATAGTTGATATGAATAGACCTGTAGATAATGAGTTAAAAGAATCTATAGAAAGAGAGGGAATCGTTCTATATGAAAAAGTTTGAGAATTTTTGTAAAGCATTAGACAATTTGGAAATAATTACACAATATGAAGAACCATATGATACTGTTACATTAACAGGATTAGTTGGCTTATACGAAGTTTGCTTTGAGCAGTCATGGAAAGCAATGAAGGAAATTCTAGATAATCAAGGGTTTGAAGAGAGCAAAACAGGTTCGCCTAAAAAAGTTCTTAAGACAGCATACAATGCAGAGATGATAGCGGAAGAAGATAAGTGGCTTGATGCATTACAAGCTAGAAATAATGTAGCGCATTCGTATAATGAATCTATTGCCCTTGATATTGTAAGACAGACTAAAACAACCTTTTTAGGACTATTTCAGGAATTAAAGATTGAGTTGGAAGAGAACTGGGTGTAATAGTAATTCGAAATTTCGAATCGGAGTTCTTGATTTCGAACCACATAGATGTTAGAATAAATATAGAGATGTCGCACAAACGGCAGGCGGTTGGCTACACCATCCGAAAGGAGGTGAGGCCTATGAGGATTACTCTTCATATTTTTGAGTTTACTATAACTATAATAGTAAAACAAAGAAAGAACCGCCACTCCGTATAGTGACGGTTCGGTGAGCTTTGCTCATCACCCATAAACTATAATGAGTCAACCGCTTGTCGCGACATCTCTCTTATATATTTATAATAACATGGTAATTGTATTATTTCAAGAGAATGAGGTGTATTATGTCTATATCAGAGAACATTTTTAGAATTATGAATGAGCGACATATTAGTCAGAAGGAATTCTCACAGTTGATAGGAGTGCCTGAGAGTACAATAAGTGATTGGAAGCGCAAGGGTAAGACGCCTAATGCTGATAAGATTATGGATATATGTAAGGCTCTAGATGCAAATCCCTATGAGATTCTTGAACAAGACGACAATACTTTGGATACTATCAGTGTTGATTTGGAGTCTGATGTGGGGCAGTTAGTATTAGAGTATAATTCTATGAACCAGAATCAAAGAGATAGATTGAAAGGGTATATAGATAGTCTTCTGATGTAACTAACTCTTGCATACTTGAAGGATGTACACTCAGATGTTGCTATCATATAAGTTGGTAAGGAGATATAATATGGCATCACAATATAAGAAGGGATACGCAGATAAGTTAATGAATACAGGATTGTCAGCTCGAGTTATTGATATTTGATGTTGTAGACATGGATGGTAATCCATCAAGAAGTATATTAGATACAATTGATAAGGAAGGTCGTGTGCTTTATGAAGAAATTTGAACAATTTTCTTCTCATTTAGAAGTGCTAAAGGGTGCGTCAGTAGAGGATTTGAATAAGAAATTTTAGTTTGTAAAATCCGAATTTGCGAATTACAATCCTTGATTTCGAATAACTTAGATGTTAGAATTAATTAAGAGATGTCGCACAAACGGCAGGCGGTTGGCTACACCATCCGAAAGGAGGTGAGGCTTATGAGAATTACTTTTCATATTTTCGAGTTTACTATAACTATAATAGTAAAACAAAGAAAGAACCGCCACTCGGTAAAGTAGCGGTCACGTGAGCATATGCTCATGTAATATAACCTATACTTGAGCCAACCGCTTGTCGCGATGTCTCTTTATATGTTTATGATAACATGGTAAGGGTATTATTTCAAGAGAATGAGGGAGATAGATTGAGAGGAAATATGGATTTTTTTTGCCTTTTATTTTACAATATTAGTATTAGAGAATAAAGGAGAAGACCATGCGTATAGGAATTATTGGAACGGGGAGAATAGTAAGTAGATTTATTAGCGAGGCTGAGACTGTTGATAAGGTAAATGTGACAGCAATTTACAATCCGCATATTGAGACGGTTAAGTTCTTCGCACAGAAAAACAATGTAGAAGGAACCCAGGACATTAATGAAGCCAAGAGCAGTGACAAGGTGTTGCTAACGGACAGCAAGGCCGACATGTACCAGGTCTGTGATGCTGTATATGTTGCGTCACCTCATGAATGTCATGTGTCGGATATGAAGGATGCAATTTCTGCTGGCAAGCACGTCTTATGCGAGAAGCCGTTTGCCTTATCTGGCGACGATGCAGTATCGGTATTTGAAATGGCAAGAGAAAATGAAGTTGTATGTATGGAGGCAATTAAGACTGCATACTGCCCTGGATTTTCGGGACTCATTCAATTAATAGAGAATGGTGTAATAGGCCAGCCTTATGATGTGGAAGCCACATTTACCAAGATTGGTTCTGCCTCAGGTCGCGAAATGTGGGGCTCGGCAGCAGGAAGCTTTGCCGAGCTAGGAAGCTATGTGCTTCTTCCAATTGCCAAGATTATGGGAACTGAGAGCTTGGAGAGCTATATCTGGTCTCTTCCTAGTGCAAATGGGAATGATTCCTATACTAAGAGCTGTTTCTCTTATAGATTTGGAACTGCCACGGCTAAGACAGGACTTGGTGTTAAGTCGGAGGGCGAGTTAATCATAGCTGGTGAAAATGGCTATATTAAGGTTCCATCTCCTTGGTGGCTGATGAACAAGATTGAAGTTCATCATGAAGACCCTAATAAGGTGGAAGTCTACGAGGCGTTATTTGAAGGAAGTGGGCTTAGATATGAGATAACAGCATTTCGCAATGCCTGCAACACCCTTAATACCAGTAAAGCAGGTGAGGCACCTGTTGATGTGGAAAATGATGATGTGTGGTGCGAGCTGCAATCTATATGCTCTGTTTCTCCTCAGGAAACAATATGGATGGCTTATCAGATTGAGACATTCCTCGCTAACAAGAAGGAGCTTCTCAGAGTCACAGGCTATGAAGAGAGAAGTGACATCAAGAAGCCAGAAGTATACGCCCATAGAGGTAGTAGTTATGAATATCCAGAGAATACTCTATTGTCATTTGAGAAGGCAGCTAAGGTGAAGGGTATAGCAGGAATAGAATTTGATGTTCAGCTAACCAAGGACGGCGAAATAGTTGTAATTCATGATGAATCAATCGACAGAACCCTTGATGGCAAAGGATTTGTTCGCGATTACACATTAGAGGAACTTAAGAAATTCAATGTAACTCCATCAGGTCAGGATGAGCCATTTGTAGATGAGAATGGAGAGCATCTTCATGTTCCAACTCTTAGAGAGTTGTTCGATTTGTTACAGCCATATTGCAAGAATAATGGACTTATTCTTAATATTGAGCTTAAGAATAGTGTATATCCATACGAAGGAATGGAACAGAAGGTAATAGACCTTGTGGCAGAATATAAGCTGCAGGAGAATATAATCTATTCTTCGTTTAACCACGACTCACTTGCGGTTGTTAAGGACATTAATCCAGCAGCCATTACGGCAACCCTTGACGCAGATATGCTTAAATGTATTGAAGGAATGCTTCGTGTAAATGCTGATGGAGTTCATCCTGGAAGCGCAGGAATGACTGTTAATATGGATACAGTGGAACGTGTTAAGGAAGCAGGAATTCCAGTTAGAATGTGGAATAGTGTTGAGCCGCTCTTTGGTCAGCCTCGCCGCCTTAAGGAATGCGACTTAGACAAGTATGCAGTTTTCGGAGCTGACGTCATCATGACCAACGTCCCTGACAGATACTTGCAGTAATCCGTCAATAGTTGTATTATATATACATCTAAGGGAGTATAGCATATAGATAATTATATAAAAGGTCTGCTAAGCGATTTTCTTCATGAGCGTGCAGGCGCTTTTATATAATTATCTATAAAATATAATGTAAGAAAGGGTATATGAGATGACAACGTTATATCATGGTAGTAAAAAAATAATAGAGCGTCCAACAACAGATATGATCAGCTACGCTTGTGGCTTGGGTCAGGGCTTCTATCTGACCCCAGACGAGAGTAAGGCTGCAGAGTACGCCGTATCATATAAGCAGGACGGTTATGTAAGTGCATACAACATCGACTTGGATAAGTACAATGTACTTGACCTGACAAGCGATGAGTATAGTCCACTTAACTGGGTGGGAATGTTCGCTGCGAATCGTTCCATTGATGCTACTTCAATTGAAGCACTCTCAGCGAAGAGATATCTAATTGATAACTGTGCGCCTGTAGGAAGATATGATATAGTAATTGGCTGTCGTTGTGATGGAATATTTACAAGAGTTGCAACTGACTTTATCAATGGCAAGTTAAGCTATAGGAATCTGTGTCGTATGCTCAATGTAGGGGAGACGCAGTATGCTATTCTAAGAGATACAATACTAGATGAACTAGAATTTGCAGGAAGCAGCTTCGTATCTTCGGCTGTGGTTTATCCTAAGAAGGATATGTCTTATGCGAAGAAGCTTGAAGGATATAATAAGAGATTGAATGCGCCGCTTAGAAATGGCGATATGTATATATCTGAAGTGATGAAGGAGGGGATGAGATAGTATGGGAGCTTATAATAGAAGTTATCTTGAAAATGTTAAGAGTAATCTTGGCGCTATGCTCGATTGTGGAATCAATACCCTCGAATTCGGTCCAAGAGATTTTTACAATATGTTTTTAGATTCTGACATGTCAGATAAGATTAACAGGGGAGATGCATACAGTATATGTACTCTTGGAGGAGTAGAGCTTGCAGAGTATGTAGTTTGCTTTGCAATGAATAATTCTAAGTATATACATGTTAAGAAGGCATCAGACCCAGCATTTAACCAGCATCTTAATGATGCAATTATTAATGTGAATTCTAAGGAGTATTGGGCTGGTACTGTTATAGCAGAATATGCCTGGGAGAAGAACATGTCCTACCAGGAGCTGGATGGCTATATTAGTGTTGAAGAAGTGATTGCGTTGTATAATGATTTTGCCAATGCAGATTCTCTTGTCATCAATATTCGTTTAGATGAGATGCTAAATGCCAAGAAGAAGGTTGCCAAGCTTAAGCTGCGCCGCGAGATGCTAGGCCTATCCCAGAGTGAGTTGGCACAGCAATCTGGCATTCCACTAAGAACACTTCAACAGTACGAGCAAAGACGTAAGAACATTAATAATGCTAAAGCGGTATACTTAGTAGATTTGGCAAGTGTGCTTCGCTGTGAAGTTCGTGACCTAATAGAATAATTATTATTTAAATGTTGCTATCGTCACCCCGCTGTCACCTTCACCGAATTCTCCAAGGTGGTACTCTACTACATAAGGGTGCTTTCTAAGATAATTATGCACTGCATTCCTAAGCACTCCAGTGCCCTTGCCGTGCACAATTCGAACCGAAGGTATGTGGGCAAGATAAGCATCATCAAGATACTTGTCAAGCTCGGCAATGGCCTCATCGCTTGTCATACCAAGTAATTTGATTTCATAAGAAGTATCAGCAGACTTTCTGTTGATGCTTCCTTTTTTATTGATAGTTACCTTATCATTACCACCCTTATTATTCCGAACCTTCCTGTTAGCATATCCATATTTTAGAGCGAGCTCATCCTTCTCTTCTACAAGAACAACATCTTTGATGTTGACATTAGACTTCATTATTCCCATCTGAACAGTAAAGTCGCCGTTGTCATTGGGAAGAGTGTGAACAGTGCCCTTCATATTCATGCTAAGTACCTTAACGGCATCACCAATTCTAAGGGACTTTGGTACATTAGTATTCTCAACCACCTTCTTAATACTTGCATCTTCTCTTGCTTTTTTGGCTTTTTTACCAAGAGAAGAACGCTCTTTTTCTAGTCTCTTAATGTCGGCACCAGACTTTGCGATTTTATTAATATTTCTAATGGCTTCATCAGCGCTTTCCTTGGCATTGCTTAAGATTCTTGCAGCTTCGGTATTGGCGTCGTCAAGTATTCGCTTCTTCTGAGAGTTCAACTTGTCTAGCTTTTCCTCTGCTTCCTTCTCAAGTGCGCTTGCCTTCTTCATAGCCTCATTAGCAGCTAGTGAATCTTGTTCTATCTGAACTCGCATTGATTCAATATCGATTATGATATCCTCAAATGATTTGTCTTCAGAAGATATGAAGTTCTTAGCTTCTGCAGTTATATTTTTCGATAGTCCCAGCTTCTCTGATATGGCAAATGCGTTACTCTTTCCAGGAATTCCATACAAGAGATTATAAGTTGGCGATAGTGTTTCAAGTGAGAATTCTAAAGAAGCATTCTCAACCCCTTCAGTAGATACGGCATACAGCTTAAGCTCACTGTAGTGAGTTGTGGCCATTGTCCTAACATTTTCCATATGAAGATGCTCTAAGATTGCTGTGGCAAGGGCAGCACCCTCTGTCGGGTCAGTTCCTGCGCACAATTCGTCGAAGAGACATAGCACATTATGATTTGCCTCGGTACAAGATCTTACACCATCTAGGATGTGGACGATGTTGGTCATATGCGACGAAAATGTTGATAGTGACTGCTCAATTGACTGTTCATCCCCGATGTCTGCATAGACATTTTCGAATATAGCCAGATGGGAATTGTCCTTAGCGGGAATGTGAAGACCAGCCTGTCCCATAAGGGTAAGAAGTCCACAAGTTTTAAGGGACACAGTCTTACCACCAGTATTTGGACCGGTGATTATAAGCAAATCATAATCCTCCCCAAGGAGTATATTAATTGGCACACATTTATCCTTATCAAGAAGAGGGTGACGGGCGCCCTTAAGATTGATAACACCATCGGTATTGAATATTGGTTTCATACCATTCATCTCAGCAGCTAGCTTACCCTTGGCAAATATAAAGTCGAGACGAGACATTGCCTCATAATTCATTATTAGCTCCTGTAGATGTTCAGCGCACATGGCTGACAGGGAATAGAGGATGCGATTAATCTCCTCGTCCTCTGCAAGCTCTAGCTCACGTATTTCATTATTCATATCTACTACATTCATTGGCTCAATAAACAGAGTCTGCCCAGAGGAGGACTGGTCGTGAACCATACCAGGAACTCTTGATTTGAATTCAGAACGTACACTAAGACAGTAACGACCGCCTCTTGAAGTAATAACCTGATCCTGCAGGTATTCAGATAAGGCGTTAAGCTGCTTATTCATAGTTGTACGAATTTTTTCGCTGGTCGAGGCCTTCTTTCGTCGAATATCAGATAGCTTCGGACTTGCGTTAGATGCAATTTCCTGTTCGGATATAATGCACCTTGTGATTTCCTTATGAACATCACTCATAGCTGATAAGCTCTCGAAGTATGGGTCTAAAGAATCCGAAGACGCATCATTGGACTTGCTGTTATTGTACTTAATTGCGTTGATTCCGCAGGATATAAATGACGCAATAAGAAGAAGCTCCTCTGCATTAAGAGAACCTTCTGATTCTAATCTTGAAGTATATTTATTAATGTTAATAACACCCTGAAAGCTAAGGCTGCCATATTTTAGGATTCGTTCTAAGGCATCCTTAGTTTCACACTGCATAAGTTCAATCTTCTCAGGGTTATGAATTGGCGTCAATTTGTGGGCAATTCGCCTGCCAGCTTCACTTGTTGTTTGCTCTTCAAGCATATTTATTATTTTGTAGTATTCTAATGTCTTATATACTTTATTATTCATAGGGATTATTGTATCATATATGGTATAAATTGCAATTTTAAGAAAATATGTGATATTGACTAAAAAATGATATAATAAATCTATGTTTTACAAGAACCAGGAAGTAGAAGTGACAATAGAAGACATGTCCGTTGATGGCGAAGGAATAGGTCATGCTTATGGCATGACTTTATTCGTTAAGGGAGCTGTTGTTGGGGACGAGATTATAGCAGGCATAACCAAGGTTAAGAAGAATCTGTGTTACGCTAGGGTTGTTAAGATTGTTACGCCGTCAGCTCACAGATGTAACGAGGTATGCTCTAAGGCAAAGCCTTGTGGTGGCTGTCAGCTGCAGGCATTAAGCTATGACAAGCAGCTCGAGCTTAAGAGCAATCATGTAAGGAGTAATCTTATTAGGATTGGTGGCTTTGAAGAAGCTTATGTTGATGGTGTTATGGAATCTATTATAGGAATGGATGAGCCGTATTATTATCGCAATAAGCTTCAGATGCCAGTTGGACTTGATAAAAATGGCCATGTTGTTATGGGATTCTACTTGTCTCACAGTCATGATATTGTTCCTATTGATAAATGCTACTTGTCCCATCCTGTAATTGACAACGTGATATCAATAGTAAGAGAGTGGATAGTATCTGAGAATGTGAGCATATATCAGGACGGTCAGGGAGTCCTTCGCCATATATTGATTAGATATGGCTTCCATACCAAGGAAATTATGGTTTGCCTTATTGGAAATGTTAAGTTGGGTAAGGTAAACTTAGATAAGGCAGAATCGCAGGATGTTAACAAGAAAGTAAAGAATGGTGATCAGGCATTTTTCAGCAAGCTAAATATACTTGTAGACAAGCTACGAGTTGTAGAGGGCATGACATCCATTGTTCTTAATTCTAATTGTAAGAATACCAATGTTATCTTAGGAGGCGAGACTGCTGTAGTATGGGGTAGCGAGACAATTACAGATTACATTGGTGATAAAGCATTTAACATATCAGCAAAATCCTTCTATCAGGTTAATCCGATACAGACTAAGAAGCTGTACGACAAGGTGGCAGAATATGCCAACCTGACTGGCTCGGAGAACGTATGGGATTTATATTGTGGAATAGGAACAATTGGAATCTACTTAAGCGACAAATCTAAGTCGGTCTTTGGTGTGGAAGTTGTTCCCCAGGCTATTGAAGATGCCATAGATAATGCTAAGTTGAATGATATAGACAATGCTGATTTTGTTGTAGGTAAGGTTGAGGACATCATTAACGATATCATATGGGGTGACTCTGTAGGCGTATATAAGTGTGGCACTTCACCATCGAAGTCCGAGGAGATAACAGTAACAAAACCAGATGTTGTTGTGGTAGACCCCCCTCGCAAGGGCTGTGACGTTAACTGCATTAACGCAATCCTTAAGCTAAAGTCAGAGAGGGTAGTGTATGTAAGCTGCAACCCATCCACACTTGCAAGGGATTTAAAGATACTATGTGAAAGTGAATACAAGCTCAGCGCACTCACCCCAGTAGACATGTTCCCCCAGACAGGGCATGTTGAGACGGTGGCTTTTTTAGAACGCGTGAGCAGCATTGCTGTACGATGAGATAAGCTATGTGGGAAAAGCTGATTACAAGGAAGCTGAACGATATATTAATATAGCAATAAATACACAAGAATACTTGCCTGAATAATGAAAGAATAATTATAAGATTGGGGGGATAATAATGTGTACAGCTATTACATATTATACTAAGGAACATTATTTTGGACGTAACTTAGATTTGGAGTTTTCTTATCATGAAGAAATTGTTGTGGCGCCAAGAAATTTTCCATTTCCATTTCGCAAATGTGCAACCATAGACGAGCACTATGCTATAATAGGAACGGCATTTGTTGTAGAGGGATATCCACTATATTATGATGCGGCAAATGAAAAGGGCCTTGGAATGGCAGGGCTTAATTTTCCTGAAAATGCTGATTACAAGGAAGAGGCTTTCGGCGCTGATAATGTCTCGCCATTTGAATTCATTCCATGGGTGTTAAGTCAATGTGCCAGCGTCAAAGAGGCGCGAGAACTTCTTTCCGATATCAATCTGGTAAATATTGATTTTAGTTCGAAGCTAAAGCTGTCGCCGCTACACTGGATGATTGCAGATTGTAAAGAGGCTATTGTTGTGGAGTCTGTTGAAGATGGCCTTAAGATTTATGATAATCCAGTAGGTGTAATGACTAATAACCCTACCTTTGATAAGCAGTTATTTAATCTGAATAATTATATGAACATTTCCAATAAACCAGCCACTAATTCCTTCGCCAAGGACCTGAAGCTGGACGCATACAGTCGCGGTATGGGTGCAATGGGACTGCCTGGAGATTTGTCTTCCGCATCACGATTTGTAAAAGCAGCATTTACCCGTATGAATTCCATTTCAGGAGATTCTGAGGAAGAAAGTGTCAGCCAGTTTTTTCATATTCTGGGTTCTGTGGAACAGCAGCGTGGGTGTGTTGATTTGGGAGATGACAAATACGAGATTACCATTTACTCGTCTTGCTATAATTTAGATAAAGGTATCTATTATTACAAAACATATGACAATTCTCAGATTACTGCAGTGGATATGCATAAATGTAGCATTAAGGGAGATTCGCTTACAACATATCCTATGATTAAAGAGCAACAGATAAGATACGAGAATTAAGAATTAGAAAGGTATTATAATGAAGTACATAGAAGATTTGAAGGTTGGAGACGCAGTTACGGAGACATATCTGTGCAAAGAGAAGAGAGGCGGCACTACCAAGAATGGAGCGGATTACTTTCTTGTTACGCTTCAGGATAAGACAGGTGTGCTTGAAGGCAATATCTGGGATGTGAACAGCCCTGGAATAAATGAGTTCGACAAGAAGGATTATGTCGAAGTCTCAGGTGTGATTAAGGAGTACAAGGGTAAGAATCAGATCAATATTACCAGCCTTCGTGTAGTTGATGTGAATTCTGTAAATGTGGAGAATTATATTCCGACTACTGACAAGGATGTTGATGAAATGTACGGAGAACTTTTGGATATAATTGGAACCATTAAGGCTCCTTATATGAAGAAGCTACTTGAAATGCATTTTGTTAATGATGAAATATTTATAAAAAAATTCCGTTATCATTCCGCTGCTAAGTCTGTTCATCATGGATTTGCAGGAGGCTTGTTAGAGCATACTTTATCTGTTACTAAGACATGTGATTTCATTGCTAAGCAGTACGATTATTTGGACAGGGATCTTCTCCTTACAGCAGCAATATTCCATGACGTCGGTAAGCTTGCAGAATTATCGCCATATCCTGAGAATGACTATACTGATGCTGGTCAGATGTTAGGTCATATTGTAATAGGCTATAATATGTTATCTAACAGTATAAGGAAGATAGATGATTTTCCAAAGGTAAAGAGAAACGAGCTTCTACATTGTATCCTGGCCCACCATGGAGAGTATGAATATGGCTCTCCTAAGAAGCCATCAATTGCAGAGGCAATAGCCCTTAACTTTGCTGATGATATGGACGCAAAGCTCGAAACCATGAAGGAAGTAATGTCCAAGGTCAAAGGCAATGACATAAGCTGGCAGGGCTTCAATTACCTATTTGATTCTAACATAAGAAAAACCAGCGAGGCCTATGAAGAATAGAAAAATGTTGATGAGACGAGCGTCAAATAATTAATTTCTTGACACAGCTTCTCTTTGCTCCTATAATAAGGACAGGGGGAGAGTTTTATATGGGAAATGAGCGCAACGCAGGTCGTAAGAGAAAACTTGATACGGATACTATTGCAAGAATAATTGATAAGCATAACAAGGGGCATAGTGTGTCTGAACTGGCCAGAGAATATGGCGTGTCTAGGCAGACTATGTCCTTTTATATTAATGATGTTGCCATTGATATAGACAGGGAGAATGAGAACTCTATTCAAACTGTTATCCGAAGCATTTCTTATTGGAGGAAACTTAATAAGATATTTGGTATGAATAAGGATATTCTTACAGATTATAATCTACGGCTCGACTATATGTGTAATGAAACTGTTAACACTCATATCCTGGTGAATTACAAGGCGGAGAGTATTATTATTAAGAATAATTATGAACACCCTCTAAAATGCGCATTTGGAGTAAAGAAGAACCCAAGCTGGGAGGATTATTTGCATTTCTTAGAGGAGCGTTGTGTGCCTAAGAGTAGAGATCATATGTCGGTTGTATTAGATGATTATGGACTGGATTTCTTCGATCCAATGTCTATTGTTGAGAAGACAGGTGGCAGAATGTCGGGTGACAGCTATCACATCAGAATCTATTCACTTGAGGAGGCATATGCATGATTGAATACGAGATGAGCAATCCTCCTAAGGACTATAGTGACAGCCACACTTCTAAAGGCAATCAGTTGAAGTGGAAGGAAGATGGCTATTGGTATAAGGCTAATCAATTTGGATATGAAGGTTTATCTGAATATGTGGTTACTTACTTCCTTAAAAATGTGGATGTGCCTTTTCCTTTTGTAAAGTATAGCCAGGCAATGATAAGATACAAGAAGAGGCTGTATCACGGCTGCCGAAGCAGGGATTTTTATTTGGAAAATCCATATTTACAAGGGTGCGAAATTGTGCCAATAGAAAGACTACATAGACAGTATACAACGCGTGGATTGTCTAAGCATTTATCCCAGATTAAGGATGTTAAGAGTCGTGTAGAATATACAGTGGAATTTGTAAGAGACATAACGGGATTAAGTGATTTTGCAGATTATCTATCATTTCTTATACAGATTGATGCCTTCTTTTTGAATGAAGATCGTCATACTAATAATATAGCTGTTATGTGGGATCCTATAGAAGATAAGTATGAATACTGTCCATACTATGATTTTGGGTTGTCGCTTTTTTCTGATACCGGGGAAGACTTTCCTTTGTCCATGGGTTTTGAAGAATGTAGAGAAATCATCAAAGCAAAACCTTTTTCTGTTGATTTTGACCAGCAATTAGATGAGTGCGAACTATTAGGAACCCATGAGCTTAAGTTTACATTTCCTTCTAACAAGATGAGAAGCGAAGCCGAGAATGCGCTTATAGATTATGAAGGGGATGAGAGAGTTAAGAAGCGGATTATAGATACATTGGTATATCAGGCGAATAAGTATTTGTATATGTTTCAGTGAAAATTATAATAAGTTTGTGTCTGCTTAGTAACTTGTGTTAGAATATATCATATGGAGTGCACTCTTAAGGGAGGATTCCTTGTGATGCAGCGACATTTTGCTTCGCAAAATGTTGGTTGTAAATATTACTAAATATAAAGGAAAACAACTATGTGTGGAATAGTAGGATTTGTTGGAAATGAACAGGCGGCGCCAGTTCTATTAGATGGACTGTCTAAATTAGAATATAGAGGATATGATTCTGCCGGACTTGCAGTTAAGGGAAGTGACGGCAAGGTTAATGTTATCAAGGCTCAGGGACGTTTGAAGGAACTGTCTAAGATGACTGATGATGGAAAGGCTGTTAAGGGCTGCATTGGTATAGGCCATACAAGATGGGCAACTCACGGTGAGCCAAGTGTAATTAACGCTCACCCTCATGTCTCAGGAAATGTTTTCGAGGGTGCAGCATCCATCGATGAGTCCAATGTTGTGGGCGTTCACAACGGAATCATTGAGAATTATCAGGAGCTTAAGGATAAGCTTATAAGGAAGGGTTATAAGCTTTACTCTGACACTGATACTGAGATAGTAGTTAAGCTTGTTGATTATTATTATAACAAATACAAATTAGGCCCAGTTGATGCCATTGCCAAGACTATGGTTCGTGTTCGTGGCTCATATGCTCTTGCACTTATGTTCAAGGAATATCCTGATGATATATGGGTGGCTCGTAAGGATTCCCCTATGATTATTGGAGTAAATGAGGGACAGTCATTTATCGCATCAGATGTGCCTGCAGTCCTTAAGTATACAAGAGATGTGTACTATATCGGTAATCAGGAGATGGCTAAGATTACTGCTGGTAATGCAGTATTCTACAACCTTGATGGTGACGAGATTAAGAAGGAGCTTGTTTCCATTGAATGGGATGCAGAGTCTGCTGAGAAGGGTGGATTTGAACACTTCATGATGAAGGAGATTCACGAGCAGCCTAAAGCAGTAGAAGACACTATTAATTCTGTTGTTAAGGGTGATAAGATTGACTTATCAGAGATAGGTCTTAGTGATGATGAGATTAAGGATATTAGTCAGATTTACATTGTAGCCTGTGGCTCCGCATGGCATGTTGGTGTTGCGGCCCAGTATGTATTCGAAGACCTTGCAAATGTTCCTGTGAGAGTGGAGCTTGCATCAGAATTTAGATATCGTAAGATGCCACTTGTTAAGAATAGTCTTGTAGTTGCAATATCACAGTCAGGCGAGACAGCAGATACGCTTGCTGCAATCAGAGAAGCTAAGGATAAGGGAATTAAGACACTTGGAATTGTTAACGTAGTGGGCTCATCAATTGCAAGGGAATCGGATGCTGTATTCTATACACTTGCTGGCCCAGAGATATCTGTTGCAACAACTAAGGCTTATAGTGCGCAGCTTATTGCTGCATACTCCCTTGCAATACAATTTGGATTGGTTAGAGGCTGTATTGACAAAGATAAGTATAACAGTCTGATTCAGGAGATGAAGACAATCCCTGACAAGATTGCCAAGATATTAGAAGAGAAGGACAGAATCCAATGGTTTGCCAGCAAATATTCTAATGCTAAGGATGTATTCTTCGTTGGCCGTGGAATTGATTATGCAATCTCTCTCGAGGGAAGTCTCAAGATGAAGGAAATATCTTATATTCATTCAGAGGCTTATGCTGCTGGAGAACTTAAGCATGGTACAATAAGTCTTATAGAAGATAATATTCTTGTTATTGGAGTTTTGACTCAGGCAGGATTATATGAGAAGACATTAAGTAATATGTTAGAATGTAAGTCGAGAGGCGCATATCTAATGGGACTTACTACTTATGGTCATTATGAGATAGAAGATTCAGTTGATTTTGCTGTATATGTTCCTAAGGTTGAGGATCATTTCGCAGCATCAATAGCAATAATCCCACTACAATTAATGGGTTATTATCTAAGTGTCGCAAGAGGACTTGACGTTGACAAGCCAAGAAATCTTGCTAAGAGTGTTACTGTTGAGTAAGCTGCATATTGGCGAAGCCAATGTGCTGCACGGCGAACCCCTTCGAGCGAAGCGAGAACTACAATGGGGTGAGCCTCCTTGTGAAAGGAGTCAATAATTGAGTAGTATTAAAACAATGCTTGGTGTCCTTGCATGCAAGGGTGCTCGGGCATCACTTAGAGTCGCAAAGAGCGGAGGAACAACGCTTCCGGGACGTGCGGCTATGTTTTTTGACAAGAACATATTGGCAGATGTGTCCAAAAATATGGACATAATTGTAGTGACTGGAACTAACGGCAAGACTACAACCTGTAACATGCTAGAGCAGGCTCTTTCTTCAACAGGAGTCGATGTTCTAGCTAACAAGTCAGGAGCTAATCTTCTTAAGGGTGTTACTGCCGAGTTCTGTGCTAATGCCAATTGGAAGGGCGTACCTAAGAAGAAATATGCAATCATCGAATGTGATGAAGGTGCACTTAAGCAGGTTGTGCCACTAATCAAGCCTAAGGTTATTCTTGTTACCAATCTCTTTAGAGACCAGCTAGACAGATATGGAGAAGTAACCCATACCCTAGAGCAGATTAGAATGGGTGTTGAGAAGGCGCCAGAGAGCATTCTGTGCCTCAATGCTGATTGCTCCTTGACGGCCAGTCTTGCTAAGGATGTTCCTAACAAGGTTGTATACTACGGAATTGACTGTCCTTACGGCGAGCAGAAGGAGCCAGAGGTATCTGATGCCAAGTACTGCATCAACTGTGGCGAGGAGTACAAGTATGAATATCATACCTACGCTCACCTTGGTGGATTCTACTGTCCAAAATGTGGCTACAAGAGAAGTCAGACCAATACTGCCGTCACAGCAATCAACAAGCTTAGTGCCAAGGGTACTGATGTTACAATGGAATTTCGAAGTGGCGATAAGGTGGATAAGGAAAATGTTCTTATTAGCCTCCCAGCAATATACAATGTTTACAACGCTGTTGGAGCTGTGTGTGCTTACACTGCAGCAGGCTTTAAGAGAGAAGATATATTGAAGTCTCTATCAGTGACCAGCTCAAGCTTTGGCCGTATGGAGACATTTGACTTAGATGGCGTTGATGTTCAGATGATTCTTGTTAAGAATCCAGCCGGTTGCAATCAGGCACTTACTTATGTTACGAGTATGGATGAATACGAGGCAGTTATTTGCCTTAATGACAAGACGGCTGATGGCCATGACATTTCCTGGATATGGGATGCTGAGTATGAGAGATTAGCATCAGATGATTCTCTCAAGAAGCTAATCGTATCAGGTGACAGGGCAGAGGATATAGCGCTTCGCCTTAAGTACGCAGGCTTAGATGAATCGAAGATAGAGTTAATTAAGGGCTGGGACAATCTGGTAAATGCTATGAAAAAGTCCGAGTATCCAGTATTTGTCCTACCTAATTATACATCCATGTTGGCCCTAAGGAAGACACTTGCTGAAGTTACTGGCGCAGAAGAGTTTTGGAAAGGATAGGTGATTAATATGAGTAAAGTACTAAAGATTTGTCACCTATATCCTGAGGTTTTGAATCTCTACGGTGACAGAGGCAATATATTATGTATGAAGAAGCGCTTAGAGTGGCGCGGAATAGATGTTGATGTCCATGAATGTAAGCTTGGTGACAAGCAGGATTTAAGTGATTATGATTTATTCTTTATTGGAGGAGGTCAGGATTTTGAGCAGGAGGTGCTGCTTGAAGATCTTCGCTCTGGTAAAGGTGATGAGATTAAGAAGGCTGTTAATGATGGGAAGACCTTTCTATGTATATGTGGTGGCTATCAGATGATGGGTCACTACTACGAGACACATGAAGGTGTAAAATGTGAATTCTTAGGAGCTGTTGATTTCCACACCATCGGTGGCAAAGAACGTATGATTGATAATTATGCATTTGAACTGGGAAAAGAATCGGGAGGTTCAATTGTAGTTGGATATGAGAATCATAGTGGAAGGACTTATCTTGCTGACGGTATTAAGCCTCTTGGTAGAATTATTAAGGGCTGCGGCAACAATGGTGAGGATATGACAGAAGGTGTTCGCTACAATAATGTGTTCGGAACATATTCCCATGGACCTGTGCTTCCTAAGAATCCGAAGCTATGCGACTTTATCCTCTCTACAGCATTAGAGCGTCGATATGGTGAGAAGATAGAATTAGAGCCACTTCCTGACGCACTAGAGATGCAGGCGCATGACTCTGTCTATGACAAGATTATCTCAGGAACCATTAAGTAGTATATAATAATATAGTCACAATAAAAGCAAGATGCTCTTATAAGAGCATCTTACTTTTATGTGATTACATATTACATACAAGTATATCCACCATCAACTGGAACCATGATTCCTGTTACATAAGTTGAAGCAGGAGATGCTAAGAAGATTGCGGCTGTATCAAGCTCGCCTTCCTCACCATATCTCTCTTCTGGAATCATTGTCTTAGCATTTGCCTGGAAGAAATCAGAATCAAGTGTCTCTTTAGTAAGTGGTGTATAGAAATAACCTGGGCAGATTGCGTTAACAGTAATTCCATATTTACCCCACTCAGCGGCAAGAGCTCTTGTTAAGTTAACAACACCACCCTTAGCAGCATGGTATGGAGCAGAACCTGCAACCTTGTTACCAACAAGACCATACATAGAAGCGATGTTAATAATTCTACCATATTTTGCAGGAATCATTGCCTTCTTGGCAACAGCTCTAGCAACCTTGAATGTACCGAATAAGTCAATCTGGCACTCATGGTCGAACTGCTCATCTGTGATGTCCTCAGCAGGAGCAACAGCACCTGTACCAGCGTTGTTGATTACGATATCGATACGACCGAACTTCTCAAGAACTTCGTCAACTACTGCTTCAACTCTGGCAGTATCTGTGATGTCGCATTGGATTGGATATGCTTCAACACCGTAATTAGACTCTAAATCTTTAGCAACCTCCTGAAGCTTCTCAAGACGACGAGCGATAGGAACGATTGTACATCCCTGGTTAGCTAAAGCCTTAGCCATCTGTACGCCAAGTCCGCCTGAGCATCCTGTAACGATTGCAACTTGTCCTTTAAGATCAAAATAATTTTTCATAATTAGTTCTCCCTCCTAAAAAAATCTCTTTTTCTATTTTAATTCTATTCATTTTATATTTCAACAATTGTCAAAAAATAAACATATTTGATAAATAATTAGCAAGAAAAAGGTTTTCTAAATACTCTCTTATACAAGCTCGTCAAACCATTTTGTCTGGAAGCTATATGTTCCTTTGCTTTCCTTAATTACATATTCGGCAGCCCTGCACGCAGCGTCTCCCATTTCGAGACATACATTCTCAACGATAACAATATTTTTATTGGAAATGTTCGTATAATTAACATTTCCCATGGCAAGAGCGGCGCATATACTAGCGCTAAGCATACAGCCTGAGCCTGTCAGATTCTTCTGAAGCATATGTCCCGAGGCAACTTCAGTTACAATGTTCCCATCACTAATAATATCCGTAACACCAGATGCAACGACAATTGTTCCAAGGCTTCTTGCTAGCCTCAGGGTAACATCAGCCATATCATAACCTGCGACGCTTCCGTCTAATCCCGATGAGGTGTTTTGCCCCTTGTATATTGCGAGAATTTCTGAAGCATTTCCACGAATACAGGTAGGAGAACCTATCCTAAGGAGCTCCTTTAGGAAATTGCGTCTATAAGTGATGCCTGATACACCAACCGGGTCAATAACGCTAATATGACCACTTCGAATTGCAACCTCGTAGGCCTTCTTCATTGCCATGTAGTCGTCTGTGGCTCCTAAGTTAAGAAGAAGAGCATTGGCGCCTGCTTGAACCTCTGCAACTTCGTTAATGTTGTGGGCCATTATAGGGGACGCACCAAATGCTAATACAATGTTGGCAACCTCATTAGTTGTGACATGATTTGTAATGCATTCCACAACTGGACGACCATATAGGTTGCTAAGTATATCGCGACTTGCCTTCGACTTATTGTTCCTTGCAAATATTCCCGACACAACAGATACTCCCGCAATAGATGTGCCTCGTAGCGTAGATACATTGTAGGCATTGATTCCACCGATGGCAACAACAGGAATGGACACACTTTTGCTGATTTCATCAAGTGACTCAATGCTAAGATTAGTCGCATCAGATTTCGTATCTGTTCCAAATACAGCGCCGCTTCCGATATAGTCTGCTCCTTCACTTTCGGCAGCCTTAGCCTGTTCTACAGTCTTGGCAGTAGCACCAATTATCTTTCCTTCACCGAGAATAGACCTGGCCGATTTAATGGACATATCATTTTGACCTAGGTGAACACCGTCGGCATTAATCTCATTTGCAAGGTCCACATTATCATTTACGATAAATGGAACATTGTAGGCCCTGCATACTTCCTGAACTGACAGGGCAAGCTCCTTAAGCTTATCATATTCTAATGATTTCTCTCTTAGCTGCACAATAGTTGCGCCACCAAGAATTGCATGTCTTACAGCATCAGCAAGAGACTCGTCTTCCTTTAGCCATGTTCTGTCTGTAATTGCATATAATTTATAAGATATCAATATATTCACCCTCTAACGCTTTGTTCATACTTCTTACTGCGCAGAATTTACCACACATAGAGCAGGTGTCAGAATGGTCATCTTCTGGAGCTCTGTCGTCCCTAATCTTCTTCGCGGTTTCAGGATCCAGAGCACATTCAAACTGTGCATCCCAATCAAGAGCGCGCCTTGCATCGGCCATCTTATCATCAATGTCTCTGGCATTAGGAATGCCCTTGGCAATATCAGCAGCATGGGCTGCAATCTTAGAAGCAATAATACCCTGCTTGACATCATCAAGATTAGGGAGAGCAAGATGCTCTGCTGGCGTTACATAGCATAGGAATGCTGCACCGCTCATGGCAGCAACAGCACCGCCGATTGCAGATGTAATGTGGTCATATCCTGGAGCAATATCTGTAACAAGAGGTCCTAATACATAGAAAGGAGCCCCCATACAGATAGTCTGCTGAACCTTCATATTAGCAGCAATCTGGTCAAGTGGAACATGACCTGGACCTTCCACCATAACCTGTACATTGTGATTCCATGCTCGCTTAGTTAGTTCCCCAAGTCTTACTAGCTCATCAATCTGACATACGTCTGTTGCATCAGCAAGACATCCTGGTCTGCAGGCGTCTCCAAGGGAAATGGTAACGTCATATTCTTCACATATTTCCAATATCTCGTCATAATATTCGTAGAAAGGATTCTCCTCACCAGTCATTGACATCCATGCGAATACAAGAGAGCCACCACGGCTGACAATGTTCATTTTGCGCTTGTGATTCTTAATCTGGTCAATTGTTTTTCTTGTGATTCCACAATGCAAGGTGACGAAGTCAACACCATTTTCTGCGTGGAGTCTTACTACTTCGATAAAGTCTTTGGCAGTAAGAGTTGCCAGATCTCTCTTATAATGGATGACACTGTCATATACTGGTACAGTACCAATCATGGCTGGACATTCTGAAGTTAGCTTCTTACGAAATGGCTCAGTATCCCCATGGCTTGATAAATCCATAATGGCTTCTGCACCCATGTCAACTGCACTAAGAACCTTCTTCATCTCTAGGTCGTAATCCTTGCAATCCCTTGAGACACCAAGATTGACATTAATCTTAGTTCTAAGCATGCTTCCAACACCCTCTGGGTCAATGCAGGTATGCTTCTTATTGGCAGGAATTGCAACCTTGCCTTCAGCTACAAGTGATACCAACTTGTCTACATCCATATTTTCCTTCTTGGCAACAGTTTCAATTTCTTTAGTTACAATGCCTTTTCTTGCGGCATCCATCTGTGTTGTATAATTCATGATTATTCCCTTCATACAGGCATGGTGCACATTGATGGCGTGCCTGTAGCGACATCAATGTATCCTAGCTTGCATAAAGGGAAAACTTCTAGTTAAGCATGTCCTGTAATCTCTTAAGTACACCGGCGCCATTTAGAATTTCAATTATTATAATAGCAATAATTGTTCCACCGCCAGTACTAATTAGAAATGGTATCACATAAGTAAATAAAGTCGCCTCAGCATTTCCCATAATTAGCGAGGCAAATGGGTAAGCAAGAAGTCCGCCGATAATGGCAGTGCCGAATACTTCTCCGCCGTAAGCTGCCCAGCGCTTCTTGATGAACTTGTATAACAGTCCAGATAGAAGAGCGCCACACATACTTCCTGGGAATGCCAGTAGTGTTCCTAACCCTACCATGTTACGAATTAGGCTTGCGACAAATGCGCATCCTACGCCATACCATGGTCCTAAGAATATGGCACACATTACGTTGATGATGTGTTGTACTGGTGCACATTTTGAACCAAAAACTGGTATTGATACCATTGAACCTACAACAGATATTCCTGCAAATATTGCAGCTAGGATAAGTTTTTTTAGATTTTTATTCATTTGTTTCTCCTTTGTTTAGAAGGAGAGTTACTTGATTCGGAATAAATGGTCTATTGGACCATTTCCTTTGCCAAGGTCAAGATTGGCTTCAAGAGCACCCTGAATATATTCCTTGGCGTGCAATACAGCCGTCTCAATATCCTCACCTTTGGCAAGTCCAGAAGCAATGGCTGAACTCAGAGTGCAGCCGGTTCCATGAGTGTTGTCTGTATCAACTCGTTTGCTTTCATACCATCTTGATACGCCTTCGCCGTACAGATAATCTCTCGCGGTGGCTTCAATATCGTGACCGCCTTTGACTAGTACAATGCAACCGAATCGCTCATGTATAAGTTTGGCAGCATTAACCATATCGTCTGAAGTGAGAATCTTCATGCTACTTAAGACTTCTGCCTCTGGAATATTAGGTGTTGTAACTGTTCCTTCCTTCAATAATTCATTTTGTAATGTTGTAATTGCTTCGTCTGCCATAAGCTTATGACCGCTTGTGGAGACCATGACAGGATCAACTACCACATTCTTGGCATTATAGTAAGCGAGTCTGTCACTGACCGCTTTAATAATCTTAGAATTAGATAGCATGCCTATCTTAACCGCATCAGGAAAGATATCAGTAAATACCGAGTCCAGCTGCTTTATAACAAAGTCCTCCTCAACCTCTAATATTGCCTGTACGCCGGTAGTATTCTGCGCTGTAAGTGCACATATGCAGCAGGAAGCATATACTCCCATTGCTGTCATTGTCTTGATATCAGCCTGAATGCCGGCGCCTCCACAGGAATCAGAACCTGCGATTGTTAATGCTGTGTTCATAATTACCTCCATTTGATATGAGCATTAATTTTATTAATCGACAAAAAGTGGTGCCCCCGATTCATCGATAAAATAAAAACAGACAGCCAACGCGACCGTCTGTTAATTACATAATCATCCCTACGTTAGCATTACCTAAATCAGGTTATGGGTCTAGATTCACAATCTACTCTCAGCCAGTCCACCAGCTCCCCTGTCCATTTTTACTTCATTTGCTAGTATAGAATTCTTTCCCATTTCCGTCAAGAATTAAATTGCAATTATTTCATTATAATGGTAAAGTATTTTATTGTGAATAACGTTCTAGGAGGATTAAAATGACAGTATCAACAGTGTGTATATTAATAGTTATAATTCTGTATATGGCTATTATTGTTGGCGTTGGAATTACATTTGCCAAAAAGAATAAGAATACAGATGATTTCTATCTGGGCGGCCGACAACTTGGTCCACTTGTAACAGCCATGAGTGCCGAAGCCTCAGATATGAGTAGCTGGCTTCTAATGGGACTTCCTGGTGTTGCATACATCAGCGGTCTTGCAGACGCAGGCTGGACAGCAATAGGTCTTGCAATTGGTACATATGTTAACTGGCTTGTAGTTGCCAAGAGACTTAGAAAATACTCTCAGAAGGCGGACAATGCCATTACAATTCCGGTATTTTTCAAGAATAGATTTAATGACAAAGGTAACGCCGTTATAGGTATAGCAGCCCTTGCGATTTTCATTTTCTTCGTACCATATACAGGAAGTGGATTTGCCGCATGTGGTAAGCTTTTTTCTACATTATTCGGAGTAGATTATCTTCCTGCCATGATTGTAAGTGCTGTTGTTATTGTTCTATATACTATGCTTGGTGGATTTTTGGCAGCAAGCTTTACCGACCTTATTCAGAGTATTATTATGACAATTGCTCTTATTGTAGTTGTTATATTCGGTATAAGTGTTGCTGGTGGAATTGATAATGTAATAAATAACGCGGAGGCAATTCCTGGATATTTAAGTATGGTTCAGTCGGGAGATGTTGTGACTAAGGAAGCCTCTCCTTATGGAATCCTTACAATTGTTTCGACTGCAGCCTGGGGACTTGGTTACTTCGGTATGCCTCATATCCTTCTTAGATTCATGGCAATTAAGGATGAGAACAAGATTAAGCTTTCAAGACGTATTGCTTCAATCTGGGTTGTAATCTCAATGGCAGTTGCAATTATAATTGGTATTATTGGTTACTCAATGTCATTAGAGGGAGCAATTCCTTCATTTACAACATCATCTGAAGCAGAGACAACAATTATTAATATAGCAACATTGCTTTCTCAGAAGGGTGTACTACTTGCACTTCTTGCAGGCCTTATCCTAGCAGGAATACTTGCATGTACAATGTCAACTTCAGATTCACAGCTTCTTGCAGCAAGCTCAAGTGTATCTCAGAATATATTTGTTGATGTATTCCATGTTAAGCTAAGTGAGAAGCAGAAGCTTGGTGTTGCAAGAATTACTGTTGTTGTAATAGCAATCATCGGTGTAATAATTGCATGGAATCCTGAGAACTCAGTATTTAAAATAGTAAGCTTCGCCTGGGCTGGATTCGGTGCAACATTTGGTCCTGCAATGCTCTTCTCGCTATTCTGGAGAAGAACTAATAAGTGGGGTGTGCTTGCTGGTATGCTTTCAGGAATTATTTCAATATTCCTATGGAAATTCTTAGTAAGACCAATTGGTGGAGTGTTTGACGTATATGAGCTTCTTCCAGCATTTATTATAAGTAGCTTGTTCATCCTTATAATATCTCTTGTAACTGCACCACCATCAAAAGAAGTTACAGATGTATTCGATGAGGTTGCGGGCAAGAAGGTTGAAGAAGCAAAGGGTGTCCAATAAAACGTACACATTTACGGAGGCTATATGAAGGTAGCAGTAATAGGTGCAGGTAGCTGGGGAACAGCTCTTGCCACAGTACTATGTGACAATAATCATAATGTGACCCTGTGGTCATATAGACAGTCTCAGATTGACGAGCTTAATAATACAAGAATTAATTCATCTAAGTTGCCAGGAGTAAAGCTTCCTGATAGTATGAAGTTCTCGGCCGATTTAGAAGAGGCTGTTACAAGTAATGAGATTCTAATTCTTGCAGTTCCTTCCAAGGCAACAAGAGCAACTCTCGAGAAAATGAAGCCCTTCGTTAAGGAAGGACAGGGAGTTGTTACTGTTTCGAAAGGTATTGAAGAAGAGACTCTTTATACTCAGTCACAGATAATTGAAGATGTTCTAAGTGGCATTAAGATAGGCGTCCTTAGTGGTCCTTCTCATGCAGAGGAGGTTGTTAAGAGAATGCCAACCGTTGTAGTTTGTGGCTCTCACGATAGAGCATTTGCCATTAAGCTGCAGGAAATGTTCATGAATGAGAATTTCAGAGTATACACATCTCCTGATGTTCTTGGCATTGAAATCGGTGGCGCTAGCAAGAACGTCATTGCCCTTGCAGCAGGAATGTCTGACGGAATTGGCTTTGGAGATAATGCCAAGGCGGCCCTTATTACAAGGGGAGTTAAGGAGATAACAGATTTGGCACTTGCCATGGGCGCTGACATCAAGACTCTCAACGGACTTACTGGTATAGGAGACTTGATTGTTACCTGTCAGAGTCTTCACAGTCGTAACCGTATGGCTGGTTTCTATATGGGCCAGGGCATGACGAGAGAGGAAGCCATGGACAAGGTTAAGATGGTAGTCGAAGGTGTCTATTCAGCCAAGGCTGTCTACGCTTTAGGTAAGAAATATGATGTTGAGCTTCCTATTATAGAGCAGGTCAATCAGGCGCTTTTTGAAGGAGCAACTGTTGAATCAATAGTGCGCGCCCTCATGACTCGCGACAAGAAGGCAGAGACAGATTACACTGAGTGGGATTAATGAATTGGTGATAATATGGATAAGAAAAAGTATATTACAATCAAAGGCGCGAAGGAGCATAACTTAAAGGACATTTCCCTTGAGATTCCAAGAGACGAATTCGTAGTATTAACAGGCTTGTCAGGTTCTGGCAAGTCTTCTTTGGCTTTTGATACAATATTTGCAGAGGGCCAGAGAAGATATATGGAGTCGCTGTCTAGCTATGCAAGGCAGTTTTTAGGTCAGATGGAAAAGCCCAACGTTGAGAAGATAGAAGGTCTTCCACCAGCAATTTCCATTGACCAGAAATCGACTAACCACAACCCTCGTTCCACTGTTGGAACAGTAACGGAGGTCTATGATTATCTTCGTCTTCTCTATGCAAGGATAGGTATCCCTCATTGTCCAAAATGTGGCAAGGAGATTAAGAGACAGACAGTTGACCAGATGGTTGATCAGATTATGGCTCTTCCAGAGAGAACGAAGATTCAGCTTTTGGCTCCTGTTGTAAGAGGTCGTAAGGGCGAGCATGAGAAGCTTTTTACCAAGGCGAGAAAGAGCGGCTATGTTCGCGTGATTGTTGATGGCAATCAGTATGAGCTTGAAGAAGAATTCAAGTTAGATAAGAACATCAAGCACAATATTGAGATTGTGGTGGACCGTCTCGTGGTGAAGGAAGGCATTGAGAAGCGCCTTACTGACTCTATTGAAAATGTGCTTAAGCTGGCCAACGGCTTACTCATAGTAGATGTTATTGATGGAGAGCCTCTAAGGTTTTCTGAGAGCTTTTCATGCCCTGACTGTGGCATTAGTATTGATGAAATTGAACCTAGAAGCTTCTCTTTTAACAATCCATTTGGCGCATGTCCAGAGTGCTTTGGACTTGGCTTCAAGATGGAATTTAGCGAGGAGTTAATGATTCCTGACAAGAGTCTTAGTATTAACGAAGGCTGTATCAAGGTTATGGGCTGGCAGTCTTCAAATAAGGAGGACAGCTTTACTCATCAGGTCTTAGTTGCTCTTGCCAAGGAGTATGATTTTAGTCTGGATACGCCTTACGAGGATTTGAGTGAAGAGGTAAGAAGAATTATTGTATTTGGAACTGACAAAAGCGTACCTGTCCATTATACGGGACAGCGTGGGACGGGCGTATACGATATAACATTTGAAGGACTTGTGGAAAATGTTAATCGAAGATACAGAGAGACTCACTCCGAGTACACTAAGAAGGAATATGAAGAATATATGACAGTTACTGACTGCCCTGTGTGTAAGGGGCAGCGTCTTAAGAAGGAATCGCTGGCTGTTACTGTTGATGACAAGAATATATATGAGCTTACAACAATTCCAATCAGGGATCTTGTTGAGTATTTTAACGGCATGAAGCTAACGAAGCATCAGGAGAAGATTGGTCATCAGATTATTAAGGAGATTAAGGGAAGAGTAGGTTTCCTTAATGATGTTGGTCTTGATTATCTTAATCTTGCTCGTGCCACAGGCTCTCTGTCTGGTGGTGAGGCTCAGCGAATCAGGCTTGCAACTCAGATTGGTTCAGGTCTTGTTGGAGTTGCATATATACTTGATGAGCCAAGCATTGGTCTTCATCAGAGAGACAATGAGAAGCTGCTTGCATCCCTGAAGGGACTAAGAGACTTAGGCAATACTCTTCTTGTGGTAGAGCATGATGAGGATACCATGCGTGCAGCAGATTGTATTGTTGATATTGGACCACGTGCAGGTAGTCATGGCGGCGAGGTTGTTGCCATTGGAAATGCTGATGAGATTATGAAATGTCCTGAGTCAATAACGGGACAGTACTTAAGCGGCAAGAGAGTTATTGCAATTCCAGAGGAAAGAAGAAAACCTACAGGTTCTCTTAAGATTATTGGTGCTAAGGAGAATAATCTCAAGAACATCGATGTAGAGATTCCTCTTGGGATTATGACATGCGTAACTGGTGTGTCAGGCTCTGGCAAAAGCTCACTAATTAATGAAATATTATATAAGAGTCTTGCCAGATCACTTAATCGTGCTCACAAGGTTCCAGGCAAGCATAAGAAGATTGAGGGCGTAGATAAGCTTGATAAGATAATTGCTATTGACCAGTCTCCAATTGGTAGAACGCCAAGAAGTAATCCTGCAACCTACACAGGTGTATTTGACATGATTAGAGATCTCTTCGCATCCACAAGTGATGCCAAGGAGAGAGGATATAAGAAGGGAAGATTCAGCTTCAATGTTAAGGGCGGAAGATGTGAAGCCTGCTCAGGTGATGGAATAGTCAAAATCGAGATGCATTTCTTACCAGACGTATATATTCCTTGTGAGGTATGCGAGGGCAAGAGATATAACAGAGAGACTCTTGAAGTAAAATACAAGGGTAAGACAATATTTGATGTCCTTGATATGACGGTGGAAGAGGCTCTTGGATTTTTTGAAAATGTTCCAACAATCCACAGGAAGATTCAGACCTTATATGATGTTGGACTATCCTACATTAAGCTTGGCCAGCCATCAACAACATTATCTGGCGGTGAGGCGCAGCGTATTAAGCTTGCAACAGAGTTAAGTAAGCGTGGTACTGGTAAGACAATCTATATCTTAGACGAGCCTACAACCGGGCTTCATTTTGAAGATGTTAATAAGCTAGTAGACATCCTTCGCCAGCTATCAGACAACGGCAACACAGTTGTTGTCATAGAGCACAACTTAGATGTAATCAAGACTGCAGACTACATAATAGACCTTGGCCCAGAGGGTGGAGACGGCGGTGGAACAATCGTCGCAACCGGCACCCCAGAGGAAGTTGCAAAGAACAAATCCTCCTACACAGGCCAATTCCTATCCAGGATGTTATAGTAGGTGCAAAAAGTAAGAGCCACCAGAAATTCTGATGACTCTTACTAAAAATGTGTTATGTTCAGTAGATTTTTTATTCTTACTCTACTGTGAAAGAGGAGAAAAATGTTATATATAATAATCTAGTAACCTGTGGTTAGTAGATAATTATCGGGGAGTGCTCTAGAGCCAAGCCCTAGAGCTTAGTTATGAAATAATAGCCTTGTTGGCTAGTACATTTATATAATACAGTTAAAATGTGGACAAATTGTGACTTAATGGTGAAATAATAGTGAAATAAATAAAAGTTAAATAAAATAATAGTTAAATAATCAACATAGGTACTTTGACAGATAAATATGTCTGAAGATAAGTACTTTTTTGTTGTATTTTTATGAGGAATAGAATATAATTTCATTTATGGTATGACATAATATGCTAATTGATATAATGTGTAGAGTAAATGGCAAAAAGGGGGAAATTATGAAGAAGAAAATATTAACACTTGTTATGATAACTATTCTAGCATTAGGTCTTCTAACAGGATGTGGCAATTCTGACAAAGTCAAGAATGGTCAAGCGACTAACATGGTATGTATAGCGCTTCAACCGTCTGCCGCATTTATTCCAATGATGATTACACGACAGACAGGCGATTTGGAAAAAGCTCTTAAGGAACAGGGCGTAAGCGTTGTGTGGTATGATTTTGAATCTGGTCCTCCAATGAATGAATCAATTGGAAAGGGTGAGACTGATCTTTGTCTATATGGTGATGTGCCAACTGTATCAGCTATAGAGCAGGGATGTGTCAGGGAAGTAGTTGGTATTACAGCTCAAGCAGCGGATTCCTACGCCATAGTTGTTCTCAAGGATTCTCCTATTAAATCTGCCGCTGACCTTAAGGGTAAGAAGGTTGCAACTAACCTGGGTAGTACAGGCCATAATATGGTTGATAAGTATCTGTCTACAGCGGGTCTTACCTTTAATGATATTGAACTTGTAAGTGCTACACCAGCGGATATGCCTTATATGCTTCGTAATGGCCAGGTTGATGCTATTTCTCTATGGGAACCAAGCATTACTAAGCTTGTTGATGCAGGTGATTGTCGTATCTTAGCGCAAGGCTCTGATTGTGGGCTGGAAGGAACTAACACAATAATTGGTCGTAAGGATTATTGTGAGACAAATCCTAAGGTTGTTGAGACTGTTCTTAAGGAATACAAGAAGGCCGCTGATAATATTAATAATACATCAGATGAGACTTGGAAATACGTGGCTAAGTATCTTGGCCTTGATGTATCCCAAGTTAAGTCTATGCTGCCTAAATACAATTTCACTGTAAAAATTAGTCAGAAGGATATAGATTCACTCAACGATACTATAGATTTCCTCTCGAAGATTGGAAAGCTTGATAAAAAATATGATATAACAAACTATTGTAATTCTAAGTATTACGATGGCACATATTAGGAGGAGAAGGTTATGAGAAACGCGAGTATTTTAGTTAAGCTTTTGACCGCCGCATTTTCTATAATATTTGCCGGCGTAATTGGACTAGTTCTACTATCATATGGGATGTTGTCTACCATGAATGATATGGAGAATATGTTCTATGATGAATTATATACAGTAAGTGATGATTCGCTTGTGGCTGAGAAGGATTTATATGTTGCATCAATTGCTAATAAAGAATATGTAGAAGAGGCCGAGAAGGGTAAGCCAGCTAAGGAATTCACTGAGCAGAAAACAAAAACGTATTCTAATGCTGTAGGCGAAGCTTATAGTGCTATAAAGAATATAGAGAAAGTAATGGTTAATTATCCTGATCTTGCAACATTCAATTATGAGGGTTCAGATATTAACCAGTGTATTGATGAATTCGAGACAAATTTCCATGAATGGAAGTCGCTTTCTGACCCATCTAAGGCAAGTACAGTAAGTAATTATGACAAGGCAAGGGAGGCATTTCCTAATGTAATTAGTCCTATTAATAAAATGGGAGTAATTGTTAAAGAATATGTTAACCAGGAAAAGGCAGAAATCTCTTCTGGCACTATGAGAAGTCTTATAATAATGCTTGTTGTTATAGCAATAATTATGATTGTGACAGTAATCTATACAGTATTTGTTGTTAGATATATTAGAAACAATCTAAGCTATGTTGCTGAGAAGTTCGATGCTATAGCGCATAATGATTTAACAGATGAGATTAAACCACTTAATTCAAAGGATGAAATAGGAGCTCTTAATAAGGCGGCAAGAGATATGCAGAAACATTTACGAGAAGTTATTTCATCACTGAAGGGCTCATCCGAGCTTCTTGCTGATAGCAGTCGAGAAATGGATGAATCTACAAAGGATACAGCTGGATCAATTGAGTCAATTAATAATGCAGCATCAGAACTTGCACAGTCGGCTACAGGTCAAGCAGCTGATATCGAGGATATTTCAAGCGTTATGTCTAGAGTTGACGAGATGATGGAGAGCAGTAATAAGAGTACGACTGCTCTTGCGTCTGCTAATGAAGAGATTAGACAGGTGACTAATGATGGAATGAAGAATGTTAATGGGCTTAAGGACATTACAGAACAAAGTGTTGAGGCGTTTGAGAAGATATTCGAAGTAATAAATGGTATTGAGCAATCTACAAATAAGATTTCAGAGGCATCTGATCTTATTTCTTCAATTGCGGAACAGACTAACCTTCTATCCCTTAACGCTTCTATTGAGGCGGCTCGTGCTGGTGAGGCAGGCAAAGGATTTGCGGTAGTTGCTGACGAGATTAGAAATCTATCAGAACAATCAGCTGATTCTGTTAATATTATTAATGAGATGCTTGCTGATTTACAAAGTAATACTGATAATGCCTCTCGTCAAAGTGATAACGTGCGCGAGTATGTTAATCGCCAGAAAAAAGCTGTTGATGAGACTAGCCAAAGCTTCACTAACATTGCTGATAGAATTCAGATTATTAATGAATCTGTTGATGATTTACATACTAATAACGAAGGTCTTGGAGAAGGCGTTGCTAATATTTCCAACCTTATTCAGAAGTTATCAGAGATATCTGAACAAAATGCGGCGACAGCACAAGAGCTTAATGCTACAACAGACAGGGTTAACGATAATGTTGAGCTTTTGTCAGAAAATGGCGGAAGTGTAAGCCGTTCTGCAGAAGATTTAGAGTCAATTATTGCAAGGTTCAAGGTTGATAATAATCCGTTTATTTCGGAAGGAACAAATGATACATCATTAGAAGAAACCACTGAATAATTTGTATACATTACAGCTTTACAGAATAAATAAAGCCCTCTTTCATATATGTCGACTTTAGCTACATTTGGTAACTAAGTCAGATATATTGAAAGGGGGATTTTTAGTACTTCTTCGAAAGAGGGAAAATTAAAGTTAAATAATTAATAAAAAAGCCTAAAATTCTTGAAAAAACAAAGAAAATGATTATAATAGTTATAGTAATATGCAAATTTATGCGATTTTATGTATTATACATAGTTGCTTGTCTATATATGAAAGGAGTATCAAATGGTTTCGTCAGATATTGGAATCGATTTAGGAACTGCAAGTATTCTCGTTTATGTTAAGGGTAAAGGCGTTGTATTAAAGGAGCCTTCAGTAGTAGCATTTGACAGAGATTCAAATAAAATTAAGGCTATTGGTGAAGAAGCCCGTCTTATGATTGGTAGAACACCAGGCAACATCGTGGCAGTTAGACCACTTAGACAGGGTGTTATCTCTGACTATACAGTTACAGAGAAGATGATGAAGTATTTCTTACAGAAGGCACTTGGTAAGAAGAGCTATCGTAAGCCTCTCGTTAGTGTGTGTGTTCCTTCCGGAGTAACTGAGGTTGAGAGACGTGCCGTTGAGGATGCTGGATTTGCAGCAGGTGCAAGGGACGTTAAGATTATTGAAGAGCCAATAGCAGCAGCTATCGGCGCTGGAATTGATATTACAAGACCATGTGGTAACATGGTAGTTGATATAGGTGGTGGTACAGCAGATATTGCTGTTATCTCACTTGGCGGTTCTGTTGTTAGTACAT
>ONCT01000047.1 GCA_900316395.1 uncultured Lachnospiraceae bacterium | reverse complement strand
TAACAGTATGTATATGTCTTCTGATATTGAACTTCTTATTACGCTGCCACTGTCATCTACCCAGATTGTTCTACTTAGACTTTTGTCTTTTTTAGGACTAGCATTTGGGATTGGATTTGTTGCAATCATTCCAATTAGTATTGGATTTGCAGTTGCGACCTCCGCTGGTATTATTAGCTGGGTAAGTATAATATTAGAATTCATTTTTGTTCCTGTATTTGCCACATTTATAACGGCAAGTGTTGTAATTCTTCTAATGAGTGTTGTTAGAATATTTAGAAATGTTGATGTGTTAAGGTACATAGGAATTGGCGTGCTGTTTATTCTGTTATGCCTATATTTCTTTTTCGCTAATTCTAATAATAGTCATGTAGAAGTGAATTCCCTTATTACGATGCTGGCAGGATTCGGAACTACATTACAATATGTTGATCCGGTGTCTGGCTTTATGTCAGCATTTGTAACATCAGGAAGTATAATTGATTTACTAATATCAATTGCTTTACTTGCTGCTTCAGTTTTATTGTTCTTAATTGTTGCCAAGTTCCTATATCTGGAAGGTGCTCTTAATATGCAGAGTACTTCTGTAAGTGGCAAGATATTAAATGACGAAGAATTGAATAAGGCATGTACGAATAATGGGACATATAAGTCTCTTGTTAAGAAAGAATTCAATATGCTTAGAAGGAATCCTGCTTATTCACTTAACAACTTTGTGATAGGATTCTTATGGCCAATACTTGCAATTGTATTAATGTATGGAACAATATCATCTGTTAGTAAAATGTTTGCGCCATCTGAGGGAGCACAGGATCCAACTACAATTAGTATTAGGTTCGTAATTATGTCTACTTGTCTGATTATGTTCATAATGATTCTAATTCCTATGACATATCAGTCAATTGCTTATTCGTCGCTTTCAAGGGAGGGTAATTCATTTCCAATAATGAAGCAGATACCGGTAGATTATAAGATACAGATTAAGGCGAAGCTTACAGTAGCAGAGAGAATCCATCATATTCAGACTACAGGATATGTGCTGCTTGGTGCCATTATTATTTATTTAATCATGGGTGTGCCAGTTTATTTTGCACTGTGTCCGGCGCTTTTGGCATTTACATTTACAGAGACGGCAATCTGTATGGATATGCTTGACGGATACAAGAGGGCAAGTGTTAATTGGGATAATGAGAAAAGCATAGCCAGTAAGAATAGTGGAGCAATGTTCGCATTTTACATACTAAGTGCATTTGGAGTGCCTATAGTGTGTGCGTTGGGACTTTTCCTTGCTTTTGATGGCAATCCATATCTGGGATTAATTCCTATGTTGGTTTTAGCGGTGATATTTGGTATAATAATGGTGCCTTTGAGAAAGCGTGTCTTTGTAAAAGGTGATAGAAGAATAAGAACATTAAGATTCTAGGAGGTAAAGATGGGCAGTTATTTATTTAACATTGTTTTAGCATTAGTGTTGTTATATGAAGCATTCATATTGTTTACTAAGAAGAACGGTGGTAGCGATAGGAATTTCGAAAAATATACACCGGAGTCGTTAGCGAAATTTTCGCCAATTGGTGGAGTTGTACTTGTAATAATTGCAATATATGAAGTGATTGAATGTCTTCATAGAGCTAACATATTACAGTTTTTGCCATCAGATGATGAAGGAAGAATTCCTATATACATTTCCTTGCCAGTATTAATTGGATTCGTTATTGTATATCTTATATTATATTATACAATGCTTAAGAAGAAGGATGATTATGTAGATCCTAAGAAAGGTGGCAATTCCAGCACACCTAGTAAGTCCGATGAGGATGAGGAATACTAGAAGTTAATTAAGGTGACAGGGGGGATGGTCCTTTTGTCACCTTTTTCACACCCGTAATTAAGGAGAATAATATGTTCGACGCAAATAAAGAAATCGACGGAATTGTAAATTGGATAAGAGAGTGGTTTGATAACAATGGCCCTAAAGCCAGTGCCGTAATTGGCTTGTCAGGTGGCAAGGATTCGTCAATTGTGGCAGCCCTTCTTGTGAAAGCACTTGGCAAGGACAGAGTAGTTGGTGTAATGATGCCTAATGGCAAGCAGGCTGACATCAATGATTCAATTACCATTGCTAATCACCTTGAAATCAAGACTTACACAGTTAATATTGAGTCAAGCTATAACGCTTTCCTTGATACCCTACAGGAAAGCGCAAGTGATATTGAAATTACCAAGGATACGAAGATTAACTTAGCGCCAAGGCTTAGGATGTCCACATTATATGCAATTGCCCAGTCCCTTCCTAATGGTGGAAGAGTTGCCAACACATGCAATGCTTCAGAGGACTATGTTGGTTATTCTACGAAATACGGTGATGCAGCTGGGGATTTCTCGCCATGCGCCAACTATACTGTAACTGAGATGCTCCAGATTGGTGATGCGCTTAAGGTTCCTACAGAGCTTGTTCATAAGGAGCCATCCGATGGCTTGTCAGGAATGTCTGATGAAGACAAGCTTGGATTCACATACGCATCTCTTGATGACTATATTATGAATGGAGTATGTGATGATGAGAAGCTTAAGGATAGATTCGATTATCTACATAGAATCAATCTACATAAGCTAGAAGTTATTCCGGCTTATAAGAGGATTTAAAGCGAATAAATATCAGCAAAATATATCTCTCGAAACATTGGACAAATGTCCAGTTGAGAGAGATGTATTTTGTGATATTTATTCTTATGAATTGTATGTAAGGGAGACCATATGAACATAGTAATCTTAGAGAGAGCGTCAGTTGGGGATGAGATTAGTGTTGAAGCTATTGAGAAGCTAGGCGACGTTACAATTTATAACACCACCCCAATTGATTTAATTCCAGAAAGAATACAGGATGCGGAGGTTATCATTGCTAACAAATCTCCATTGAACGAGAAAACCTTAGACAACGCTTCTAAGGTTCGTTTAATATGTGAACTTGCAACAGGATATGACAATGTAGACCTTAACTATTGCAAGAAGAGAGGTATTGCTGTAAGAAATGTTAAGGGCTACAGCACCGACGCAGTGGTACAACATACATTTGCATTGTGCCTCTATCTATTCGAGAAATTAGACTACTATGACAACTATGTTAAGTCAGGAGAATATTCAAGACAGGATAGCTTCAGTCATTATGATTACAAGTTCAGCGAGCTGGCAAGCAAGACCTGGGGAGTTATTGGACTTGGGGCAATTGGTAGTAGAGTTGCAGATATTGCAGCAGCCTTTGGTTGTAATGTGGTAAGATATTCCCTTAGAGATAATCCATCTGATTCAGCATATAAGACCCTTGACTTCGATGAGTTCTTATCGACCTGCGATATAATCTCAATTCACTGTCCACTTAACGATGATACAAGAGGACTCTTTGATTACAACGCATTTTCGAAAATGAAAAGAGATGCCATATTAATTAACGTTGCAAGAGGTGGAATAGTAGTTGACGCTGATTTATACAGGGCACTTAATGAGAATCTAATATACGGAGCAGGACTTGATGTTACAAGTACAGAGCCTATGAGTGACGAGAATCCGCTGTCCGATTATATGGACAGCACTCGACTGATAATCACACCGCACATGGCATGGGCTAGTGTGGAGGCAAGGAACAGAGTTGTTAAGGAGACTGCTCTTAACATAGAAGCCTTCATTAAGGGCGAGGATAGGAACGTAATTCTATGAGTAATATAATAATAATCGGTGGTGGGGTTGCAGGAATGATTGCTGCAATTACTGCCGCAAATAAAGGTAATAAAGTTACCATATTAGAAAAGAATAATGAATTGGGTAAGAAGATTCTTATAACAGGTAATGGCAGATGCAACTTCACTAATGAGTATATGAAGGGCGACTGCTATTCTTCGTCTCTAAGTTGCGATGATGAAACAAACACTAACATCACCCAAGAATTTGCTGATGTGGTATTTGATAGATTCAGCAACAAGGATTTTATAAAGGTGCTTAGTGATTTGGGTATGTCCTATTATGTTAGAGAAGGCTATTACTATCCTAAGACAGATGAAGCAAGAACATTTCGTGATACTCTAGTTAGCGAGGTTAACAGATTAGGAATTGAGGTTGTATATAATTTCAATCTTCGTAGTATTGATAGAAATGAAGATGGCTTCACTCTCAGCAACAAGGAGCAGGAATATCAGTGTGACAAGGTTATAATTGCAGCAGGTGGCAACGCCGCGCCTAAGACGGGTTCTAGTGGCGACTGCTATTACTATCTTGAGAAGCTAGGTCATAATATATTTAAGGCGAAGCCAGTGCTAACGAATCTCAAGGCCGATTATCCTGACGACCTGCAAGGTGTCAATGCCCTTGCCAACATATCTATTAGGATTAACAACACAACCCATAATACAGAGAAGGGCTTTATTAAGTACTACAAGGGTATGCTTTCAGGCATCCCTATATATCAACTTAGTATGGATGCGATTCCTGCAATAGAGCAGGGTAACAAGGTTGAGATTGTCGCTGACTTTGTTACGGATTCTAATATCGAAATAGCATTAAAGCTACAGGGAACTACCCTTAGAGAAGCGTTGTACAAATCAATTAATCCTAAGATTGTTGATGTAGTTCTCAAGGGTAACAATATTGACCCTGACACTTCAATAGACAATATGAATTCATCCGACCAAGAACACATAATAGAATTGTTTTCCAATGTGAATTATGAGATAATAGGTTTCAGTGGTTTTGAAAATGCACAGGCTACCTTAGGTGGTGTAGATATAAGAGAGATTAATCCCCAGACTATGGAGTCTAAGATATGTAAGGGACTTTATTTTGCTGGAGAGATTATTGATATTGTAGGGCGATGCGGCGGCTACAACATACAGTGGGCTGCATCCACAGGGACGATTGCAGGAATTAATGTGTAGAAAGGACTGAATAATGGAAGACGAGATTAAGATTATAGAACTTAAGCAGAATGTGTTTAAGGAGAATGAGGTCAATGCTGACAGTATTCGCAAGGAATGTAAGGAGGCTGGTCAGCTAATGATAAATGTTATGTCGAGCCCAGGAAGTGGCAAGACAACAACTCTTGTTAGAACTATTAAGGAGTTGACACCAGACATTAATATTGGCGTTATGGAGTGTGACATAGATGCTGATGTTGATGCTTACACAGTAAGAGAAGCGGGAGCTCGCTCTATTCAGCTTCATACAGGTGGCATGTGCCATATGGACGCAGGCATGACCAAGCAGGGTATGCTTGAGATGGGAATGGACGGGCTTGACCTTGTATTTATCGAGAATGTTGGTAACCTTGTATGCCCAGCAGAATTCGACACAGGAGCTTCTGTTAATATGACAATCCTTTCAGTTCCTGAAGGTGACGACAAGCCTGCCAAGTATCCTCTTGTATATGAGGTAAGCGATATCGTGCTTGTTAACAAGATTGATGCATTATCAGTATTTGATTTTGATAAGGACTTATGTGTAAAGCGAATTAAGGAGCTTAATCCTGACGCCAAGATATTCTTCGTATCTTCCAAGACAGGTGAAGGCTTCGAAGAGTGGATTTCTTATCTTAAGAAATGTGTAGAGGATTATAAGAACTAGAATAAGTATAAGAACTCCTTAGCAATTTTCTTATGAGCGTGGAGTTATTAATAGTTCTGTGTTGAAGTAATAAAGTTAGTATAGAGGTATAGTAATGAGCGAAGTCAAAGTAATAGAAATCAACGAAAGTGTATTTTCCAATAATGAGAAGGAAGCAGATATGATTAGAGAGAGAATGTCCGATCAGGGAACATTTTTTGTAAATGTTATGTCGAGCCCGGGAAGTGGCAAGACAACCCTGCTTTCTGCCCTAATTAATATGCTTAAGGATGAAATGCGAATTGCGGAGATGGATGTTGATATTAAGTCCAGTCTCGATGCCCAGACTGTTGCTGACGCAACAGGAGTAAGGGTGCTTCAGATTCATAATGGTGGGCTGTGTCATATCGATGCTGATATGACAGGAAGAGCTATTGCCGAGTTCGGCGTTGATGATACTGACCTTCTTATCTTAGAGAATATTGGTAATCTTGTATGCCCTGCGGAATTCGATACAGGTGCTCACAAGAATATTATGCTTTTCTCTCTTCCAGAGGGAGATGATAAGCCTTTGAAATACCCTCTTATGTACGAGGTATCTGATGTGGTTATTATTACGAAGGTTGATACTAAGGACTTCTTTGATTTCGATATGGAACTTGCCAAGGAGCACATAAGAGAGCTTAATCCTAATGCCTTAATCTTCGCTGTCAGTGCCAAGACAGGAGAGGGCTTAGATGAAGTAGCCAACTATCTAAGAGAGCAGGTTAGAGAGATTAAGAATAGGAAATGTTAAGATTTTAACCATCCTTTACATATTAAGGAAATATGATACAATATTTCCATATTATACAATTTATATAGGAGGGGTTAATTTATGAAAAAGTTAAGAGCAGTTGTTGTAGTAGCAGCTATCGCTGCATTGGCAGTCGGATTACTTGCTGGATGTTCATGTTCGTCAGGTGGTTCATCTAAGACAGATTTTGGTTGGTATAAGGCAAGTGTTCCAGAAGGATTCACTGACGTTAAGGAAAGTGGTAAAGAAGGACAGAAGTTTACTAAGAAGCAGGGAAGTGATGAATTAATCATCAAGGTTTATAACAAGACTAAGATGTCAACTACTCCTGATGCTGCAGCAGAGAAGAAGAAGGCTATGGAGAGAGATGCAACATATACTGATAAGGGACAGCTTAAGGCTGGTAACTATAATTGGGAGCTTCTTGGATTCACATGGAACGGCAATACACCTAGTATTAAGGCATATGCTGATGTAGATGACAAGAATTATGTAGAGCTTGATTTCTTCATGATGGATGAGAATAATCCGGATGTTAAGTCATTCTTAGAATCATTCGAGTATGTTGGCGAGAAAGCAAGCAACAGCTCTAAATAGTTAAAATATGATTTTTTGGCTTCAGGCTTATGTCTGAAGCCTTTTTTGAGAGAGGGAATTAATTGAAGGTCAATACACAAAAACTAAAAAACATAATACTAGATATTGTATTCGTATTGGCTCTTATTGCCATTGGCTTAGTCCTTCGACTTCCTACTGATGACACAAGCAGAAGAGCTGCAGAGGTAATAGAATTTACTGATACCGACTGCTTCTATCTGTCGGATCCTGACTCATATCTATATGCCAGGAAGGCTCGTGAGTTTTCTGAGGATCTTAGCAATTTCTCATTTGTTAATACAAGAAGTGAAGATGCAACAATGAATCCTGTTAGTACCAAGGAAGATGGCCTTGTAACTAATGGGCTTCCTTTGATTGCTGCATTGATATATAGATTTCTCAATTTATTTACCAACATTTCCATTGAAAAAATTGTATATTATCTTAATGCATTTATATGCTCCCTTGCTGCAATTCCAGCCTACTTATACGTACGAAAACAAACTAATATATTAGGTGGAATCGTATCAGGCTTGCTGGCGGTTGTTGCAATACCTTTCCTAGAGCATAGTATATATGGATACTTCGATACAGATGCAATGCTTTGTACTGTGCCGCTTTGTTTAATCACGTCATTTTCAATGATGATATACGAAGAGAAGATGTCTAAGAAGGTTACTTATGCGGTATTGTCTGTAATACTATTTACAATACTTGCATCGACATGGGAGACCTTCTATATCTATTTCGGAATTCTGTTTGCCCTTACTGTTACAACACTAATCGTGCTATCAGTTGTGGGAAGGGAGAAGGAGACGCTATCTGAGAAAAAGCTTACCTTAGAATTGTCATTTGCAGGGGTGACTCTAAGTACCATGCTACTTGTGTCCATAGCTATGTACGGAGCAAGAATCTTCAACTCAATTGGACGATTGCTTAACAATATGTTGGCAGCAGGAGATTATCCTGACCCTACAAAATACATTGTGGAGCTCTCGGAGATACCTGTCCTTGAAAATGGACTTGAGGGAGCTCTACTCACATCTGGCTCCGGAATTATTAACAATCTTGGAGGCGTTATAATTCTTATAGTGGCTTTACTCAGCGTAATCTTAATCATACTCAAAGGAAGAAAGCTATCTATCAAATTCCTTGGTTGTAACATGGGATTTGCAATAATGTGGCTTGTCGTGACAGCGCCACTTCTGTTCGTAGGAGTAAGATTCCTACAACTAATATGTCTGCCTGTTGTCCTATTAGTGGGACTGGGTATAGGGCTATTTGCGCAGCTTATAGTGAATGGCTCTATTATGATTTTAGGGAATGAGTTTTCTAATAAATTATTAGGATATGCTCTGGCAATTCTTATATCTGCACTGGTTGTTATTGGACCTATTGCAGGTGGAATAAGCAGAAGCAACCCTAACAATCCTTTCTATACGAAGACATTCGATAACGCTTGCAAATGGATTAACAACAACGGCGCTGAGAATTCTTCAATAATGACCTGGTGGGATTATGGTTACTTTATTCAATACTCATCTGCAAGACATGTCCTGGCTGATGGAGGTACATTTGACGGAGGATACTTCTATTGGCTTGCTCATGCTATGTTAACGGATAATCCTAAGCTTAGCGTAGCCATATTCAATATGCTTGATGCTCATGGCATGGACGCTCCTGACTTGGCTGACAAGTACATTGGTAATACTTCTGATGCATGTGCTGCTTTGTTAAGTGTTCTGACCATGTCTAAGGAAGAGGGTGTAGCCTTCCTTGTTGAAAAGTATAATATGCCGTCTGAGAATGCAAGAAAGCTTATGGATGTTGCGAAGCCTAATATGACAGACGAGAGATATTTTATTATATCAAGGGACTTAATCGAGAAGATAACAGCACTAAGCTATTACGGATATTATGACTTCTATGGTAGTGATTACGAGCCTGTACTTGCAGTCTCAACAGAGCCAGTAAGACCAGAACAGAATGTAATGGATGTTCAGCTTAGGGGATTAGATAATACTTCTGTTATATGCAGGCAGAATGAAGACAAGCTAGAGATGACTCTTCGGGGTGAGAATGGGTCGCAGATTGGAATGTCACGCCTAATATATGTTGAAAATGGTGTGAAGATTCGAGATGACAAGATAGATGAGACGGGATATAGTGTCTATTGTATTAATGATAATGGAGAATATTCATTTATCGTATGCTCTGACTTTATAGCAGATAGTATGCTTGTATCACTGATGGCATTTAATTCCAATGATGCATACACAAGAGTATTTTCAAGTGTTACCAATGATAGTTATTATGCTTATCAGTCAGTAACTGCAAGATTCTTCGGAGATGGCAATACACAGCCTAGTGAGGGAGCGTTTGTATATAAGGTGAAGTAATACTTTGTAGCAAAAAAAAGAGGCTCGCCCATTGTGGTTCGCACTTTGTGCGAAGGGGCTCGCCGTGCAGCACATTCGCGTTGCGAATATGCAGCATATAATGCAGGAAATGGGACTTGAACCCACACGATGTTGCCACCACAGGCACCTGAAGCCTGCGCGTCTGCCAATTCCGCCATTCCTGCATCAAAGTAAATTATAATGATTTGTGCGGCTGATGTCAAACCCCTGTCAAACCGTCCCCGTGTCGACATGTCAACATTGACAAAAGGACCCCTGTCAACCCCAAAAAAGGAAAGTAACTATGGTAAGATACAATATCTACAACAAAGGTAGTAACGAGCTATTTGATGAAATAGCCACAAAATATAATATTGATAAGGCAGTTGCCAGGATTATTGTTAATCGTGATGTGGCTCTTGATGACATTGACGAATATCTTAATCCTGACATAAATAAGCTTAACGACCCATATCTTCTTATGGATGTAACTAAGGCTGCTGACATTGCAAGGAATGCAATTGATGAGGGCAAGAAGATTAGAATTATTGGTGACTATGATGTGGATGGAGTCATGGCAACATATGTCCTATTAAAGGGACTGCGTAATCTTGGTGCAAATGTTGATTATCAGATTCCCCATAGAGTTGAAGATGGGTACGGTCTTAATGCTAACATCATTAATCACGCCATTGAGGATAAGGTTAATCTAATCATAACCTGTGATAACGGTGTGTCAGCAATAGATGAGATTCAGCTTGCGAAAGATAATGGAATAGATGTTATTATTACTGATCACCATGAGCTTATGTTCGAAGAAATAGATGGCAAGCGTAGAGAAGTTCTTCCTAACGCCAATGCCCTTATCAATCCTAAGAGACAAGGGGATAAGTATCCCTTCAAGAAGCTGTGTGGTGCAGCAGTTGCATGGAAATTCCTATCAGTACTCTATGATATGCAGGACATGGATCTTAAGCTTATTATGTCCTTCATAGAAGAGGTTGCATTTGCTACTATAGGTGATGTCATGGAGCTTGTTGGAGAGAACAGGATTATTGTCAGATTCGGTTTGGACTCTATGGCGCATACGAAGAACATTGGCCTAAAGCACTTAATTGAAGATAGAATTGGTAAAGACAAAGCAATTGTTCCTTACCACATAGGATTTGTCCTAGGACCATGCATTAACGCCAGCGGCAGGTTAGATTCTGCATCGAAGTCTCTAGAACTACTACTTGCTGAAGATGATAATACTGCCGCTAATCTTACCAGGGAGCTTGTAGATCTTAACGAAGAGAGGAAGCTTCAGACTCTTGAAGGAACCAATAAGGCAATTAAGTTAGTAGATGAGAATTATCAAGATGATAAGATTCTTGTTGTGTATATTCCTGAGATTCACGAATCTGTTGCAGGAATTGTGGCAGGTCGAATAAGAGAGAAGTATTCTAAGCCTACAATTATTCTCTGTGATGGTGAGAGCTGCGTTAAGGGCTCAGGCCGTTCCATCGAGAACTACAATATGTATGAAGGCCTTCACAGCTGCAAGGAGTTATTCCTTAAGTTCGGCGGTCATCCAATGGCAGCGGGTATGTCCCTTCCTCTTGAAAATGTTGATAAGCTCCGCAACTGTCTCAATAAAGATTGCGACCTTACACCAGAGGAATTAGTTGATATAAAGACAATTGATATGACTCTTAACCTTGATTATATTACTTGTGAAATTGTAGAGCAGTTAGATAGATTAGAGCCGTTCGGGAATGGTAATTCCAAGCCTGTGTTCGCTCATAAGAATGCACCGCTTCGTTCCATTAGAAGAATTGGTTCAGATAGTCAGTTCTTCAAGATGGAGTTCCAAAGTGGTAGCGGAGTAGTAACAGGGTTGTATTTTCAGGATGCTAATGAATTAGAAGAGAAGATAATAGATGCATTTGGAAAAGAGCAGCTTAACCGGGCATATAACAGACAAAGCAATGATATTAGTCTTACAATTATGTTCTATCCACAAATTAATGAATATAATAATCGCCGCAGCGTTCAACTGGTTTTGTCAGATGTGGTGTGTTAGATACAGGGAACATACAAGGTGTTGTATATGTCGTTAAATCGTTAATTTTATCACATAAAATGTGAAAAAAATATTACAGAAAATGCAAGAAAAACTTGCATAAAATTGTCAATATCGTTAAAATAGAAATACAGTATTTTGCGAGAAAACAGGAGGAAATATTCAAATGGCAGTTAAAGAGGTTTATAGCTTTAGTTCTGCAGATGGTGTAACAACAATTCACGCAGTAAAGTGGACACCAGATGATGGCCAGGTTAAAGCTGTATTACAGATTACTCACGGAATGGTTGAATATATCGAGCGTTATGAGGACTTTGCAACATTCTTAACAACAAAAGGTTTTGCTGTAATTGGACATGACCATATAGGACATGGTGATTCAGTTGCAAGCAAGGATGAGTGGGGAATTATGCATTGTGCCAGCCCATCTGATGTAATGATTGAAGATATTCTATCTAACTACAAGTTGGGTAAGAAGGAATTCCCAGAGGTTCCTTATTTTATTCTTGGACATTCAATGGGTTCTTATATGCTTCGTAAGTTCTTATGTGAGAAGGCATCTGAGATATCAGGAATTAAGGGTGCTATTGTTATGGGAACAGGTACAGAAGCTGATAGTGCTATTGGTTTGGGTTCATTTGTTCTTAACACTATTAAGGCATTTAAGGGTCCAGATCATAGGTCAAGTTTTATCGCAGGTCTTATGTATGGTTCTTCTTATAAGGGCTACGATACAGACGGAACTGGAGATAGAACTAAGAGCTGGCTTAACAGAGATGTTAACAAGGTTAATGAATATTATTCAGATCCTAAGTGTACATATATGTTCTCACTTAATGGATACAAAGCATTACTTGATGCAACAGGCTACGACAACAAGGTGTCTAACATTGAGAAGATGAGAAAGGATATGCCAATATTCTTCGTATCTGGTTCAGCAGACCCTGTTGGTGGACTTGGTGAAGGCGTTAAGGCTGCTAAGGAGAAGTTCGATCAGGCCGGAATCCAGGATGTATCAATTAAGCTATATGAAGGCTATCGTCATGAGATTCTTAACGAAATCGACCATGAAGTTGTATACAATGATTTAGTTGATTGGATGGAATCTAAGATGTAATTGAGATTCAGATAATAATTAAGACCGTCTAAGTTGATTTACTTAGGCGGTCTATTTATTTTGGATAATTCTTCTGCTTTGATTCGGTTCTCTTCACTAAATCCAACTAAGATATTGTGATTAGCTTCGGCTAGATATTCCATAACGCCATCGATATCAGATTTCTCGTTCTGTGGACATTTTATATATAACCGCTTAGTGGCCGTTATATGAAGAGTGTAGCTTATCTTGAAGTGATGCCACAGAATCTTATGCAGGGTGGAATACTTGTATATCCATATAATCTCACTAATAGGAACAATTGCAACACCGTATAGTGATACCTCAATGAAGAAATGTTCAGTGATATACATGTCCTCTGTAGCAAGCTGAGGAAGCGTTGCAAGCTCTTCTTCAGCCAGTGCCAATAATTTATCAGAATTACCATAAGCCTTAAGTCTAAGGACTGGTGTAGATATGGACGGATTAAGAATGAACAGTCCATATATTAGGACAATAGCCAGACTAATAATTCCAGAGCCTAGTGTTAACACAATTAGAAGCCATGTGATAAATCCTGCTGTGTCAGGCTCGCTTATGTTATAGCTTGAAATGGTACTGTTAATTCCTTCTATATTCCAGGATAAGTCATTTGCCAGTCGATTGAATAAGTCATTTTCAGTCTTGGAATTCTTGTTAATCTTACCCTTGATATTAACGGAATCAATTACGCTTTTTCCCTGCTCGCAGGTAGAAGGGGTAAGAAGAACAATAACGCAGTCATTGTTAATCATTGTATAGTAATAATAGCCCTGTGTTCCTGCTAGCCATTCCTTGGTATAACCTGTAAAATACAAATTGTTAAGCTCGGCATTCACATATTTATTCTGGGAATACTGATCCTTAATAGGTATACTTCCGTCAAGGGTGGCAGGACGAAGAATCGAATAAATTGGACTTAAGAAAGTTAATATAACAATGAATGCAAGATAGATTGCTGGTGCAATTATTTTCCTCTTATAGCATTTTACAATATTCGTTTTTATGTAGTCTTTGTATTGCTCACTGACGTTAGTGCCGCCTTCTTCGTCAGTAAGTGGTCTTTCGTTTTCTCTCATAGTTATATAATATAGTTTTGCTTTTCTTTAATCAATAGTAATCATACTTTAATAATCGCCTATTTTGTGCTAGTATATTATAGAATTTTATGATTTTTTTTATACAAAATGTACGGAGATTACATTATCTCTCATGAAAGGAAATACAATGTCAGATTATATAATTAGAGCCACAGCAGCTAACGATGGAATAAGAGCTTTCGCTATTACTAGCAGGGAAATGGTGGAGTTTGCAAGGAAGAATCACAATACAAGCCCAGTTGTTACAGCGGCATTAGGCAGAATGCTAAGTGCAGGTGCAATGATGGGAGTAATGATGAAGGGCGAGGATGATATGCTGACACTTCAGATTCAGGGAAGTGGTCCTATGAAGGGCATTACCGTCACTGCCGATTCTAAGGGAAATGTTAAGGGATTTCCTAATGTTCCTGATGTTATGCTGCCACCTAACTCAGAAGGAAAGCTTGATGTAGGTGGAGCAATAGATGTTGGAATTCTTCGAGTGATCAGGGACCTAGGACTTAAGGATCCTTATGTTGGTACATGTGAACTTAAGACAGGAGAGATAGCTGAAGACCTTACATATTATTTTGCAACCAGTGAACAGATTCCTTCATCTGTTGGACTTGGCGTGCTAATGAATAAGGATAATACTGTTGCTGAGGCTGGTGGTTTTATAATACAGCTTATGCCTTTTACTGATGACAAGGCAATTGATAAGCTAGAAGAGAATATCAGGAACCTAAAGCCGGTGACAACATATTTGTCAGAGGGAAAGACACCTGAGGATATATTAGGAATTGTGCTTGAGGGATTGGGTGTTGAGATTCTCGAGAAATATGATACTGCCTTTAGATGTGATTGTAGCGTAGAGCGAGTTGAACGAAGCCTGATGAGTCTGTCTATGGATGACATTAACAGTATAATTGAGGACGATAAGCCGGTAGAGGTAAAATGTCAATTCTGTAATAAAGCCTATAACTTCACCATAGATGATATTAAGAAGCTTCGAGGTATTACCTATTGACATAGTTGATTTTTAAAGTATAATCATATAAGATGCTATAATTAGAGTGCGCAGACTCTATTTTAATATTAGCATTTTATAGGTTTATACATGTATAGAAGAGGGAAGTCATGAACACAGGAACAAATTGGAAGAAGATTGGAATAATCGCAGGCATTGTTGTAGGCGTTTTATTACTTATCTATGTTATCTTCTCTATATTTTTCATGTCACACTTTTTCTTCAGGAGTACTGTTAATGGTGTTCCTAGTTCTGGAAAGAGTGCTGCAGGCATGGTATCTAAGATTCAGGATACAGCCAAGGATTATAGTTTAGAGATTACAGATGAGGACGGAACTAAGACTACGATAGCGTCTAACGACATTGACATGTCTGTTGATGTAACAGAGGATAAGCTTAAGGATTTATTCAAGGACCAGAATGGTTTTGCATGGATAAAATACATTTTCACTGACAAGGAGTATTTATCACCTGTAATTGTTAATCTTAATACAGAGAAGCTTAACGGGAAATTATCAGGACTTAAGTGCTTAAGCAGAGAGACAACAACGCCAACAGAGAACGCTAAGATTGTATTTAGAAATGATCAGTTCGAGATTGAGCCAGAGAAATATGGTAATACGGTTGAGCTTAACGACTTATCTAACAAAGTAACATTTGCAATATATAAGTTCCAGCCTACATTCGATATTAAGACAGAAGGCTATCTGCAGCCTGCATTACTTGCAAATGATCCTAACCTTAAGAAGTCAGTTGATAATCTTAACAAGGTTAAGGACATTAAGATTACTTATGAGACAGGCAGCTCTCCATTCACAATTCCGAAGGAGACTATTGCAACATTCTTCGGTTCGGATGCAACAGGAGAGATTACATATAATGAAGATGCAGTATTAGAATTTGTTAAGTCAATGGCAAGCAAATACAATACTGCTGGTAAGCCTAAGAATCTTCACACATCATATGGCGCTGATGTAACAGTTCCAGGTGGAGATTACGGATGGAAGATAGATAATGAAGGTGAGAAGAATCAGCTAATCGACGACCTTAAGGCAGGCAATGATGTTAAGAGAGAGTTCGTATATAAGCAGAAGGCTGCTTCTCATGGAGCCAATGATTATGGCGATAGCTTTATAGAGATTAACCTTACTGCACAGCATTTGTTCTTACATAAGAACGGAAGTGTAGTATTAGAATCAGATATTGTATCGGGTAACCCTTATAAAGGAAATGCAACACCTACTGGTGCTTATGGAATCTATTATTGTGATAAGGATGCAATCCTAAGAGGTGAAGGATATGAGACACCAGTTGCTTACTGGATGCCATTTAACGGTGGAGTAGGTCTCCACGATGCTACATGGCAGGCTTCCTTCGGCGGACAGAGATATAAATTCAACGGTTCACATGGTTGTATTAACCTACCACTTTCTGTGGCAGCGTCAATATTCAATCAGGTGTCTGCTGGATTCCCAGTTCTCGTGTACAGCTTAGGTGGCACAGAGCAGGTTGACAAAGAGATTGAGCAGGCTAAGGCTGTTGTTAACTTGATTAACAGTATTGGACCTGTTGATCCAAGTAAGGCTGAGATAATTGCATTTGCAAGAGCTTCTTACGAGGCATTGCCTGGTGCAGCTAAGTGAAGCACCACCACCAGAGCCAGCACCTGAAGGATAGATAATCCTTGTGTGACAGATAATAAATTAGGGCTTAGACGACGGATGTCTAAGCCCTTTATTATAATATTAGGAGTATTATTATGTGGAGAGAATATGTTAGAGAGGTAACGCCTTATACACCTGGGGAGCAGCCGGGTGGGGCAGATGTTATTAAGCTTAATACCAACGAGAATCCTTATCCTCCTTGCGACGGAGTGGCCAGGGCGCTTAAGGAATTCGACTACGAGACATTGCGCAGATACCCAGACCCTGCTGTAAGCAAGCTTCGAGGTGCAATTGCTTCTTATCATAATCTTGATATGGGAAATGTGTTTGTTGGCGTTGGCTCTGATGATGTTATTGCCATGTGTTATATGACGTTTTTTAATTCTGATAAGCCAATTCTATTTCCTGATATAACATATTCATTCTATGATGTATGGGCAGATGAGTTCAAGGTGCCATTTACTGTGAAAGCACTTAATGATGATTTCAGGATTAATAAGTCTGATTATTATGAAGAAAATGGTGGTGTGATTATTCCTAATCCTAACGCCCCAACAGGTATTGCAGAGCCTG
>ONCT01000048.1 GCA_900316395.1 uncultured Lachnospiraceae bacterium | reverse complement strand
CGTGAACGCTTTTATAACTTCCTGAAGTTTTATTCCTATGAGGACCTCCTCAAACAAATGAAACGTTATCTCAGACGTTCAAACAAAATACCTATGCAGGTCTTTGGTGCTTTGACGTATCATAATATACACGCGTGTATAATCTCTAAGAATCAACATTTTTACACAAATAAGTGATAAAATACCAATTAGAAGGTTTTGTATATTATAGATGTAGGGGTATTAATTTGCTAGAAAGTTTATTAATTAGAGATGAAACTCAATTCATTGCAGTAGGAGATGTTTTTACTGTAATTCTATGCGTTATGCTTATCTCCCTTTTTACAATTACTTATGTATCAAAAGATAAGGTATTCCGTATGTTCCAGGCCATGATAGGACTTCTTATGATTGCATCATGGAGTGATTTACTATGGCATTCTTTAATAATACAAGGCAACTCCTCAGACACTCTCATATATATAATACATTTTGTATTCCGTATGGCGATTCTTGCTATTCTTTATATATTCAGTTGCTATACTATTGAGCTTATGTATCTTGAAGCAAGACCGAGGAAGGCTTCATATACCTATATTAATATAGGTCTTGTATTATTCATATCAACTGAGATAATTACTGCCGTTACAGGCACTGGCTTCCATAGAATCGATGCTGTGTATTTTACAGAAGGTTATTCAATATTCAGACTCGCATTTATATACTATATTGGCCATTGCATCTACCTGCTTATACGTTATAGAAAACGTATGGTAACTAAGATAGCAATGTGTATAGTTGCAGTATTTTTGCTATGCTTTTTAATCTATGCAGTTCAGATGAGACATGGTCAGAATTCCTATACTGTTATAACATTAACACTTCCAATCATAGCTGTTATGTACCTGCTGCACTCTAATCCTTATGAGAAATCAACTGGTGCTGTAGGTGAATCAGGCTTTGACCACAGGATTAGGGAGGCCTATAGCAGAAAGCAGGAATTAATTCTAATGTGCCTTAGAGTACAGGGCTTTGAGAATACCAATTCCTTTACTCCTGCTATGCGTCTTGAAATATTTAGGTATTTTAAGAACATCAAGAAGGGCGTACTGTTCAGAGTTAACGGCCGACTTGTTATGGTATTTCCGAAGGATCTAAATCCTGATTATAAAAATGTAGTTCAAAAGCTATGTGATGCATTTGATGTGCTTTTTGAGAAATTCTCCTATGATTTCAAGGCAATGTTCTTAGTAAGTGAAGAATTCCTCAACAAAGACAACCTATATCCATTACTCTATGATTTTATGGAATCCAGAGTTCCTTATAATACATATTACTGGCTCAAGGATTCAGATATTAGTGATTTCAAGATGCAACAATATGTTATATCGCAGCTTGAAGATATTGCAGAAAAGGAAGACCTTGATGATGAGAGGGTAATACCATATAGCCAGCCTGTATTCAATGTAAGCACACAATCATACGATACAGCTGAGGCTCTTATGCGTCTCGAATTACCAGAGACTGGACTTATATATCCAGACCAGTTTATTCCACTGGCTGAGAAGTACAATTATATTCACTCATTAAGTATTATTATCCTCAATAAGACATGTAAAATGATTAAGAAATATTTAAAAGAAGGCAGAAAGCTTGAAAGAATATCTGTCAACTTCTCTATGCAGGAATTAAGAGATGATAATTTTGCCAAGGATATAATTGATGTAATTGAGAAAAACGATATCCCTTATTCCATGATTGCCATTGAGCTTACAGAAAGCCAGAACGATGAAGATTTTGAACTTGTTAAGAGTCGTATTGAAGAGCTGAAGACATATGGTATCAAGTTCTATCTTGATGATTTCGGAACAGGCTATTCTAATTTTGATCGTATTATGGAATTACCATTTGACATAATCAAATTCGACCGTTCCCTTGTAATTGAATCTGCAAAGGACGAATCATCTGCATATATGGTCAATACATTTGCAGGAATGTTCAAGAACTTAAAGTATCGTGTGCTATATGAGGGTATAGAAGATACCCACGACGAGAGCAGATGTATTGAAATGCATGCTGAATTCTTACAGGGCTATAAATATTCCCGACCTATCAAGATGGAAGAGCTAGACAAATTCCTGTCTGCATAGAATTTAATAGCCCCGTTACCAAGACTGCCGATAAGAATACCAACTTAATGCAATAAGAGATTGTTTTTTGTTAAAGTGTCATAGATTGAATCTCTTGTATTTTGTCTGAGATAATCTTCTCAGGGTCACTTGAATCTAAATCTAACATATCAGCATGGATAAGTTCGCATTCCTTGATTCCGAAGTGCTCTGTTGCAAGGGCTTTAATATATTCATAGCTGTAGCTTGGGTCATATGGGCCTCCTGCTGTGGTAACATAATACAGCTTGTTAGCCTTGCACATACCATGAGGTCTATCATCTTCGCCGCACTGTGTTACAAGACCTGTTACATATATATTCTCAATGTAAGTCTTTAATGCTGTTGGGAATGACAGATCCCAAAATGGCGCAGCAATAACAATTGTATCTGCAAATGCGAATTGCTTAGCGTACTGAAACATTGGATTAGAATAATTGCCCTGGGCAATCATTGCTTCTCTAAAGGATAAGGCATCCTTGTTAAGGGGATGCAAATCTTCATTTACTACATCTATTTCTTCATATTCACCAAGTCTCTCAAGCAGGGCCTTGGCTAAGGTGTCTGTTCTTGATTCCTCTCTGGGACAACTCTTAATATATAAAATCATAAGCAGCGCTCCTCCTCATAATGTAGTGCCCCCTCACCTTCGTTCGGCGGCAGGTCGTCGGAGCGCATTGTATTAATGACTTCGTCATTAGCGCTCCTCCTCATAACAATAATACTATAAGCTGAGATACAATTACAACAGCAACAAGGGCGATAGGATATGTTGCTGCATAAGCTGATGCCACATCGTCACTTTTTGTAGTACTAATTAATGTTCCAAGGGCAGGGGTGGAAGTCATGCCTCCTGTAATGGAGCCTAAGTTATTAAATAAAGGAAGCTTAATTACGAACTTCGCAAATATGAATCCTACAATCATAGGAATTAGTGTCATAATAACTCCATAGACAAAATACATAGGCTTAAAATTGTTAATAAATTCAACGCCACCTGGAACACCTGCTCCTACTAAGAAGAGCATAAGTCCTATTTCTCGAAATACCTCTAACACCTTCTTATTAACCTTAAGTGATACAGGTCCTATATGACCAAAATGTCCGAATATAAGGGATACTAAAAGGGCACCGCCTGTTGTAGTCAGGCTAAAGCATATACCATCATATCCCTTGGCACTTAGAGGTATTCTTATCGCTCCTACAATTACACCTATTGCAGTAGCAAGCCCAAATACAAATAAGCCGTATGGGTCGATTTCAAATAGCTTCCTCTTAATATTTCGACCTTCATCGCTTTTAATTACTGCTATTTTCTTACGCTCTTCATCCATATTAGCTTTAAGTATCATAGGAACTAATTGAACAAATAATACTACTCCTACTACACCGAATATATAAGCTATTCCATGGCCTGCTGTTACGGCGTCCTCTATCTGACCAGCCCTTGCGGCATCCCCCTGGGCGAACATATCTACAGCTGTAGCCTTGGATGCTGAAAATGCTGGTGTAGAAGTAAGGGCTCCTGATAATATTCCAACAAGCATCGATACAAAATATCCATGGTCGCTTTCACTGCCAGCTCCAATGAAGTAGCATAGAACGCAGCTTAGTCCTCCAACTGCAATTATAATTATGCCTAATAGGATATAGGACTTAAAATACTTCTTGAAATTAGTAAAGAAATTAGGCCCGGCAATAAGTCCAACAGCTGTTATAAAGAATATAAGCCCCAAATTCTCCATTGTCTTAAATGCGGTTGCATAGTCTCCCGCTTCACTAATTCTAATGCCTGTAATCTGGTCTTTGAATATTGCTCCAACAATTAGTGCAACAATAAACACTCCTGCGGTTCCAAGACATACTCCCTTAATTGTAATTCTTCCCAGAAGATATCCTACACATATAACAATTGCAACAAGAAGTAAGAATAATACTACTCCCTTAATATTAAATATATTCTGTAATAAATCCAGCATTTCCCCCTCCTGCTAATCTTCCTAGTTATTACATTATTATGCAGTATTATTTAGGTAATTCAATCAAAGGCAAATAGCGAGTCTTACACTCTGATACGCTATATGGCACCTTCTCTTCATCAAGCAAACTGCAGAATAAATCCACTGGGGTAGTGTCCTTTCCAACCACCTGATATGTAATGCAGAAATGATCCTCTAAGGCATTTACCTCAAGCATCAAATCTCCATCTGTAATTGTATATACATTCTTAATATGCTTTTCCATATCACCCCAGTCAATCTGTCCCACATAACTAACTGTACAGTTGTCACGAGGGTCTGAACGAAATGTGGAATTGCTTGAAGCGTATTTCTTCTTAGCCTTCAAATTAGGCTGCGCATCAATAGCATCGTGAATTCCCTGAATCTTACGGAATCTCTCGTAGGCTAATTCTGGGATGTCCTGTTTAATAACTGCACCTCTTGCGCGCATATTAAGTCGCTCAATCGACTCATCCATTTGATCCCGTTCATATCTAACATGAATAAATCGAACAAAATCCCTGTATGATTCCGATGCTCCTATTTCATCACGATAATCTGCTGCAATTCTAACTGATAAATGTGTATCCTTCTTTCTTTTTAACATTTTCGACAATGATTTGATTAGAAGTGCCGCAATAACAGTGTTAGGAGAGCCATCTACGGACTTCGCATACTCCATAAACTCCTTGGTAGGCAGCTCAATCTGATAATAATAGCTATCCTTAACAAATGGATTGAACAGGTACTTAAGATATCTTCCTAATGCCAAATTAGAATCTCCACCTGTATATCTTATACTTGGCTCCTTATCAGGCAGCTGCTGTGGGTCTGGGAAATATAACTCACCCTCGCTAACAGGACTTCCAACCATCTTCAAATCCTTCGGAGGTGTAAGCTCGCCATACTTCTTAGTCATATATTGATACAATGTTGTCTTAATCCAGAATAATGCCCCTGGTGCTCCACAAGGGGCATGGGAATAATTAAAGAATATCTCGTCATTCTTATATGTAATAGCGAACAAATGACGATTGACCTGGTCACTACCAAGCATGACAGGTCTATCCTCCTCTGGGAGTACAACAATTGGCCTATTGTTTTCTTTTAATATGTAGTTCTGTCCTTCGTCTAACTCAACCTGTACTCTATAATAAGGAAACCTTTCAATAGCTTCATTAGCTGCTTCCTCTAATAATGCTGCGTCAACCTTCTCGTCTAGCTGCACCTTAATTCTTACTGTAAATGGTAATTTTTTCATGTACTCGTACAATAAATATACATCTGGGTTATTTCTCATAGTTGTGTCTCCTTTACTCTTGCCGTTATTTACTGCTTCTTCATTATATTTATCAGGAAGTACATATTTGTAACTAAAGCCTCCCCCTTTAACTCAATATTATATCAATGAAGAAACATTATGTAAACTTTTCAGAATTCTTCTTATTATTATAGTTTTTTTATAATTTACAAAAATTTCTAAAAAATGCTGAAATCTGTAAGAGGTTTGTCATAGGTGAGTTGATATACTGAAGTCACATTAAAGGAAACGCATACAAAAACGAAAGGAGATATATATTATGAAAAAGACAAATATAAACAAATTCAAGACAAGATTTATAGCAGCAACAGTGGCTGCAGCAACAATATTCTCAACTGGAGCAATGACGTGTACTACAGCCTTTGCAGCTGAGAATTCAGATGGCTTCGTATCATCCATCACATCTACTACAACTAATTTCTTCAAGGAAAGCTCACTTGGCTTTGTAAAGAATACAGCCTGGAAGATAGTTGGACCAGAATTAACTAAGGTAGGATTAACACCAATCTTAAATATGTATCTTGGAATCGAGGATGAAGGTCCTTCTAATCAAGACGTAATGGACAAGATAGACAAGAGCACAGCAGAAATCAAAGCTGAAATAGCCAAGGTTTTAGATGCAGCTATGGAGCTTTCAACACAGACAGCTAACTATCATCAATTACAGATGAATCAGCTTCAGGCAATAAGCAGCAACATCGACACAAAGGATTTCAGAACACAGGCTGATACAGTAGCCGCTGATTTTGCACACGCAATCAAGAGAATCGATGAAAACAAGGACAACATCACATGCGACGGCAACGGCAAAATCAACAACACTACATACAAGGCTTACAAGGACATCTTATCAGATCCTAAATGTAATGTAAGTATGATGCAGGCAAATTTTGACGAGATGCTTCGCTTCCTCAAGGGACAACGTACATCTAACAACAACGAAAATGGTTATCGTCAGCTTACTAATTATCTTATGGACAGAATCGTAGCCGCGGACCTTAACGAGCACAGCTACACAAAGACACCTGATTATAATGGTGGAATCGATGCAATCAATAATGAAATAAAAGTTATGGAAGAGCAGGCTATTATGGACTTTGCAATCATAAATGTACTTAACAGCATGCAGTATAAGGTTAAGGAATACGAAATCGACAATGGCATTATTACAATTAACGAAGATGAAAGCGCATTTGCAAGATATGAAAACACAGCAACGAATCTTCAGAACTCACTTAGAGAGATGAATGACATCTTCACAAAGGTTCTTAATGAAAACAAGCCTCTTAAGGATAAGTATATCAACGCTTACCTATATGTAGACGAAAATGGCAAGAATGTAACAAAGGGATGTACATCATTCATAGACGCCTGGTCACAGGGAGTCGACAGTGGATGCAACTTCACTATTAACGTAACAAAAACAAATCAGCATCTTGTAGCAGATAGCAAAAAAGGATTTAAGTACGACAATAATGTAAAGGGTATTAGTAAAGACGGTGGATTCCTAGTACCAGAAGGAAAAGAAGTATATATAGATATGCTAGGTGGAAGCAAAAGTGAAAACGGCTTCTTCGCAGGTAGCAAATCTGATATGCACATTTTCACAATGAGCTCTAACTCAGACCTTACAATAAGACACACAACCTTCGATGGTGGCGATAACTTTATATTCGTACCAGACAATGCTAAGAACTCAGTCGTAACAGTATACGGATCAGACATGTATTACTCATACGGTCCAGCAATCTACATAGGCCCTAAAGCAAATAACACAACAGTTAACGTAGAATGGAGTGAGTTCTGGCGAAGAGACAACGGCTTCGTTCAGAATTGCAACAAATCAAGCACAGTAAATGAATCATACGTAAACCGCGCATATGAAGAAAGACCACGCGGCGGCGAGTACTGGGGAACCTAATATAAATCATCATCAAAGAAAAAATCAGCCCAGTAATATTGACTCATATATTCATTCTGATACGAATTGACAGCACCTGAATCAAGCTCTTTAAAACGATAATAATCACAGTCAATTACATCAGGATTAACAGCTAAGGAGTTGAAGCCTTTACTAACAGAGGCTTCAACTCCATTTGCTTTAAGGCTTTTCATCATTGCACTAATTAACTGCTGCACATAGTTTTGCTGCTTCTTATCATAAGGTGCATCCTCAAAGAGAACAGCCGCAATTTCCTTTGTGGCACAAGAACTCCCCTGCTTATGTACAAGATAAGCAAATATCTCCTTGCTCTTACTTCGTTCAAATCTAAGTCGTTCGCCGTTTGGCAAAAACACATCGAAATTACCAAAGCATTGTACCCGAAGAATTGCATCCTTCTTCGGCTCAATTGGAAAGCGAAGGTCTGAAAGCTCTCTTTCAACCTTTTCTTGATTTACAGGCTTCATTATATATCCTGAGGCATGAAGACTCATTGCATCAGTTGCATAGTCAGAGAATCCGGTAACAAAAATGATATTCATTTTAGGATTGATTTCCTTGAGCTCCTTAGCAAGCTTTACACCAGTCATTCCACGCATTTGAATATCAAGAAATGCTATATCACAGCCATTTAGCTCCGCCTCTAGGAGTAGGTCCTTTGGCTTTCTAAAGCTCAAAACTGTTGCCTCTGGCTTAGCCTTTTTAACTGACATTTCTAACATCTGTAAAGCTAATGGCTCATCATCAACGCATAGTATTTTCATCTGGCTGTCCCTCCTTAGGCAGAATAACTCTCGCTACTGTTCCTTCTCCAACTACACTTGTAATCTCAACGCTCGCCTTGCACATATCACTTAAGCGCTTCTTCGTATTTTCCATGCCTACATGGCTTCTGCCATCATCTTCTCTTGGGGCGTTAGTATCAAAGCCAACTCCATCATCTGTAATTATGACCTCATAGGAATTGTCATTCTCCCGAGTTGCGATGGTAACGGTGCCCCCGTCTTCCTTCATTCCAACTCCGTGCTTTACAGCATTTTCAACAAGAGGCTGAATGCTAAGAAGCGGCAGGTAGAAATCCGTTGTCTGGATATCGTATTCTATGTTAAGTAAGTCGGCAAATCTTATTTTCTCAATATATAAATACTTCTTCAGATGCTCTAGCTCTGTGTCAAATAAGACAGGCTTAGTCTCCTTAAGCGAATCCATATTTCCCCTCAGATAATCTGCGAAGGTAATGGTTGCCTCCTGTGCTGTCGCTGGGTCAAGCTGACAGAGCATTGCAATTGATGTTAAGGCATTATATATAAAATGTGGTTGAATCTGACTTACCATTACACCAACCTTAGCCTCGTAGAGTTCTCGCTTCATTTCTTCATAACGAATTGCTTCAAGATATTGTTTTCTCAAATCAATTACTACCTGCACTATCTGATAGAGCATGGTTAATGCAAGTCCGAAATAATAGAAGCTGATGTTGGCAAAATGAATGATATAGTTAAACACGTCAAGAATTAGTGAAATAGTCAGTGGTGTCCACGCAATCAAGGTCACAATTGCCTGACGATTCCTTTTAGAATCAATAGCCAGAAGAATCATCATAATTACAATTCCCACAAATATACTGATGTTGACAGCAGTATAACTAAAGTACAAATCATTCACATTAGCGAAGTGAAGTATAAGGGCTAAAACAACTCTAATGGTATAAAGTGTAATTAGTATATTGGCAATCAGGCGCGTCCTTTTCCCTTCCATATTGGATTTCAAATAGCACATAACAGGAATGAAGAAAAGGCTGGACGTTATGACATCAACTGCCATGCAAAGGGTAGGGTCACTAATCCATAAACCAAGCAATCCACCTGTATTCTTCACAATCATAAAAATGCCCCAGAAGATGCATAGCACTCCGAAGGTAATATATCTATAATTAAGCTTTCCTAATATAAAGCTTGCAATCGGGAAAAGGAAAATACCAAAAAAGCAAACAAGTAATGCTAATATAATTATTGGAAATGATTCAAAGAAAAACTCTAAGTATTCTCCATTGCCATGGCTTAATGTTATATCAAAACAATCTGAATAACGTTCAAGCTGTATGTACGGATTGACTATCTCAAGTGTAAATTCAGTATTTTCATTAACGCCTTCTTCCTTAGCCTCATACATAGACATAGTCTGTGTCTTGTAGCCTGGTGTATCAGGCATAACCATAGCAAAGGGCATTGCTTCTTCTGCAGCCTTTTGCATCTGTTCATCATTAGCATAGGCTGGGTCTGTTGGAATATAAGTGTGCTTAAGGTACTCCTTGCCATCATTAGATGTCAGGGTGTACCACACATTTCTTGTAGATACACCTAGTTCTTCGTAATTATTAAGGGCAGGACTTATCATTGTGCCATTAAACACAATCTTGTGAAAAGGCTCATCGATTGGTGTGTCAGGGTCGATTGTCTTCCACTCACCATCATCTACGCTATAAACTCCCTGCAAAAAGGAAGAAGGATTCATATAAAAATCCTTCTTTATAACAAATTGTGAGCACATAATAGCAATACAAATTGCCAAAGCAAAGCATACTACTATTATTCCTGCTGTCCATATTCTGCTTCCCTTATCTGCCATCTTTGTTTTTCTCATATTAATTATTCTCTATCTCGTTAATGTAAGTTGCAAGTATATACGCACTTGAATAAACCTTCTTAGGACAAGGCCGCTTCTCGTAATACTCCTTCGTTCTCTTCTCAGGTGTAGGCTCTGATGCGCCGGAACCTAAACCTAACAATTCACGGCATATAATGGAGCCATTATCTTCTTTGAAGCGATTAGCAAACTCCTGAATTCGAGTGTAATGGTCCCCCTTATCAGGGGCATTTACGTCAGAATACCCATATAATACTCCAAGCACCATAAAGGCCCCTGTTACTGCTCCACAAACCTCACGAAGTCTTCCCATCCCTCCGCCAAATGAAGAAGAAAGTGATAGAATCATTTTATCATCAAGTTCTAATATATCATTAAATGCATATACTACTGCCTGGGCACAGTTATAACCTTCTGTAAATAATTTTTCTGCCTTTTCTCCGTACATTTTCGGATCTAAAGTGTTTAATTTGTGCTCTAAGTTATTATCCATAATCTACTTGTTCTCCTTATCTTGAAAAAGCAAACTCAACTACCATTCTATTGTAACATTAGTAATTCTCCGCCATATATCTTATTATCTTAGTACAATTCTGTGCAGCTTCTTTCTTAAATGTCTCAAATTCTGCTGCCTGAGAAGCATCTGACTTGTCAGAGATGGCGCGGATAACTACATACGGTGTATTGTTAAGATAACAAGCCTGTGCAATTGCTGCTCCTTCCATCTCGCAACACATACCACCAAAATCATTTCTAATCTTCTCTTTTTGCTCATTAGTAGATATAAATTGGTCCCCCGAACATACTCTGCCCTCATAGACATTGACATTAGGAATCGTTTTCTTTGTTGCCTCTACAGCAAGGCTACGCACCTTCTCGTCAGCAGGAAATGCATATAGTCCTGTATAAGGAATCTCACCTTTTGCGAACCCAATTGCCTCCACGTTAAAATCATGCTGGACTGCATCAGTTGAAACAACTATATCTCCTATATTTAACCTAGCATCTAAGGAACCCGCAACACCAGTGTTAATTATTCCCACGCAACCATAATCATTAATCAGCGTATTGGCGCACATTCCTGCATTTACCTTGCCCATTCCACATTTTACAATAACTACGTCTGCGTCACCAAGCTTGCCCTCATAGAATTCCATTCCTGCAATCTTCTTAGTCTTGATTCCTTGTAATGAATCCTTGAGAGGGTTAACCTCCTCATCCATTGCTCCGATGATTCCAATTCTGTCGGTTTTCTTATTATCATTATTAGTGCATCCGGCAATTACCACAGCAAAAACCAAAATCATCATTAAGGCTATTATTTTCTTCTTCATTCTAACATGCTCCTCATATCATCTGTAGCTAATAATACTTCTGCTTTAATCATACACTAACATGAATAGAATTACTATGTTTCATTGAACTTGTTCTTCCTTGTCAGGGAAAATGTGCCTAAATATGAACCTTACAAATGGGCCGCATATAAGTAATTGGTATAACAGTGCCATTGGCAAGTTTAGTCCAAATGCTTAAAGCCAATTAAGAAATGACGGCTCATTAAAAAGAAGAGTTGCAATCAAGCTCATTGTTGGGCACATCACAAGACACGTACAAATAGATATTGCAAATGGAACCAACCTGGGATTCTTAGATGGATCAACAACGGCAAATGCCATTTTCTTAGCGACACGACCCATCAGCAGAAACTCCACCGCAAAAGCTATTGGTATCATTATAGGCAGTTCCTTTAACGCTTCAATGAACGTATCAGCGCTAATTCCGCCTGTTGCAATTGTAATATTATACACAACCATTCCGTATACCATTAAGCTTACCATCATAATTCCAAATATAATTTCTTGTCCTTTTGTCTTCGGCATAATCATCCTCCATTTCACAAAAAAAATACAGCAATAATTTGTACCAATTTCACCTCGCTACAAATCATGCTGTATGATTCCTCACTACGTTTTCTATTTTACAATCATTATACTAGCACATAAAATATTTCTTCGTAAGCATAAATTAATTTTTTGTTAAAATTATCTCTAAAGCGCTGTTATAATAATTTTATATTATAAAAATAGCGCATAACCTTATATAGCATTCTTATTAGGGGCGTCGTATTCACAACAACTCTACGCATTTTGAACATCCTCCTTTAACTCATCTTCTGAATCAAATTGAAAAATAGATATATTATTCTCTCCCAATAATCTTATAAACTCTCCCTTATTCATCCCCGCAATTTCTGCACAATATCCCAACGAAACACCTGCTTTAGTATAATAACTAAGTGCAACTGCTTCTCTTGCAAAGACATTTGCTTCTGAGTTATTCATTTTTGTATCATATAAAACTTCATCTGGAATGGAAAAAGAAATTTGGCACATATCATTCTCCTTTCATTTAACCTTCATTTATTTTCAATTAGAACTATCATCAATATATATTCACAAACAAATCAACTATTGCTAGTCATTCATCCTTCATTAACATTATACAACAATACAATTAGAATTACTATATTAGCCAACATATGAAAAATGGCGTACTTTAGCCATTTCCACGGTTAGAGGGGTCAACCAGGGGTCAACCAGTTTTCTAGAAATCTACAAAAAACAAAAATCCCCAAAACCCACGTATTTACGCAGATTCTGAGGCAATAAAAAAGAGCGCGAGACGGGGTTCGAACACGGATATATACAACTCTTGTGCGTTTTCACGAACCCTTTATTACCATAGGATATCCAATGGGATATCTGTCTCAAATTTTACTTAGAAATTATTATTTGAATTTTAGCGTCGAAGAAGCGACGTGCTAAAACACAAATGACATTACAATAATTACTATACATTCAACAGAATAATCATTAGAATGAGTTCTCGTAGTCTTGCAGTTCGTGGTACATACCTTCAACAATAACTACATCATTTACAATTCTATATATCAATAGATACTTATGCTTATCAAGATGATACTTTCTAAGTTCTAGCTTTCTCAACCTTATACTTGTACAGTATTCAAAACTATCTGCCATTTTCTCTAATGTGTTGATTGCATTATCAAAATCATCCATAATTGCGATGACTGCCTGCTCATTTCTCAATATATTTGCAACATAATCCAGTATGTTATCATATTGCGATTCTGCCTTCTCAGACATTTCAACTCTAAACAACATACTTTTCCCTCATTGAAACAGACACCTCTTGAGCACTTCTTGTATTTCCTTTGTCGCTTGACTCAATTGACTCAGTAAGTTCTGCCACCAAATCATCTTCACTCATAATTCTAAGCCCTTTTGCTTCGGTATTATCTGATAATCTATCAACTAACGAAATCACAAAATCATAGTCTTCACTTGAGAGTTTTTCAATTTTCTTTGCTAATTCAATTGTACTCATAAACTCATCCTCCTCATTCACATTATATAACAACACAACCAGAATTGCTATGTCAATTAATACTTACAATACTTTAGAAATCTTTAAACAGATATAAAAATGGCGCCACCCCCGTGTATACCTAACACAGGTCGACGCCTTGTACTATTATAATACTATCATTTATAAATATTTCAAGTATTATTGTTCAATTCTCGTAGTCTTACAATCTATCTACTAACGAAATCTCAAAATCATAGTGTTCACTTGAGAGTTTTTCAAGCGAGATATATGCGACATTCTACTGTTGGTTGAATTCATTTCTCAACACCCAATTCATATAACTCAAAAAAATGTTCCACAAAAACCTTCTGTCCCTCTTCAGCTATATGGACTCCGTCATATGCCATAGGCACATTCCACTTAGAAGCATCCCAAAATGTGATGCCAAGTTCCTCACACACTTTTTCAAAGCCTTCGTTCATCTTGACGCTAGCTTCATAGTATTCTTTCATATCGCCAGATTGATTTTCTATATTCACCGGTGCAATTACAATTATCTTTACCTTCGACAACTCAGACTTTGCCCATAAAAGCAAATCATTCATCTTATCCACCGCAGCTTCCGGTCTGGGATTAGCCGTTAGTAGTATATCATTTGTTCCGAGCATTATGACAAATGTATCATCTTCGCCGAGCATACCGGTAAGATTTTTTAAATATTCCGCATCTCTTGGAATAGAAGGCAGAGTACGCCCATTCTGTCCTTCCTCAATAATGTCATACTGACCCTTTAACTCTTTCTTAAGAAGATTAGTCCATACAATCTCATAGGGATACCGGTTCCCCAGCATCCCTCTCGGGTCGTAACCATAAGTATTTGAATCGCCGAATAATAGTACCTTTTTCATGAATTATTCCTTACTCTTACTTCCAGCAAATGCCATCATAGCAATTCCGCCAATTGCAGCTAGTGTACATACTATTGCAGATACTGCCACCTGACCTATAATCTTCTTAACCATAAGTGTCCTCCATATTAATTCTCTCATACTTACAATAAATCTTTTATATATAACCAAAAATACATAAATTGTAATACTACGTAGTTCTCACTAGTATAATAACTCTTACTCCGTAGTCTGTCGATAAAGCTTTTCTTACATAAATCGCCTTTACGGACTAAATCTATTTTTGCAGCGTTTACTACGTAGTATCTTAGTATAATATTTTACTCACGATGGGACCATTACGGAGCAAACATATAATTCTCCCTCTTTACTCCGTAGTTCTTCAACAGAAGCTGATAATTATGATCCGAATACTACGGGGCAAATGATGATATGAATCCCTTTGCCACGTAATCTTGTATCTCTCATATGCTCGTATAGGCATCATACTACGGAGTAACACCTAAAAAACAACTTTTACTCCGTAGTACAACAATCATTCGCGGAAATATCAATCGCAAGCGCCGAAGAAGCGACGAACTTCTTACATACTGTTTTGACAATTATTAACGGAACAGACAAAAAATGACGTACTTTAGCCATTTCCACGGTTAGAGGGGTCAACCAATTTTCTAGAAATATTCAAAAAACAAAAATCCCCAAAACCCACGTATTTACGCAGATTGTGAGGCAAAAAAAAAGAGCGCGAGACGGGGTTCGAACCCGCGACCCCCACCTTGGCAAGCAAAATCCATACCTTATTGGCACTTTTGCCGAAACCCACCTTTTCATGCGTGAAACGTTGATTTTAAGCCATTTCTCGCACCCTTTAAGGTTCTTATTTTGTCCCTTTCTATCCCTAACTTTACCTATCTTTTTTAGAAAAAAGGGGGTAGAAAAGGGGGTAGAGATTTTTCTATTCTCAATGTTGCAAATTGTACGTAAAATCAGGCATTCAACTATACTATTTCATACCTGTTCCTACACTAAATATTATACACTAAAGGGGGTAGAATTTCCATTCGTAAAAATGACGAACTCTACGAATATCTTCTGATTAAAGTTTCCTTCCAAGTTCATAAGCTTCTTTCGAATACTTACTCATTTTAGTCATCCCCACAGAACCGCATCCATACCCAAGCACCATACCTTTATCTTCAAAATTTATATATCTCACAAGTGTCTTATAGTGGGCTTCAAGAACATCGAATGTCCAGTCATCTGAATTCCAAGCCAGTCTAACCGAAGCAAAAATTATTTTGCAATTGCATTTGTTACAAATGGAAAATTCACAACTAAATCCTTATCCATTTCCATCATACTTAGTATTCTACTTGCCGCACCGGATGGATGATTAGTGCCTGCTTCCCAAACAAAGGAGAAACTGTAACAACCATAGCAAATAAAAGACCACTAAAAAACCTAATAAAATCAAGGTCTAATGGCTATAACACAATAAAACAAATTCTATGTCATTTCTTTTGACTCTACTATTTTTAAATAATTCTTCTTTAAAGTTCTATCATCTACGAAGAATAACTTTTCTGATTTAGAAAGTATATTATTATTTCTTTTTAATTCTATA
>ONCT01000050.1 GCA_900316395.1 uncultured Lachnospiraceae bacterium | reverse complement strand
AGCCTTGAAGAAGAAAAGAAACAACTCGATGACTCGATTAAGGAATGCGAGGAACATCCGGAACGATTGATTACATTTAATCATGAGGAATTCTGTAGAGAATATGGAATTCCAATTACGGAAGAATACCCAGAGGAGAACGAAAAGAAAAAAGCATTCTATGATGCGGGGATGGAATATACGCGGTATTGTAAAGCAATAGAACTTCAAAGGATAAAGGATTCGTTTGGAAAATAGAGCGGATAAATTTGGAAAGGATGCAATATGGGAAGTATTAATGAGATTGTTTTATTTGAAACTGATGATAAAGAAGTAACGTTATCAGTACCAATGGATGGAGACACCGTATGGCTGACGCAAGAACAAATGAGTAGTCTATTTGCTACTGCCAGATCATCTATAGCATACCATATCGGAAATATTTTCAAGGAGGGAGAACTTGAGAAAGATACTTCTGTCGAAATTTTCGACAGAAGTACAAATAATGCATCAAGACCACCGAAATACTATAATCTTGATGTGATTATTTCTGTTGGATATCGTGTTAAATCCAAGCGTGGTATAGAATTCAGACAGTGGGCAAGCAAAGTTCTGAAGCAATATATGGTCGACGGTTACGCAATCAATGAAAAGCGACTTAATGCGTTGGAAAAGACTGTAGATATCCAAACACGAATGTTAGCAGATGCATTAAATGTTGAAGAAAAGGATATCCTAAGAGCTGTAAATCTGTATACGGATGCATTGGCGTTGCTGGATCAGTATGATCATCAATCGATCATAAAACCTGACGGAAAGCAACCGGTATATAGGATTACGTATGATGATTGTATGACCATGGTTTCGCATATGAAGGATTCTTTTGAAACGGAGGTATTCGGAGTCGAAAAAGAGGTTGGCAAAGTAAATGGTATCATTTCTGCGATATATCAGAGCGCATTTGGTCAGGATGCATATCCGACGATTGAAGAAAAAGCTGCTAATTTGCTGTACTTTATGATTAAGGACCATCCATTTGCTGATGGATGTAAGAGAATAGCGGCCTCTTTATTCTTGGAATTCTTAGAGCGGAATCATGCTTTGTTTAAAGATGGCAGTAAGCGTATTGGAGATGGTGAATTGGTTGCCATTACGCTTATGATTGCAGAATCGAATCCGGAAGAAAAGGATATTATGGTAAAATTGGTGATGAATTTATTGAATATGAAATAGTTGTTGTGAAGTCGCAAATTGCGACTTCGCCAAATGTTCTTAATGCTCGAAGGAAGAGTTTTTGAGATGTCAAAATGGCATCTCAAAGGATGTGGGTATAGGTATTTCATTACCGATTTATTATCCCAGGATGCAACAGAAATTTTAAAATTTATATATTTTGGTTTTTACGACATTACTTACGTCAAATAGATTGATAATGTCCGTAGACTAGCGTATAATGGTCTATGTTGGGGAAGGTGAGTTATATCACTGCAAGAAGTAATATGGGAGTGATTTAATATTATGGCTGAAGAGGAGAAAAACATATGGCTGATAATTATATCCCACCATTTACAATGACAGACGAGATTACGAATCTCGTAATTGAGATAGCGGAGCTTACTGGTGCAATGACTGTATCAGAACAGCTATCTAAAAACCCTAAGCTTAGAAGAGATAACCGTATCAAGTCTATTCATTCTTCATTAGCAATTGAACAAAATACTTTGACTGAGGAACAGGTAAGTGACGTAATAGATGGAAGACGCGTCCTGGGACCACCTCAAGACATCAGGGAAGTTCAGAATGCTTATGAAGCATACGAGATTATGTCGAAGCTGAATCCTTATTCAGTTAAAGATCTTTTGAAGGCACATATGATTATGATGGAAGGCTTGGTAAAGGAGGTCGGTGTATTCAGGAGCAAAGGAGTAGGAGTATATGCTGGAGAACAGCTGATACATGCCGGAACACCTGCTAATTATGTGCCTGATTTAGTAGGACAACTTTTCGAGTGGCTGAAGAAATCAAAGTTGCATCCATTAATAAAGGGGTGTATTTTTCATTATGAATTCGAGTTCATTCATCCTTTTGCAGATGGAAATGGAAGGACAGGAAGACTTTGGCATACTTTGATTCTTGCAAAGTGGCAGGAGTTTTTCTTATGGATTCCGATTGAGACTATTATTCATGAGCGGCAGAATGATTACTATAAAGCGCTGAATGCATCTAATACAGACGGGGAGTCAACGATATTTGTTCAGTTTATGTTGGAATTGATTAGAGATCTTCTAAAAGAATTGTCGCATAATGGCGCAATGAACAAAGTAAAAACGTTAGATGAAAAATTGCTGGATCTGTTGAAGGAGGATGGTAATCAATCAGCTGCAGTGCTTGCTGAGATAGTAGGTTCTTCTCAAAGAACTGTTCAGAGAGCCTTGAAGCGTCTGATGGACGAATGCAAGATAGAACATGTAGGATCAAATCGATTTGGTCATTATGTCATAAAATAGGACTTGCAAAATGTCATAATAAATGACATAATAAATGTCGTAATAGAAGGATGAACCTTATTATTTATAAGAGTTTTTATCAATTGCTGGAATAAGACAAAATAGTGTAAAAATAGTGTAAATTTAATGAAAGATTAGCATCCTCGTGGTATAATATATGTGCTTGGAGGGTGCTTTTTTATGATTAAAGCTACTTTATCAAATGAGATATTAAAGTATATTACGAACATTGATGAAAATAGGTATAAAGTATCAGAGGTCATATTGCCGGTTGATGTGGCTAGTAAATTACGTAAAAATTCAAAGAAGAAAAGTTCCTATGCATCTACTAAGATTGAGGGAAACCCTTTGTCGGAAAAGCAAGTGGATGAGGTTATAGATAGTGATGAACGAAAGCATTATCTTAAACCAGAGCAGGAGGTGCGTAATTATTTCCTGGCATTGAATTATTTGGAGGAAAAAGCAGCAAAAAAAGAGTCGTTCTCGAAGAAGTTGATATTAGATGTGCAAAAGTATGTTGAAAAGGGAGCTTCAAAAGAAAAAATAGGACTACGTGGACCTATGCCGCTAGGAGTATTATTTGCTGTATACGATTCTCAAACAGGAAATCCTGATTATATTCCACCGGAATACAGTGATATACCAGAACTATTAGATGAACTGGTAGAATATGTGAATACGACAGATGATCACCCACTCATAGTTGCAGCAGTAGTCCATTATCAACTTGTAACAATTCATCCATTTGAGGATGGAAATGGACGAACAGCAAGGCTTCTTTCGGGGTATATTCTAGATATCAATGGATACGGGTTTAATGGTATTGGCTCCTTAGAAGAGTATTTTGCATATGATATTGATGAATATTATGAATCCATCCAGATGGGGTTGCCTGCTCTGTATTATTCAGGACGAGATAATCCTCCACACCCGGAGATTTGGATTAATTATTTCCTTCGCATGGTACTGTTGTATTCTAATAAGGTTCGCGAATTATCAGACAGTTCAAATGGTGAAGAGTTAGAAGGAAGTCTATCATATTTGAAAGGAAAAGAGAAAGAATTACTCTTGCTATTAATGAAGAACTACAAGAGAGAATTCACGCCTATCGAAGTAAGCAAAGAGCTTAAGGTTACAAATAAGACCGTTATCAACAGACTTGCGACACTGGTAAAAAATGGATTTGTTGTTCCTCATATGGTTAAGGAGCGAATACGTTCCTATGAGCTTTCTGACTATACAAAGCAGAATGAGAAGAGGATAAAAAAGCTTTTGAAGAAATCAGAAGTTGAATTAGCTAAGGAAGGCAGTATGTAAAATGCGAATTAAGAAATTACTACCAATAATTATAATATGTACTATGATGCTGACGCTTTGTTCCTGTAGCAAAGGGCCTTCTTCCGTTACGCTTCTTATATATATGTGTGGCTCCGACCTTGAGTCTCAGACGGGAATTGCAAGTGAGAACCTGCAGGAATTAATGTCGTCTGACATTCCTGACAATGTAAGAATCATTGTACAGACGGGTGGCGCTAATAAGTGGCTTAGTAACAACATCCCAAGCGACAAGATTATGCGCTACGAGGTTAAGAAGGGAGAGCTGAAGGAGCTATCCAGGTTAGATGATGCCAACATGGGAGACGGCACCACCCTAGAGGATTTCGTAAGGTGGGGAACCAACAGTTATCCAGCAGAGAATACAATGCTTCTTCTATGGGATCATGGTGGCGGAACTATTAAGGGAGCCTGCTATGACCAGAAGTATTCTAACGATGCCATTACCTTAGCAGAGCTGAAGGATGCCCTAAGTAAGTCACTTAATGGTAAGAAGCTTTCCATCGTTGGATTCGATGCCTGCCTTATGGGGGACTACGAGGTGGCTGATGCTCTGGCCCCTTACGCCGATATGATGATTGCATCCCAGAATTATGAGGTGGGCTTAGGATGGGATTATACAACTATTGCCAAGAGCATGTCTACCAAGACAGGGGCGGACCTAGCCAAGGATATATGTAAGAATTATCTTACGAAATGTGAAAAGGCAGACAAGTCTGCTACTGCAACCTTATCTGCTATAGACCTTACACATTTTGACGAGATATCGAATGCATTCGAAGAGATGCTAGGGGATTTGCAATTCGACTCGGCTGACAACAATGGACGATTAGCTTTAAGAGTTGCAGTTAAGAATTCCGCATCCTTTGGGGCTAATTCAAGCGGTAAGATGGATAACTTTGTTGACCTTGGAGGTGTAGCCAAGGAGCTTTCCACAGAGGATAACCTAAGCGAAAGTGGCAAGGCATTAAGTAACAAGGGAGCTAAAGCACTTGAGTCAGCTCTTAAGGGAGCAATCCTTTGCACAGAAAGAGGCGAAGCAAAATCCAATGCAACAGGGCTGTCCGTTTATTATCCCAGCCATTTTCACATGGATGAAGTCATGGAATACATTAACATTTGCCCAAGCGAGAATTATAATAAGATACTAACGAGTATATACAGTAATATTCCGGAAACTACAATTAGCTTCAAGAACCCAGGATACATAGGAGACGACGGCAGGTTCCATGTAAGCTTAACACCTGAGAGTGCAAGATATCTTCTTAGCGTATCGTATACAATTTATAGGAAGAATGATGATGGCAGCCAAGGGAAGCCGGTAATAAGTAATTTTATTACCAAGTCGGATTTGGACAAGCTGGATTTTACAGTGGATTATGAAGGAGAATACTTTACTCTTGATAATCACGCGATTATGGCAACTCAGGTGGACCACACTGCTGATAATGATATTTACATGAGCAAGATTATACGCAATGGCGCTCCTGAGACCTTTAGATTTGCACATATACATAATTTGTTTGGCTCACATTTTAGGCAGATAGGAATGGTCTTGTATGATGATGACATGGGCTCTGCCCGCAAGGATGTGTATCCGATAATGGTGGGTGATGAGGTAAATGTTGATGGTGAGGAATTTACCATTGATGCCAAAGGTCTTGTAATTAACAGCCGGAATCTGGACAAGACACCATATATTATTAAAGTAACTGCTGCTGATATATTCGGTAAGGAAATTGTATCGAATAGTGCAGTATGCGAAGGAGGTAATAATGTCAGGTTACAGTAAACAAATAGGAGATAAGATATGGCTATAATTGCAGCATTTATGGTACCCCATCCACCTATGATTGTGCCAGCAGTTGGAAGGGGAAGCGAAGGTCAGGTTAAGACTACAATTGAATCATACGAGAAGGTGGCGTCACAGATTGCAAGGCTCAAGCCAGATACCATAATAATATCTACGCCTCATAGTGTGATGTACTCGGATTATTTTCACATTTCCCCTGGCAAATGGGCTAAGGGAAGCTTCGCTCAGTTTGGTGCTCCAGAGGTTAGCTTCGATGTGGACTATGACTACGAGCTTACTAGAGCCTTGTCGTCTCTAGCGGATGAAAAGGGATTTCCTGCAGGAACAATGGGAGAGAAGGATAGAGAATTAGACCATGGAACAATGGTACCGCTATATTTTATCACTCAGCAATATAATAATTTCAAGCTTGTAAGAACAGGTCTTAGTGGACTTGATCTATATACCCATTACGAGTATGGCATGATGATTAAGAAGGTTGCAGAAGACCTTAATCGAAGAGTAGTATATGTTGCCAGTGGTGACTTGTCACACAAGCTTCAGGACTACGGACCATATGGATTCGCACCTGAGGGACCTAAGTACGACAAGCGAATTATGGATGTGTGCTCTCGGGCAGCATTCGGTGAAATGTTTGACTTCGACGAGAATTTCTGTGACAAGGCAGCAGAGTGTGGTCACAGGTCATTTGTTATAATGGCAGGTGCGCTAGATGGGGACAAGGTTATTGCCAAGCAGTACTCACACGAGGATGTAACAGGCGTTGGATATGGCATATGTTCCTTTATGGTGAATGGACAGGATGAGAAGAGACATTTCTTAGAGGAGGCACTTCGACGTAAGGAGGGAGCACTTATGGAGGCAAGAGCAAAGTCAGATGAATATGTTAATCTTGCGAGGCAGTCCCTAGAGTATTATGTTAAGAATAACACGCCTATGAGCATGCCGGATGGCTTGCCAGGTGAAATGCTTAATACGGCTGCAGGCACATTTGTATCTGTCCATAAAAACGGACAGCTTAGGGGATGCATTGGAACATTTCTTCCAACTAAGGATAATGTAGCGCAGGAGATTATGGCCAATGCCATAAGTGCCGCTACAAGAGACCCTAGGTTCAACCCTATTACAGAAGATGAGCTAAAGTGGCTTGACATTAACGTGGATGTGTTGAGCGAGCCAGAAGAGATTGATTCCATGGATGAATTAGATGTTAAGAAGTATGGGGTAATAGTTGAGAGCGGATATAAGCGAGGTCTACTCCTACCAGACTTAGATGGCGTTGACACTGTGGAAGAGCAGGTGGACATTGCAAGGCGTAAGGGAGGAATAGGACCTTCAGAAAAAATCAAATTATATCGGTTCGAGGTGGTAAGACATTACTAATGTATTACCAATGATATTAGGTAGGTATAAGATATAAGCGTACACGTTTGTGTGCGCTTATTTTTGTGTGATTAAGGGTGTAGTAATATGTGGGAGGTTATCTATGGGTAAATGTTATGGTTATGCGAGGGTGAGTACTAAGGAGCAGAAGGAGGATCGGCAGATTGTGGCTATTAGCAGGATGCATGTGCCAAGAAGTAACATCTTCGTAGATAAGGAATCTGGGAAGGATTTTGAACGGACATACTATAAGAAGCTGGTTCGGAAGTTAAGGGAAGATGATGTTCTCTATATTAAGAGTATAGACAGGCTGGGGAGGAGTTATGAGGACATTATCGAACAGTGGAAGCACATCACCAAGGACAGGAAGGCTGATATTGTTGTAATTGATATGCCTATCTTAGATACGAGAAGAGGCAAGGATCTAATGGGCACATTCTTGTCAGATATAGTGTTGGCACTACTAAGTTATATTAGTGAGAATGAGAGACTTAACATAAGAGCAAGGCAGGCAGAGGGAATAGCTATTGCTAAGGCTAATGGGGTAAGGTTCGGTCCTGCGCCGAAGCCACTTCCTGATAATTTCTATGATATATACAGTGTATGGGCCAGAGGGGAACTGTCAGTTAGTGAAGCGGCCCGACTCTGTAACATGCCCCGCTCCACATTCTACGATAAGGCAAGGCGTCTTAGGGGTTGAAAGTATGTCGGTTGACCGATATAAGAAAGCGTTCGGAGAAGTATACTTTAGCGGACGCTATAAGAATTATTCAGTTTGAACAATAATGTTTGTCCATAAAATCGCGTATTTTGTGGAATTTTTAGGGGATTTGTGATAATATTATGAAGATGTGTAGATATAAAAAAGCGTTCGAAGAAGTATACATTTGCGGATATTGAGTAATTATATCCAAAGTGTTGCTTATTAGGGGAGATGAAGCAGTATGTCCATCGTCTTGTATGAACATAACAAAAAGGCATATCAGGCGGTACGTTCTATGTTAGAAACCGTAGGTAAAGCTGCGGTTATTCACCCTACTGGTACGGGCAAGTCCTTTGTCGGCTTCAAACTATGTGAAGACAATCCAGACAAGACTATCTGCTGGTTGTCTCCGTCACAATATATATTTACTACCCAGATGGAGAATCTAAGAAATGAGTCATCAGATTATGATGGCGGCAATATCGCCTTCTACACCTATGCCAAGCTTATGAATATGTCTGAAGGGGAAATGCTAGACATTAAGCCAGACTACATCATCCTGGACGAGTTCCATAGATGCGGGGCTGCAGAGTGGGGTGCGGGAGTTAATACATTAATTGATATGTATCCTGATACACCGGTGTTGGGACTCTCTGCAACAGCCATCAGATATCTGGATGCTCAGAGGGATATGGCTGCAGAGCTATTCGATTCTAATATCGCAAGCGAGATGTCTCTTGGAGAGGCGATTGTGAAGGGGATTCTTAATCCTCCGAAATACGTACTCTCAATCTTCTCTTATAAGGAGGAACTTAACCGCTACGAGAAGCGGCTAAGAAAAGTAAGAAATAAAGCTGCAAGAGACAAAGCGGAAGAAATCTTAGAGAAGCTTCGCCGGGCAATTGATAAGGCTGAAGGCTTAGATTCCATATTCAATAAGCACATAACTGACAGGACTGGCAGATATATTATATTCTGCGCTAACTACGAGGCTATGCTTGAGGCAATGGATAAGGTGGGGGAGTGGTTCCATCTAATTGATGAGAAACCATACATTTACCATGTCTATTCTGATGATGCATCTACAAGTAAGTCCTTTAAGGAATTCAAGACAAATGATGACAATTCCCATCTTAAGCTGCTATTTTGCATAGATGCGTTGAACGAGGGAGTTCATGTGGAGGGTGTATCAGGAGTTATCCTGCTTCGTCCAACGGTGTCTCCAATTATCTATAAGCAGCAGATTGGAAGAGCGCTTTCGGCGTCTAAGACCACTAAGCCTGTTGTATTCGATATCGTTAACAATATCGAGGGGCTCTATAGCATTGATTCCGTAAGAGAAGAGATGGAAGCTGCCCTTAAGTATATGAGTAACGAAGGGGATTCGAAGGACGCCATTAACGATTCATTTGAAGTGATTGACGAGGTGCGAGGCTGCATTGAATTGTTCGATGCTCTTGAAGATACACTGACCGCCGGATGGGACATTATGTATCTTGAGGCTAAGAGATATTACGAGGAGCATGGTAACTTAATTGTTCCAGCTACATATGAGACTTCGGAAGGCTACAGTCTTGGAAGATGGATTAGAACTCAGCGTAATTCCTATGAGAGCCTGAGTGATGAGCAGGTGGAGAAGCTTAATAAGATAGGAATGCTTTGGACATCGGTTATTAAGGACAGATGGCTTACTAATTATAATTATGCGCGTCGTTACTACGAAGAGAACGGCAACTTAGTTGTGCCATATGCTTATGAGATAACTGATGATGGGTCAAATGTGAAGCTTGGCGTATGGATATCATCTCAAAGAGACAGCTACGCCAAAGGCAGACTAAGAGATGAGCAGATATCAATGCTTGAAGAAATTGGTATGTGCTGGGATAGATATGACGAGAAGTGGGAAATTGGTTACTCTTATGCGCGTTTGTTCAAGGAGCAGAAGGGAGACATCAACTTCGTTCCCGCAGACTACAATATAGATGGTTTCAACTTAGGTCGCTGGCTTAATAGTCAGAGGACTAATTATAGAAATGGCAAGTTGAATGATAAGAGAATTGCAAAGCTAAGTAAGCTGGGATTCAAGTGGAGCGCACACGAAGCCTTCTGGGATAAGGGCTATGAATATGCCGCAAGCTATAAGCGGACTCATGGCAACCTTAAGATGCCAGTAGGGTATGTGTGTGATGATGGATTCAAGTTGAAGAGCTGGCTTTGTAATCAGGTGAGTCGCTATAAGAAGGGGAACCTAAGCGAAGGGCAAGTGAGTAAGCTACAAAGCATTGGGGCTATACACTAATTATACCCACCACGAATTACTTCTAAACATGCTTTCCATACTTAACAATTTGCTATTTTTCTTGCGAATGCCTCATTAAATTGCTTCTCCGTAAACTCGCATGCTACCTGCATTCCCAGGTAAGCGACTAATATCGACAAGCTCATAAAGAAAATCGCTTTGCCGATATTAGTCACTTACCTAGAGCTAAAGTATACAGAGCTCAAACAGTACTCCGAAGCAATTGGCATTCTCAGAAAAAATTAACGCAAATTGTTAAATGTATGGAAAGTATTGCTTAGAGTAATTCTTACTAGATATATTTAGGATTATATATGAGTATTCATGAAGCTAGGGCACATGGATAGGAGTATGTATGACATAGTATGATTCGTAACCACGCCATAGGGCGAGGGTGGCGAAGCACACCCTAAATTAGGAATCATACAAGGGAGGAAATTTTATGTACTATGTAATATATGTTAACGCAAGAAATGAATCCAATGCCAAGGACATGATAAGTCGCTACATCCCAGATGATTTATACAGCGACTGCTTCTATCCAGTCCGCTTAATGAAGAAGAAGCTTCGTGGCAAATGGACCATAGTACATGAACGACTAATTCCAGGATATATATTCATCGAAAGTGATGATGTGAAATCTTTATACAAAGAACTCCGCCGACTTCCAATGTTCCTAAGACTGTTAGGCAAGGAAGAATCAGGTGAAGAAATAGATATATATCCACTATCTGATGAGGAAGTAAGATGGCTAAGAACCTTAACAGGCAACCAGAACAAGTCATTGGATGATAATCGTGTTGTAGGCCTCTCCCAGGTGGGCTTCGACGAGAATGACAAGGTTATTATCAAGTCAGGACCACTACTTGGCATGCAAGGCCAGATCAAAAAAATCAACCTCCACAAAAGAAATGCAGAGGTTGAAGTAGACTTCATGAATCAGAAGACAATAATCCATCTAGGGATTGAAATAATAGAGAAGAGTGAGAAGGAAGTATAACAATATATGCCATTATATGTAACAACAATCAAGCCGTTTCTGGCTAGAACAATATCATTAACGGCACTCATATTACTATCACCAGTATATGCAATAATTGCACTTGCAATAGTAATAGATGACCCAGGACCAATATTCTTCTCACAGAAGAGATATGGCAAGGACAATGTATTCTTCATGTGCCATAAGTTCCGTACAATGAAAATGTCGGCACCACATGATGTACCAACTCACAAGCTAAAGAATCCAGAGCAATACATTACAAGAGTAGGCAAGGTTCTAAGAAAGACCAGCCTTGATGAATTGCCACAGTTCTGGGATGTATTCATGCAAAATATGGTAATAGTAGGCCCGAGACCAGCGTTATGGAATCAGGACAACCTTATTGCCGAAAGAGAGAAGTATGGTGCAACTCATGCCTATGTTGGCATTACAGGACTTGCACAGATTAGAGGTAGAGACTCCATCTCTATTAGAAAGAAAGCCAAATATGACGGCGCATATTGGAATGTACTTAAGAAGGGAGGCATCAAAGCCTTTCTTTTTGATTGTAGATTATTATTAGAAACTGTTGTATCTGTATTAAACCGCGAAGGTGTGGTTGAAGGTGGAACAGGAAAAGGGAAATAAAGACATGAAGAAAGTGCTCATTTACCCTAAACGATAAGGTAGTGATGGGTGATGCCATTTAAGCAACAAAAAAAGACCCTAAAAGAGTCTTTTCTTCATTTATGATAATCCTTAATCATGTTATCTCTAACTGTTCCTTCTCCAGACATCAAATATCATGCAGAGTTGCACAATATATGAATCTGACCTCCTGAATCTTCTATACGAAGACTCCTGACCATGCTTTCTTCGTCAGGAATCATTATATTCATTCTATGATTCTTATCATCCACCTCATATATCAAATTCTGAAACATTGTAGCACTCAATATAAGATTAAATGGTGTATCCAAATCCTGATTAACTATTATCGTCATATTGGGATAATACAATTCTCCCACGTTAAGGGATACTTTATACAGATTACCTCTTGCTTCTCCACCAAATCCGGAAAAAGAAACGTCTTTTGTAATTAGAGACGCACCCAAATTCTCAACCAAAATATCCTCATCATCTGTCCAAACAGGAATATATGCGCCTGTATCCAGCAATGCTCTCAATCCATTTTTCAACCTGACCACAGGCCTTTGTTGACGGCTATCTAATTGTAATGTCATCTGCTTCATCTAAAAACACCTACCATTCCGAGCTGAAATTTATTATCCGGCGTAGTATATACAGATTCAATTTCGCCTTCCAACATTCTTCTAGTTAATTCCCCCTTGGGCATATTGGCATATTTAACTATAGCGGACTCAATAGATATTCCATCGTCATTTACATAAGCAACATCCGTGAGTCCTACCCATTGATCTGGATATTTATCCTTTATTTCTCCCCATGTCAACCTTTGCTCAGTCATATTTATCACCGCCTTATTAACAAACAGAGTTCTCTCACTTCTCTACTGTGTTAATTATAACATCTATTATTAATATAAACAACATGCCCTAATGGGGAGACTATTTATTATAACATTAAAAAAGAGGTTCTTCCCCTCATCACTAATTAACCAATACTCATCCCAAAAGAAGGTAATATTCAAATTAAACACTCACATATCTTCTATGGGAACTATAAAAATATAGGATTCAAGCCGATGGTTGATATAAAAACAGGGCCGGGGAAGTTTTGTGAGTGGTATGAGGGGTATAGATAAGCGACGCATAGAACTACTTTGTGTAATTGATTTTCATGAAACGCTTATTGACACTGGTGATGAAAAAAGCTATTTTTTATTATAACCAGTTTACTGTTGGTATTAGAGGTGTAGGAAGAAAATCTATTAAGTAGTAGCATTTTGTAGAATAGTATGTTTGCGCCATTTGTGAGTGACTCTATCATATTATTCTGAATTGTGTTATACTTAATGTGAAAAGTAATGAGAGAGTGTAAATGAGGTTTTTAAAGGTAACAGAAAAGGAAGCTGCTAAGGTAACACATGATATAAACAACGTTTGGCATAAGCGATTTCAAGGAGAAGAGTATTGTGTAATTCACACTCATTCGAACGATATTAATAGCTTGGCTTATGATTATTACTTTATTAATCATGGTTTTGATGAATATGAGTTTTTAGGCAAGAGACAAACCAAAGCACGATGGAGGAAATAATATGGATATAAGAGAAAGGCTTCGAATGCTACCGGGTAGTTATGAGGATTTTGTAGACAGTACAGTAGAGTGCATGGAGCAAGAGGAAGATGTTAGAACTGCAGTATTGGAACAACTACAGCGCAAGCCTGACTCAACACCTAGCGATGTGTTGAAGGTATTGTGTGAGCGTTTAGGGATGCTAGATGCAGAACAAAGTGCAGCTGTAAGTTAAGGTGAAACAAGGAAAAGAATTGCGTTTTGTTATTGTTATATCGCAATGAAGATATTAATTGGGGCATGTGTTTTAGGATGTATGCTTGGGAAGTCAGAGTAATCTGGCTTCTCTTTTTTTAACGTAAAATTCGTATATATGAAATATTACAGAAATATGAAAAATTATATTGCTATTACATTATATGGGTGTTATTCTATAAACAAGTGAGCACCATCATGCGATGGACGGTACGTTTCCCTCCGCTTGGAGGTTGCGTTAACACCTCCGCTGTAACCCTTTTGGGAATGATACAGAAAGGAGGACGCAATGAAGTATGCTAACTACAGAATTATTCATCGGAGTCGTGAGCCTTTGTGCAACATTCTTCGGTATAGGTTTAGCCATTGGCTACTATTTTGCAAGAGCAGAAAAGAAATAGACCGCCCAGCCTGCAAAACCATAGCGGTCTAATACTCAAATTAACTTTGAGGGAACACCGTCTATCAGGTGCTCACTTCTTATTTATGGCTTAATAATATAACTATTATTAGAAAAAGTCAATCACAACGCAAAAGATAGTGTTTTTTTAGGAGTGGTTTTACTATGACGATAAGTGAAAGAGTATTTTATAGATTGAAAGAGATAGGAATGTCTCAGAAGGAGTTTTCCGAACATACTGGAATTGCACCTAGTACAATAAGTGAATGGAAGAGTAAGAAGACTAATCCAACATCTGAGAAGATTATGCTTATATGCAATGTTCTGAAGGTTACACCAGAGTGGCTTCTTTCGGGTGCGGACAATACTGGGGACAAGGGCAATAAACTTAATCTAATCGTTGTTGATAGAACAACTGAGATAGGGGAAGTTGTAACAACTTATAATGAACTTGATAAGGCAAGTAGAGATAGATTGTTTGGATATATGTTGGCTTTAAAGGACAAACAAAACAGCAACCGCCCTGACCAAGGATAGTGTTGCTGTCTTTGTGACATTGTTTTAGGCCAGCCGTTTTGGCAACGCCTTTTTTGTGTCTTTATTGTAGCACGTTTACAGAATTTGTCAAACCATGTGATGTACGGGATAGTGTAAATTTATTGTCAGTTGGAAACATATAGAGAATCCCTATTTCTAGATATAAGATTTCGTTTGATGTCCCCATTATACTTACCTGATATAAC
>ONCT01000052.1 GCA_900316395.1 uncultured Lachnospiraceae bacterium | reverse complement strand
CGCACCTGTAAGTAGTGACACACCAGTATATAGATTATTCAATCCATTTACCAGTGAGCATTATTACACAACTAATGAGGAGGAAATGTTCTATCTTAGCATAATAGGATGGAACTACGAAGGAATTGGCTGGTATTCTGCAGATAATGGAATGCCAATATATAGAGTATTTAACCCTTATAACGATGGACCAGGAGCACACCATTACACAGCTGATTCAGGCGAGGTATTTGCTCTTGTTATTCAGGGCTGGAATGATGAAGGCATTGGCTGGTACGGACTATAAGATGCGCAGGGGAGGATGAAAGCATCGGCTGGTACAAATTATAAATGTTTGGATGAGTGAATTATAATGAGTGAGGAAAGAAAAGATAAAGTTCTAGAAATAGTTATTGCTGTGTTTTTGGGTATTACTGCATTTCTTACGGCATGGGCTACCTGGATAGGTTCTCTTCATGCGGGTTTGCAGGCAATACATTTTACAGAAAGTAATAACATTTCATCAAAGGTATCTGCTATGTATAATCAGTCCTCGCAGCTATTATTGCAGGATATGATGACCTGGAATACTATTCAAAACTATGCATTTGATGCAGAGCTTGCAGAGGAACAGGGCGATACTAAGAAGATGGAAGTCTTAGAAAAGAAGGTAATGGCCCTTCGGGAAGGAGTCTCTGATGAATTTGCAGAAGCTGTGAGTTGGGCAATTGACAATGAGAAGTCGCCCTTTGAGAAGGAAGGCTTTGTAGAATCATATTTTGAAGAGACAAAGCAAGGGATAGACATGGCCAATGCCAAGCTAGAAGAAGGAAAGCAGGACAATCAGAACAGTGATACCTATGGATTGGTTACAGTTATATATTCCATCGTATTATTCCTTCTTGGTATTGCGGCTATATTCAAGAATTTTCCTAATAGGGTGGCAGTAGTTGTACTAGCAATATGTTTCTTAGTGTTTGATACAATATTTATGATAACAATTCCGCTACCAACAGGATTCGATTTGCTTAGTTATTTAGGGGAATTTTTTAAATGATACTTAAATTGAATCAAATAACTCATCTGCTAAGTGCAGTCTGACAGCTGGTTTCTTTATGGAGCCAGCTGTTTTTTTATTACTTAAAATATATACGTTATTAACTTGTTAAAAACTTGACAAAACAAGGGCTTGTGTTAGAATTATTTATGGTAAAAAAGGCACATTTTGTGCAATTATGTAATAAAGGAGAACTCTAATTATGTCTAATACATATAATCATAAGGCAATAGAGAAAAAATGGCAGAAATACTGGGAAGAAAACGAGACTTTCAAGACAGATGTATGGGACTTTGACAAGCCTAAGTATTATGCGCTTGATATGTTCCCATATCCATCAGGAGTAGGTCTTCATGCAGGCCATCCAGAAGGATATACTGCAACTGATATTATGTCTCGTATGAAGAGAATGCAAGGATATAATGTTCTTCATCCAATGGGATATGATTCCTTTGGTCTTCCTGCAGAGCAATATGCTGTAACAACTGGTAATCATCCTGCAGAATTCACTATGAAGAATATTGAGACTTTTTCTTCTCAGCTTAAAGAATTAGGCTTTGATTATGACTGGTCTAAGATGGTTGCAACTAGTGACCCTAAGTTCTATAAATGGACTCAATGGATATTCAAGAAGCTATATGAGGATGGCTATGCAAAATATATCGATATGCCGGTTAACTGGTGTGAAGAATTAGGTACAGTTCTATCTAATGACGAGGTTATTGATGGCAAGTCTGAGCGTGGCGGTTATCCTGTTATTAGGAAGAATATGAAGCAGTGGGTTATTGACCAGGCTGCATTCGCAGAGAAGCTGTTAGAGGGCTTAGAGGAAATTGACTGGCCAGAATCAACTAAGCAGATTCAGAGAAACTGGATTGGTAAATCAGAAGGTGTTGAGGTTGATTTCGAGATTGAAGGCGGCGGGAAATTCTCAATATTTACAACATGTATTGAGACAATATATGGTATTACATTCATGGTTCTTGCTCCAGAAGGAGATATTGTTAAGAGCCTTCTTGACAGAGTTGAGAATAGAGAAGATGTAGAAGAATACATTAAGGAAACCATGACTAAGTCTGATATGGATAGAACAGAGCTTAATAAGACTAAGTCTGGCTGTCCACTTAAAGGCTTATATGCTATTAATCCTGTTAATGGTAAGAAGGTTCCTTTATACATTGGTGACTTCGTACTTGCTAATTATGGTACAGGTGCTGTAATGGCTGTTCCAAGCCACGATCAGCGTGACTTTGAGTATGCACAGGTTCATAACATTGATATGATTCAGGTTATTGATGGCAGAGATGTTAGTGAATGTGCATTTGAGAAGCAGGATTACCTTGGCAAAGGCTGTAAGCTTATGAATTCTGAAGAGTTTGATGGTCTTGTTGTTGAAGATGCTAAAGAAGCTATTACAGTTAAGCTTGAGAAGATGGGTGTTGCACGTCGCATGGTTAATTATAGATTCCATGAGTGGATTTTTGCCCGTCAGCGTTATTGGGGTGAGCCTGTTCCTTGTGTTCACCTTGAGGATGGCAAGATATACTTTATTCCTGATGAAGAATTGCCACTTGTTCTTCCTGAACTTGAGGATTATAAGGGTAAGAACGGCAAGGCACCTCTTGAAAATGCTACTGAGTGGAAGCAGTATAATCAAAATGGAGTTAAGGGTGTTAGAGAGACATCGACAATGCCAGGTTCCGCTGGTTCTTCATGGTATTTTATGAGATATATTGACCCTGATAATGATAAGGAATTTGCTAATCAGGAATTACTTAAGCATTGGCTTCCTGTTGACTTATATGTAGGCGGTCCTGAGCATGCAGTAGGTCATCTTATGTATTCAAGAATCTGGAACAGATTCTTATATGATAAGGGCTTATCACCTGTTAAGGAGCCATTCAAGAAGCTTGTTCATCAGGGTATGATTCTTGGTGAGAATGGAATTAAGATGGGTAAGAGATTCCCTGAATTCGTAATCAATCCTAGCGATATTGTTAGAGATTATGGCGCAGATACATTAAGATTATACGAAATGTTCATGGGACCTTTAGAAGTATCAAAGCCTTGGAATTCTAATAATGTTCAGGGTGCTAGAAGATTCATTACAAGAGTATATAATTTCTTTACTGAAGCTGAGAATCTTACAGATGATAATGATGGCTCACTAGAGAAGATTTATCATAAGAGCGTTAAGAAGGTTACTAATGACTTTGAAGCCCTTGCATATAATACAGCAATATCTCAGATGATGATTTTTGTTAACGAAGTATATAAGGTTGGTAAATGCCCAAGAGAATATGCTGATAACTTTATTAAGATGTTCTCATGTATCTGTCCTCACGTTGGTGAAGAGATATGGCAGTTAATGGGACATAATGACACAATAGCATTTGAGAAATGGCCTGAATATGATGAAGCAAAGACTGTGGATGATGAGATAGAGATTGCTGTTCAGGTTAATGGTAAGACAAGAACAACAATTAAGATTGCCAAGGATATTGATAAGGATAGTGCTATTGCTGCAGGAAAAGAGGCTTTAGGTGATAGATTGCAAGGCAATATCATTAAGGAAATCTATGTACCAGGTAGAATAATCAATATTGTTGCTAAGTAATTATTACAAAGGAGATTAAGATGAGCAAGATACAAATGACAACTCCACTTGTTGAAATGGATGGAGATGAGATGACAAGAATATTATGGCAGATGATTAAGGAGGAGTTATTATTTCCTTATATCGACCTTAAGACAGAGTATTATGACCTTGGTCTTAAGAAGCGTAATGAGACTAATGATCAGATTACAGTTGATTCTGCTAATGCTACTAAGAAGTATGGAGTTGCCGTTAAATGTGCAACCATTACGCCTAATGCAGCCAGAATGGAAGAATATGACTTGAAGGAAATGTGGAAGAGTCCTAATGGTACAATTAGAGCAATTCTTGACGGAACAGTATTTCGTGCTCCAATTGTTGTTAATAATATTAAGCCTAATGTTAGAACATGGGAAAAGCCTATTACTATAGCAAGACATGCATATGGTGATGTATATAAATCAGTTGAGATAGATGTTCCATCTGCTGGAACTGCAAAGCTTGTATTTACTGGAGATGATGGCAAGGTTATTGAAGAGACTATTCATGAATTTGATGGTCCTGGTGTATTACAGGGACAGCATAACTTAGATAAGTCTATTGAAAGCTTTGCAAGAAGCTGCTTTAACTATGCCCTTGATACTAAGCAGGATTTATGGTTTGCAACTAAGGATACTATTTCTAAGAAATACGACCATACATTTAAGGATATATTTGAAGAAATATTCAATGCAGAATTCAAATCAAAATTCGATGAAGCAGGAATTGTGTATTTCTATACTTTAATTGATGATGCGGTTGCCCGTGTTATGAAGTCTAAGGGCGGATATATCTGGGCTTGTAAGAACTATGATGGTGATGTTATGTCTGATATGATATCATCTGCATTCGGTTCACTTGCTATGATGACATCAGTGCTATGTTCACCTGATGGTAATTATGAATATGAGGCTGCACATGGAACAGTACAGCGTCACTATTATAAGCATCTTAATGGTGAAGAGACATCTACTAACTCTGTTGCAACAATATTTGCATGGTCTGGCGCGCTTCGTAAGCGTGGTGAGCTTGATGGTATAAGTGAACTTGTTGATTTTGCTAATAAGCTTGAGAAGGCTTGTATTGATACAATTGAAGCTGGTAAGATGACGAAGGATTTGGCTCTTATTACAGATGAGAAAAACCCAACTGTACTTAATAGTAGAGACTTTATTATTGCTATTAGAGAGACTTTAGAGGGATTACTATAATGACACTTGAAGAAACTAGAGAGTTCTTTTCTCAAGATAAATATGCAACAGAGGCTACAGGAATAGTTATAGATGAGATAGGTGATAATTATTCTAAGGTTAGCCTACAAATCAAAGCTCATCATAAGGCTGCAGGAGACCATGTTATGGGAGGCGTGTTCTATACAATTGCTGATTTTTCCTTTGCAGTAGCAACTAATACACCTGAGCATCTTACAGTCACTACTAATGGTAATATAAGCTATTACAGCCAGCCTAAAGATGATAAGCTAATTGCTGAGTGCAGGTGCATGAAGGAAGGCAGGCGATTTTGCTTCTATGAAAGTACTATCACCGATGGACTTGGTAATAAGGTGGCTAAGGTCAGTTTTAATGGAGCGCATCTATGATTATCTCTGCAAATAATATTACCAAGTTCTTTGGTGATGTTAAGGTACTTGATAATGTCAGTTTTCAGATAAATAACAATGAGAAATATGCAATATGCGGCAGTAATGGTGTCGGCAAGTCAACACTACTTAAGATATTAGTTGATGAGTTGTCTATTGATGAAGGCGAAGTTGTTAAGGCTAAGGATTTAAAGATTGGATACCTTGCTCAATATATTGAAGATGATTCTAATGACTGTATTCTTGATAGTGTTATTAATGCCAGAGCTGATTTGATTGATATGGAGCATCGTCTTTCACTTCTAGAAGAAGATATGACAGGTGATGCCATTAATGAACACGATAAGCTTCTTAGAGAATTCCAGGACAAGGGAGGGCTTTATTATAAGAGTATGGCAGAGTCTGTACTCAAAGGCCTTGGCTTTGATGAAGATGAGTTTTCTAAGACCATGGATATGCTCTCAGGTGGCGAGAAGACAAGAGTATATCTTGGCAAGCTTCTTGTATCTGATGATGATTTATTAATACTTGATGAGCCCATTAATCATCTTGATATTAATGCAATTGAATGGTTAGAGAATTTCTTGTCAGGATATAATAAGCCACTTATAATTGTGGCTCATGATAGATATTTCTTAGATAAGGTAGTTGATCATGTATTAGACCTTAATACTAAGCCAGCCCGTACCTATAAGGGTAATTATAGTGAGTTTGTAAGGCAGAAGGACAATATTCTTCTTACTAATGAGCGTGAGGTTGATAAGCAAAATAAAGAGATTGCACATCAAAAGGAAGTTATAGAGAAGCTCCAATCCTTTAATAGAGAAAAGTCAATTAAGCGAGCGGAAAGCCGTCTTAAAGCATTAGATAAGATTGATACAATTGATAAGATAGAGGATAGAGTAAGCAACATTAATTTATCATTTAATGTTGCCATAAGAAGCGGAAATGATGTGTTATCTGTTGAAGAGTTGTCATGTATATATGATGATGGGAAGATTTTTGAAAATGTCTCTTTTTCATTAAATCGATTAGACAGAGTTGCACTTCTTGGTGATAACGGAACTGGTAAATCTACAATTCTTAAGATGATTATAGGTGTTAAGAAGCCTACAGATGGAATTATTAAGTTTGGTTCTAATGTCGATATTGGTTATTATGACCAAGCACAAATGAATCTTGATGATAATAACAACATAATGGAGGAGATACATTATATGTATCCTTCTATGGATAATACATCTATTAGGAATACATTAGCTTCTGTAGGTTTTACAGATGAAGATGTATTCAAAAGTATAAAGTCTCTGTCAGGTGGCGAGAAAGGACGAGTATCCCTTTGTAAACTAATGCTAAGCGATGCGAATTTCTTAATTCTTGATGAGCCTACTAATCACTTGGATATGGAATCTAAGGATATTCTTGAGAGTGCTCTTAATGACTATGATGGTACGCTTTTATTTGTAAGTCATGACAGGTATTTTGTTAATAAAGTAGCATCGAAAGTGTTAGAACTTACAGATAATGGTGTTAATGAATATCTTGGAAACTATGATTACTATATTGAGAAAAAAGATGTAGTTAAGGATAAATACACATTTACCAATAAGAATAATTCTAATAATAAAGAAAAATCTAAAGAAGATTGGAAAAAACAAAAAGAATTAGCTGCAAAGAAGAATAAACTCAAAAGAGAATTTGAAAAAGTTGAGGCAAGTATAGAGGAGTTAGAAGACAAACTGTCTATAGTTGATAGCGAGCTTGCTAATCCTGAATATGCAACTAATTCTGCTAAGCTTAATGAATTAATGACAAGTAAAGAAAGTATTAATAATGAGCTTGAGCCGCTTTATTCAAAATGGGAAGAATTAAGCTTACTTATGGAATAGAAAGGGTTAATATGAACGAGCAGATTTCACAAGCAGTAATAAGAAGATTACCAAGATATTATAGATATTTGGGGGATTTATTATCTCAAGGAGTTGAGAGAATATCCTCTAATGAATTGAGTGTTAAGATGAATTCCACTGCATCCCAGATACGTCAGGACCTTAATAATTTCGGAGGCTTTGGTCAGCAGGGATATGGATATAATGTTAAGTTCCTTCATGAAGAGATTGGTAAGATTCTTGGACTTGATAAAGTGCATAATATGATTATTGTTGGTGCTGGTAATCTTGCGAAAGCTATTGTTAGATACGACAAATTCGAAAGGCTTGGTTTTCCTGTTATAGCTATGTTCGATGTTGATTCGAAGCTCTTTGGAACTAAGATAAATGATATTCCTATTTATTCCCTTGATGAATTAGAAGAATTCATTAAGAATAATAGAGTTGATATTGCAGCACTTACTCTTCCTAAGAATAATGCTGTTAAGACTGCCAATAAGTTGGTATCTCTTGGTATTAAATCAATATGGAATTTCGCTCATGTTGATTTACAGTTTGATGATGAAGATGTGGTTGTTGAGAATGTACATTTGTCAGATAGTCTGATGCAATTATCTTATAATATTACAAGGAAGTGTAATGATGAATGAGAAAAATTTCTTAGAAGCATTGAAAAAAGTTAATGTACCTGTACTTGTATTAGACCAAAAGTGGCACAGACTCTTCGCTGTAAGTGGCAAGCCGAAGGAAATCATAGAAAACGAGGCAGAGCTTAAGGCGCTTCTTGCTGAACAGGGTAAGCTTACTACTGAATTAAAGGAATACAAGAAGGTTAAGAATAATCTTATGCATGGCATTGTTCAGAATATGGAGGGTGTTGATAGTGCCAAGCACACTACAGAGGCGCAGAATCTTAATGATAACAAACGACTCATGGAAGAGTCTAAGCAGAAGATAGAAGAGATTGAAGACAGATTGATGGAAATTCCTAAAAGCATTAAAACTGTAAATGAGCAGTTAATGCTTGATACTATGTCCTTTTGTTATGAGAAGCTTAGAACTAATAGTACGGAGATAGAAGAGATTAGTGGCTGGATTACAGAGATGCGAAGCGAGCTTAAGAAGAATCTTATTAGAAAACAAAATCGAGAGATTAATAATAGAGAAATATATGTGTATATGAATGATATATTTGGCAAGGATGTTATGAATCTCTTCGATGTAAAATACGAAGATTATGAGCAGAATCTTAAGGCTAACGAAATGGCAATTGCAAGAGCCAAAGAGAAGGCTTTAGAGAAAGCCAAAGAGGAAGAAGAGAAGGCTAAGAAATTAGAAGATATTAAAGCTGATTAAAGATATGTATAAAGAATACATCTGTCATTTATGATAGATGTATTTTTGTAAAAGAAAAAAAGGAGTTATGTTATGAAAACAGTACTTAGCGCAAACGAAATGAAAAAATGTGATTATAATACAATAAATCATTATAAAATAAGCTCGGCTGTGCTAATGGAGCGAGCTTCTTTAAGCGTATTTTCAATGCTTAGTGAGCATATTGATAAGTATAGCAATATTCTGGTATTTGTAGGTACGGGAAATAACGGCGGTGACGGTGTATGCTTGGCAAGAATTCTTCATAACTATGGCTTTAATGTGTCTATTTTGTTATGTGGTGATGAAGATAAGTTCTCTAGTGATTTGAAAAAGCAGTTAGTAATAAGCAGAAATTACGGTATTAATGAGGTTGATATTAAATGTGTTAATGAATACGATGTGTTGATTGATGCAATATTTGGGATTGGTTTATCAAGGGATATTACTGGTACATTTGCAAAATATGTAACAGCCTTCAATAAAGCTAATGGATTCAAAATGGCAATTGATATGCCAAGTGGTATTAATACTGATAATGGTAAAGTTATGGGGATTGCCTGCAAGGTTAGTGAAACTGTAACATTTAATTATAGAAAGATAGGACACCTAATTTATCCTGGAAGAGAATATTGTGGTACAACATATGTATGTGATATTGGGATTAATGATAATAGCTTCTTAGATGATATTAAGCCATCAGTATTCTGCATTGATGATGAAGATGTAATGTGTCTTAATAATAGAAATGAGGATTCTAATAAAGGCGACTATGGTAAAGTGTTAATAATCGCTGGGTCAAATGGAATGAGTGGCGCCGCATATCTATGTGCAAAGGCAGCAATTAGAACTGGCGCTGGATTAGTTAAGGTATATACCACATCTGATAATAGAGAAATCATTCAGACATCACTTCCTGAAGCCATTGTATCCTGTTATGATGAATATGATGAGAATGCCCTTTCACAAATGTTAGAGTGGTCGAGTGTATGTGCCATGGGACCTGGTCTTGGTCAAAGTGATGTTTCAGGGAAAATAGTTGAATATGTAATTAACAGATATGATAAACCTCTTGTTGTTGACGCTGATGCAATTAATATTATTAGTAACAATACATCTATTCTAGAAAATCATACATGTCCAATTATTATCACACCTCATCTAGGAGAAATGAGAAGATTAACAGGAGATGAGATTGAAGATATCAAGAAGGATATGGTAAGTAAAGCGCTAGATTGTACTAATAGGTATAATGTTATTACTGTGTTAAAGTCTGCTTCTAGTGTAGTTACACTTCCTAATGGCAATTCGTTTATTAATACAACTGGCAATAATGGGATGTCAACAGCAGGTAGTGGTGATGTATTAACAGGTATAATTACTGGAATTATAGCAGGTGGTATAACACCAAGTATGGCAGCACCACTAGGTGTATATATACATGGTCTGTGTGGCGATGAAGCTAGTGAGAAATTAAGTGCCCACTTTGTATGTGCTTCTGATATAATAGATATGTTAAGTGTTGTTTTGAAGGAAGGTTTGAACTTTGAATAAAGAAAGAGTATGTGCTTATATTGATCTTAATAATCTAAAGCATAACATAGAATGTATTCATAATTGTAATCCTAATGCTGATGTTATGTGCGTTATTAAGGCTGATGCTTATGGCCATGGAGCAGTTGAATTTGCACATGTATTAGAAAAAATTGATTATGTATATGGTTTTGCTGTTGCAACAGTAGATGAAGGTATGGAGCTTAGAGTTAATGGAATTAGAAAGCCTATTCTTGTTCTTGGATATACCTTCAAATCTTCATATCACGATATGATTACTTATTCTATAATGCCAACTATTATTTCTTTGGAAATGGCAAAAGAATTTAATGACGAATGCGCTAGATTAGAGACAACCTGTAATGCTCATATTAAGCTTGATACAGGAATGGGACGAATAGGTTTTCGTGACAATGAAGATGATATTAACACAATTTGCGAGATAAATAAGCTTGAAAATATTCATTTGCAAGGGGCATTCACTCATTTTGCCAAAGCAGATGAAAAGGATTTATCATATACAAAAAAACAATTAGAAAAATATCATGATATTATAAATAAATTATCAGAGCGTGGTGTAACATTTGATATTCATCATTGTGCTAATTCTGCATCAATAATTCAATTCAAGGAAGCAGCATTTGACATGGTAAGAGCAGGCATTATCCTATATGGATTATGGCCTTCAGATGAGACATCAAGACTAATTGATATCAAATCTATAATGTCAATTAAAAGTCATGTTGTATTTGTAAAAGAGATTGAGAAGGGCGATAGTATTAGCTATGGTGGAACCTTCGTTGCTGATTCGAGGAGAAAGGTCGCTACAATTCCAGTAGGATATGGGGATGGTTACCCTAGACAATTATCTAATGCAGGATATGTCCTTATAAATGGACATAAGTGCAACATACTTGGTAGAGTATGTATGGATCAGTTTATGGTGGATGTTACAGGGCTCGATGTTAATGTATTAGATGAGGTAACATTAGTTGGTAGTGATGGTGATGAAACTATTACCATTGAAGAGTTAGGAGATATATCAGGCAGATTCAACTATGAATTTGCATGTGATATTGGCAAGAGAATACCTAGAGAATATATAAGATAGGAGTTAGAATTGGCTAAAGGAAAACGGTTCTCTAAACTATTCAAAAAAGAAGAAAACAAATCAGAAGAGTTAATGGAAATTGTTAACGAATCTCATGAGCTTGGTGTTATTAACACTAATGAAGCAGATATGATTCAAAACATTGTTGAGATTCGTAACAAAGATGCTAAGGATGTAATGGTTCATCGAAAGAACGTTGTTGCCTTAGATGGTAAGATGACATTAGAAGAAACCATTGACTTTATTAATAACAATAGTTTCTCGAGATATCCTGTGTATCTTGATGATATTGATGATATAATTGGTAGTGTGCATATTAAGCAGCTGTTAAAATATGTTAGTGATTCTAAGAATCTTAAGAAAAGGATTCAGGATATTGATGGGCTGATTCGTGAGATTGGGTTTATTCCAGAAACTAATGCTATCTATTCTGTATTCAACAAGATGAAGATTAAGAAGAATCATATAGCTATTGTTGTCGATGAATATGGACAGACTTCTGGAATTATTACCATGGAGGATATTCTTGAAGAAATAGTTGGTAATATCATTGACGAAAATGATGATGAGGAATCAGGAATTGTTGAGATTACTGAAGATGAATATCGTATAGAGGGTGTTACTAATATAGAAGAGGTTGAAGAAATTCTTGGAATTAAAATAGATGGTGACTTTGAGACACTTAATGGTTTCTTAACCTATATGAATGGAAAAATTCCTGCGGAGAATTCAACATTTCTTGTAAAAGCATATGGATATAAATTCCAGGTTATTGATGTTCAGAATAAAGTTATTCAAGATGTTAAGGTTACAAAACTTGATAACGAAACTGATAAATGATAATATCATAAATATAAAATGAAAAGAGGTTAATAAATGTCAGGACATTCAAAATTTTCAAACATCAAACATAAGAAAGAAAAAAATGATGCAGCTAAAGGAAAAATATTTACAGTAATTGGTAGAGAAATTGCTGTAGCTGTTAAGGAGGGCGGACCAGACCCAGCTAACAATAACAAGCTTAGAGATGTTATTGCTAAGGCCAAGGCAAATAACATGCCTAATGATACTATTGAAAGAGGTATTAAGAAGGCCGCTGGTGATGCTGATTCAGTTAATTATGAGACATGTACTTATGAAGGATATGGACCTAGCGGAACAGCTATCATTGTAAAGTGCCTTACTGATAATAAAAATCGTACAGCTGCTAATGTAAGAAATGCATTTACTAAAGGACATGGAAGTATTGGAACGCAGGGTTGTGTGTCCTTTATGTTCGACGAGAAAGGTCAGATTATTATAGACAAAGAAGAATGCGATATGGATGCAGATGATCTAATGATGCTAGCACTTGATGCAGGAGCAGAAGATTTCAATGAAGAAGATGACAGCTTCGAGATATTTACTGCACCAGCTGATTTCTCTAAAGTAAGAGAAGCATTAGAGAAGGAAGGAATTAAGATGGCTGATGCTAATGTTAGTATGATTCCTCAGAATTATGTAACTCTTACTACAGAAGAAGAATTATGGGATATCAATAAGATTCTTGACTTACTAGATGAAGAAGATGATGTACAGGAAGTATTTCATAACTTTATTACTGAAGAATAGATGATATACAGAAATTAAAAGCAAAGGAGAAGTAGTATGAGAAAGATATTGTATGCTGCCAGCGAATGTGTACCATTTGTAAAAACCGGGGGATTGGCTGATGTTGTAGGAGCATTGCCAAAAGAATTTGACAAAAAGGATTGGGATATTAGAGTAGTTCTTCCTAATTACACATGTATTCCACCTGAATTTAGAGATAAGTTTGAATATGTTACTAATTTCTATATGGGTATGGGTCATTTATGTGGCGAAAAATATGTAGGTATATTCCAGTATGAATATCAGAATATTACATATTATTTTATTGATAACTTAGAATACTTTGAGTGCTTCTATCCATATGGCGATGTTAGATATGACATGGAGAAGTTCACTTACTTTGATAAAGCAGTTCTTTCTATGCTACCTGTTATTGATTTTAAGCCTGACTTGATTCACTGTCATGATTGGCAGACAGGTCTTATTCCTGTATATCTTAAGAATGAATTCAGTAACAATCAGTTCTTCTGGGGTATTAAGACAATTATGACAATTCATAATCTTAAGTTCCAGGGTGTATGGGATGTTGAGACATTACAGGGTCTTTCTGGATTGTCTGGTGATTTATTTACATCTGATAAGCTTGAATTCAATAAGGGCGGTAATATGCTTAAGGGTGGTCTTGTATATGCTGATTACATTACTACTGTTAGTAAGACATATGCTGAAGAGATTCAGATGCCTTATTATGGTGAAGGTCTAGATGGACTACTCTCTGCAAGACATTTTGAT
>ONCT01000055.1 GCA_900316395.1 uncultured Lachnospiraceae bacterium | reverse complement strand
TGGAATTGTTGAAGAGAATATTATTAAGCTGATTGAGGAACTAATCACACCAGAATTCGGAGTAGTTGTTCAGAGTAAGAATGGATATACTCCTAAGATGGATTTAGTGCTTGAGGTTGCTGCATCAGATGCTAAGAAATGCAATAATAATCATATTGGTACAGAGCATCTTCTAATGGCTATTGTTAAGGAGAGCGATTGTGCTGGAGCAAGATTAATTACATCTCTTAACGTGGATATCAGGAAAGTTGCTAATGATGTAATGAGTGCAATGGGACCTGAAGCAGCTGCAGCTTATAAGGAAACTGCTAAGCCTTTCCAGAGAAAACAAAAAAATATGTTAGAGCAGTATGCAAGAGATTTAACAAAGCTTGCATCTGAAGGTAAGTTAGACCCTGTTGTTGGCAGGGAGATAGAGATCAAACGACTTGTTCAGATAATTAGCAGACGTACTAAGAATAATCCTTGTCTTATTGGAGAACCAGGTGTTGGTAAGACAGCAATTGTAGAAGGATTAGCTGAAAGAATCTCTACTGGTACTGTGCCTGAATCAATCAAGGATAAGAGGGTTTGTTCCCTTGACTTGTCAGGAATGGTTGCTGGCTCTAAGTACAGGGGCGAGTTCGAAGAGAGAATTAAGAGAGTAATAGAAGAAGTGTCTCTTGCAGGGAATATCATTCTGTTTATTGATGAGATGCATACTCTTATTGGTGCAGGTGGCGCTGAGGGAGCACTTGATGCTTCTAACATCCTTAAGCCTGCTATGGCAAGAGGAGAGATTCAGGTTATAGGTGCTACAACTATTGATGAATATCGTAAGCACATAGAGAAGGATGCCGCATTAGAGAGACGTTTTCAGCCGATTATGGTTGAGGAGCCTTCAACAGATGAGACACTTGACATTCTTAAGGGAATTGTTCATCTCTATGAGGAGCATCACAATGTTGTATACACAGAAGATGCCCTAGAGGCTTGCGTGGAGATGTCTGAAAAATATGTAAGTGACAGATTCCTTCCTGATAAAGCAATTGATCTGTTAGATGAAGCAGGCTCTAAGATTAGACTTGGGGTTGTTAAGTCTCCAGAGAAAGTATATGACTTAGAGATTAAGGTTAAGGATTATCAGGAGCAACTAGAAGAAGCGTTAGCATCTAGTAATATTGAAGCTGCATCAGAGATTAAGAAGAAAAGAGATGCTGCGAAAGAGAAGCTGGGCAAATTCAAGAAGAAATATTCTAGAGATAGTAAGAGAAAGAAAATCGAAGTCACAGCTGATGATATAGCAACTGTTGTATCAGAGTGGACGAAGATTCCTGTATCTCGACTTAATGAGTCAGAGGCTAGTCGTCTTAAGAATCTTGAGAAGACACTACATAAGAGAGTTGTTGGACAAGAGGAGGCCGTAAGTGCGGTATCTCGTGCAGTAAGACGAGGAAGAGTTGGACTTAAAGCCCATAATAGACCAATTGGTTCATTCCTTTTCTTAGGGCCAACAGGTGTGGGTAAGACTGAGATATCTAAGGCATTAGCAGAAGCGGTATTCGGCAAAGAAGATGCCATGATTCGTGTTGATATGACAGAATATATGGAGAAGCATAGTGTATCTAAGCTTATTGGCTCACCTCCTGGATATGTGGGTTATGATGAGGGTGGTCAATTAAGCGAACAGGTTAGAAGACATCCTTATAGTGTAATACTATTTGATGAGATTGAGAAAGCTCATCAGGATGTATTCAATATTCTTCTTCAGGTATTAGATGATGGTCATATAACTGATTCACAAGGTCGTAAGGTTGACTTCAAGAATACAATCATTATTATGACAAGTAATGCTGGAGCACAGTCTATAATTGAACCTAAGAAGCTTGGATTTGCTTCTGGTTCTGATGAGAAAGCGGATTACAACTATATGAAGGATTCTGTTATGGAAGAGGTTAAGAGAATATTTAAGCCTGAATTCCTTAATAGAATTGATGAGACACTAGTATTCCGTGCTCTTAATAAGCAGGATATGAAGAAGATTGTTACAATTATGATGACAGAGCTTATCACTCGTGCTAAAGAGCAGATGGGATTAACCATTGTGGTTAAGGATTCTCTTAAGAGTTATATTGTGGACAGTGCTTATGATCCAAAATACGGTGCAAGACCTCTCAGAAGGAAAATCCAGACTGATGTGGAGGATTCTCTTGCAGAAGAGATTATTGCAAGCAAGTACAAGAAGGGTGATACTGTTGTAATTTCAGCAAAAAAGAAAGAGATTGTATTTGAGAAGAAATAACTTATATGTTATGATATTTACATCAATGTATTTCTACTAGAAAGATGGAGGAAAGAAATATGCCAGTAGTAAGTGAGTTAATTCGTCGTGAGTCTGACAAGACTTTAAGCTTTGGCGATTATACACTAGGTACGAAGTCTAAGCTTGATAATTTTGATTTTCAAGGAGACTTGTACAAGGTTAAGACATTTAATGAGGTTACCAAGCTAGAGAGAAATGGAATGTTCGTATACGAATCAATTCCAGGAACAGCAGTTGAACATTTTGCTGCCAGTGATTCGGAGGTTTCATTTACAGTAGAAGGTGAAAGCGACGCACAGATTACGTTGGAATTAGAGCCTGAGACAGAATATGATATCAATATTAATGGTAGCGATTCAGGAACTATGAAGACAAATCTAGGCGGCAAATTAAGCTTGAGTGTTGAACTTGATGCAGGTAATGCAGTTAAAGTTAAAGTAGTTAAGAAATAACACTAAACCCTACCACTTATCGGTAGGGTTTATTTATTAGGAGTTAGTATGGCCAAGGGAAAGGTAAATGTGTTCTTTTGCCAGGAATGTGGATATGAGTCCTCTAAATGGGCAGGCCAGTGTCCTGCGTGTAAAACCTGGAATTCCTTCGTGGAAGAGAAGATTGACAAGAAAACTACGAAGATAAGTAAAGAACTTAAGGATATTAAAACATTTAAGATATCAGAGATAGAAGATAGTGACGAGACAAGGATTTCAACTGGAATATCAGAATTCGACAGGGTTCTGGGTGGAGGAATTGTCAAGGGTTCGCTTGTGCTTGTGGGTGGTGACCCAGGAATTGGTAAGTCAACCTTGCTTCTTCAGATGAGCCATAAGTTATCGACGTCAGATAATACAATTCTGTATGTGTCAGGTGAGGAATCCTTGCAACAGATTAAGCTTAGGGCTAACAGGATTGGCAAATTCGGTGATAAGCTTTCACTTCTTGCTGAGAATAATCTGATGTTAATTAAGGGAGTGATAGAGAAGGGCAAGCCAGATATTGTTGTAATTGATTCTATTCAGACAATGTATAACGAGGATGTAAGCTCTGCCCCAGGAAGTGTATCACAGGTCAGGGAGACAACTAATGTGCTGATGCAGATAGCAAAAGGGCTTGGGATTACTATATTCGTAGTAGGCCATGTAACGAAGGAAGGTACAGTGGCTGGTCCTAGAGTGTTAGAGCATATGGTTGATACAGTGTTGTATTTTGAAGGAGACAGGTATGCGTCTTACCGCGTACTTCGTGGTGTCAAGAATCGATTCGGCTCTACTAATGAGATAGGTGTCTTCGAGATGAATCAGGAAGGGCTAAAGGAGGTGCTGAATCCTTCTGAATACATGTTATCTGGCAGGGCGAAGAACGCCAGCGGTTCTGTAATAGCATGCGTGGTAGAAGGAACCAGACCAATGCTTCTAGAGATTCAGGCGCTTCTTACAAGAAGTAATTTCGGCATGCCAAGAAGAACGGCTGTTGGTGTTGACTATAACAGAGTTAATCTTCTAATGGCTGTGCTAGAGAAGAGGCTGGGACTGCCACTTGGTGAATATGATGCTTATGTGAATATAACTGGTGGAATTAAGATAAGCGAGCCATCCTTAGACTTAGGACTTGTAATTGCTATTGAATCAAGCTTTCGAAATGTTGCTGTTGACGACAATATTATTTGCTTCGGCGAGGTTGGTCTTAGTGGCGAGGTTCGTTCTGTTAATATGGTTGATCAGCGCATATCAGAAGCTAAGAAGCTAGGCTTTGAGAAATGTATTGTGCCAGCTGTATCCATAAAGGATATGGGGGATTTTAAGGGCATAGAGGTTATTGGTGTCAATAATCTAAATGATGTGTCAAAATTGTTATATAAATAAAGGTTTTTATGTTATAATTTTTTTAACTAATAATTAGTACAAGGGGGATAGGTACACTATGAAGAAAGCGCAAAAGAGAATTATTGCAATAGTACTTATTGCAACTCTTGTTGTCACAGGAATTGGCGCAATGGTGGGTGTTGTGCTTGCTGATAACGAGAAGAAGGTAAATATCGCATTTACAAGTGATATGCATTCTAACTTAAATAGTTATGTTACGCCATATCATGGTAAGGAAGGTACTAACATAGGTGGATTCGCGAGAGTTTCTTCAATCATTAACGAAGAAAGAGCGAAGCATCCTGACTTACTCTATATTGATGGTGGAGATTTCTCTATGGGAACATTATTCCACACATTATACGAGACACAGGCTGTAGAGCTTAGATTACTTGGGGCTATGGGCTGTGATGTTACAACCTGGGGTAATCATGAATTCAACTTTGGTTCAGAAGGCGTAAGAAAAATGCTTACTGCAGCCATGAATTCTGGTGATAAATTGCCACAGATGGTTGAGTGTAACATTGATTGGTCTAATCCTGGAGATGAGCAGAGCACTAAGGATGTATTCGACAAATACGGAATCAAAAAATATACAATGATTAATAAGGGTGGTGTTAATATTGCCGTTATTGGTGTATTTGGTGACAATGCTCTTGCATGTGAGCCAACATGTACAATTAACTTTATGACAGGAGATAAGAGAATCCAGGCTGTCAAGGATACGGTAGCTGAGATTAAGAAGAATGAGAATGCGGACATGATAGTCGTTACATCTCACTGTGGTCTTGATGGTGATATTGAAGCTGGTAAGACAGAGGACCAGCAGCTTGCTAAGGCTGTGCCAGAGATTGACTTTATCCTTGCTGGACACTCACATACAGAGCTTGAAGAGCCACTTAAGGTTGGTAACACATACATAGGAGCATGTGGTGAGTATACACAGACTGTTGGTACATTAGAGATGAAGCAGAAGTCTGATGGACGTTGGGAATTAGAGAGTTATAAATTAGTTCCTACCCTTGATACAGTTCCTTCTGACCCTGTAATTCAAGGAAGAATTGATGAATTTGCCAAGAGTATAGATACAGAGTATTTGTCTCAATTCGGTCTTACTAAGGACCAGGTAATAGCTTATTCTGATTTTGATTTCTGTAGTGAAGATGCACTTGAAAAAGATCATGAAGGTCAGAACTTAGGTGAGTTAATAGCAGATGCATATTTGTATGAAGCAAGACAGGTTGAACCTAATACTAAGTTCGATATTGGTGTTGTTCCAAGTGGTACTATTAGAGGTACATATAGCAAGGGTAATATTACAACCAATGATGTATTCAATTCCTTCTCACTAGGAATGGGCGCTGACAAGATACCAGGATATCCACTTATTAAGGTATATCTAACAGGAGCAGAGATGAAGACGGCTGCAGAAATTGATGCTTCAGTATCAGATTTGTTCCCAGGCACAAGATTATTCATGAGTGGAGAGGACTTTACATTTAACCCTAACAGATTACTTCTTAATAAGGTAACAGATGTCAAGTTCGTAGATGAGAATGGTAACAAGTCTGATTTTGATGATGACAAATTATACTGTGTAGTTGCCGATTTGTATTCAGGACAGATGTTAGGTTCTGTATCTGATGCATCTTATGGATTACTTTCAATAACTCCGAAGGATGAGAATGGTAACCCAATTACTGATTTTAATAAGGCAATTATCCACGATGCTAATGGTAATGAAGTTAAGGCATGGGATGCTATTGCATTATACATGCAATCCTTTGATAAGAACGCCCAGGGCGTAAGTCAGATCCCTGACAGATATAGAGAATCACAAGGTCGTAAGATAGTTGATGACGATTCAAGTGTAGGCGCATTTGTCTCAAGCCCTAACTGGTTCACAGGAGTTGTTGCTGGAATTATTGTTGTTGTAATTGTAATAGTTGTTCTTCTCATAATTCTGATTGTATATATTATTAAGAGAATATATTACGGTAAGAATTACAAGCGCATTAAGGAACAGAAGAAAGAACGTAAGCGTGAGATTAAGGCAGCTAAGAAGGCAGCTAAGAAATAGACTTATCCTACAATCTATATAGTGCTAATAAAAATGCAATCCTTTAATATAAGGATTGCATTTTTTCTATGTCTTCATTTATCTCAAGAGTGTAGCAGTGATTAGTGGTGGAGTATTTAAGTTCCACATTACCAATAATGTCTCGATAATTAGATAGAAATGCCTTAAGGTCATTGATGTCTCTTGTAATAGTCCTAGTGGATACATTATGCTCATTAGCCAATGCTTTGACTGATAACGGTTCGCCCTTCAAGGCCTTGAATAATAGACAAAGAAGTCTATCTGATTTTGAATTTTTGTATTCCTTGTCACTCATACATAATCCCCTTATCTTATACAACTATTTATTATTCTAAAAAACACGTAGGACATAATATGTCACAGTAAAAAATTATTTGAAGAATAATTCTTAGTAAGACAGATTCTGTCGGGTTAGTTGAGTATTATTGATAGAGAAGGTATGTAATATATATTAATTAAAGGGGGTAAATGTTAATGAAATCAGTAAATGTATTAGATATTATCAGAAAGATTCTATCAGTACTTACGGTGTTATCATAACAATTCTTATAGGCATATTCTATAGTCCTGGCAGCTTCGAAGCATCATCTAAGGTTGTTTCGAGTTCAACACATTTATATTGGGGAATTGGATTATGGCTATCACTTATAGTTTATATTGCTATATTTGTTATTACTCTAATAATCAGGCTTAAGATATCTAAGGAATCACTTAAGAAAGATGGAATCAAAGGCATTGCTGTGCAGTCAGTTAATGAATTGAAGAATTCAGCATTTGAGATAAGAGATGGTGTAAGCGACATAGGTGAAATGCCTGGTGACGCGTCACCTGCAAGCGTAAAGCCAGATAAGATATCTGCAGCATCAATTATGGATAAGGTACCCGTTGATAGCATTAAGGGGATTAAGAATAAGATTCCAACACGAGATAAATCGGTCGGCAATAATGTAAGTAATAATGTGGGACCTTCCTCAGCGGCAAAACAGACTTATCTTAATATGAAAGCAAAATTAGATGATGCATTTAATGCTGATATTATTACTGAAGAAGAGTATAAGAAGAAGCTTCAAAAAGCCAAAATAAAATATGTAAAAGAGGATACTATTGAAAGAATTGAATTACAGTATGAGTTAGACATTATTTCGGCAGAAGATAGAGATGCTAAGTTAGCAAAATTAAGAAAGTAGAGGGTGATTTTTATGAAGAATAATTCTAAGACAGTTAATATAATTCTTGCCATTGTACTTGTTGTTATTGTTGTGGGAGGTGCACTATATTATTTTCTAGTTATTAACAAGAAGGACACCAATCCCCAGGAAGAAGTGGCAAATGTTACAGCTAATGCAACAGTAGATAGTAATGCTACGCAGGCAAATGTAAATAATACAGTCCAACCACAAGAGCCTCCTAAGCCAGAATATGAGGCAGTGCTAAGTGAAGTATATAAGGACAATGGCAATCGATTCACAGCTAGATATCCAAGTTCATATGTGTTTGTGGAAGATGATGCAGTTCGAGTGCAGTATAAGGGAACAGACGGGACTAATATATTCTTAATGTGTGATATCAATAGTGAGAAGAAGAAGCCAGAGGATTTTCTTAATGAATATATGGACAGCCCAGTTATGACAACAAACGATGTTAGCATAAATGGAGATACAATTTCATTTATAGCTTCAAGAGCTAATGGTGAGAGCAGTTTCAATTATTATATAGTAAGAAATGATATGGTTTATGGATATAGGTTTTCTTATAATGATAACCAAGACCATAGTGCTTTACTTAATGCGCTGAAGCAATGTGCACAGGATGGAAAACTTATAGTTGTTAATTAAGAGGAGTATTGTTTCTTAAGATTTAGTTCCATTGTTGATGATGTGTTTAAAGAGTATAATGTAAAAAACTAATATTATTTTACTCTGACACTGATTGACATTAGTCTTTGTTATATTATATGTAAGTAAATGATAAATAATCTAATTGACGAGTAGACTATGATTATTATAATGAGGTTAATCCATTGAAGATTATGACTTGTCCCTTATGTGGTTGTGGTGAAATCATAGAAACAGAAGAAGGCTTCATATGCACTAATTGTGAAGAAATATTCCTTTTAGATAGAGATAATGAATGGCAGGTTATGGATTTTGAAAAGTGGAAAGAACAGAGGAGAATGTATAATGGAAAAGATTCGTTTTAATAAGTTCACATCTCGTATAGGTGATAATTCTATCATTGTTCGATTAATCAAATTATCAGATGTTGTTTTGGTTGATGATATGGTAAAGTGTAATTATGCAGTAGGTGTAATGTATGATGCGCGATTTGATAAAAAACCTCATCTTACATATGTAGCTAAAGGAGAAGAGGCCAGAAGAATGATTAGATTGGCGAAGGTAAATGGTATTGAAGTTCAATTGATTCCTATGTTGGTTCAAGGCATAGTTTCTAAGACAAATTGCGAAATAGGCGGCGAAATACCAAGAGAGTTTTATAAAATAACAGCTTATGTACTTTCAACAGTTCATATAAAAGAACTTAAAAAGCATAATCTACTTTAAATGATAAGGGAGGTGATGGCGTGGAGAATAAAGGTGTTAAATCAGAGAGATTATTAGAAATATTCTTACTTGCCATGAAAGGAGAACAATTATCTGTACAGGAGTTGTCTTTAAAATACAATTGCTCTGCAAGAAGTATTACGAGAGATATTAACAGTATAAAAGCATTTCTAGCCGAGCAGAGAGATATAATTGGAGAAGCAGAGTTGATTTATTCGTCTGTATCGCATAAATACCATCTGGAAATGGAGAGTTTTCTTACTAATAAAGAATTGTTAGTATTATCTAAGATTTTAATTGGAAGTAGAGCCTTGAGTTCAGAAATACTCGTCGAAATTTTAGCTAAACTTAAGCAACATACAAGTCCTGCAGACAGAGAAAAACTTGAACATCTAATGAGCAAAGAGATTTATCATTATTCACCCGTACATTGTGACTGTGAAGATATATTAAGTAATCTATGGGAGATGACTGATTATATTGAAGAAAAGAGATACGTATCTATTGATTATTATAAAATGGATAGGATACGAGAAATGTATAGAATAAAACCTGTGGCAATTATGTATACGGAATACTATTTTTATTTAATTGCTTTTAAGGATAATGATGATGGTATTCCTTACTATTTTAGACTTGACAGAATCGTTAAAATAATAGCTCATAGAGAATTCTTCGAATCTGATCAAAAAAAGCTTGTTGATGAAGGAATCATACGTAATCAAAGTCAGTATATGTTTCCAGGCAAGTCAAGACGAATAAGATTTTCCTTTTCAGGTCCATCTGTACAAGCTGTTTTAGACAGAATGCCGACTGCTAAAATAGTAGAACGTAAAGATGGAAAATATATTTTGGATGCAGAAATATTTGGAGATGGGATAAAGATGTTTCTGCTTAGTCAGGGTTCGTGGATTGAGGTTATTGAGCCACAGGAGTTTAGAAAAGAAATATCGGAAGAGATAAATAAAATGCAATCCTATTATAGTTAAAAAGTGGAATGAGAATTGTGAAAAGAAAGTAGAGAGGCTCTAATTATACAAAGAATGATGTTAGAGATCTTCTGACATACACCAGAAGAAAAATAAGAATTGATGATGTGTTAATTGCAGTAAACTACGATATCGAAGGTGAAATGGAAACTATTAAAGGTTTTATATTTACTCCAGATGTTCTTTATTATGTTAAGGATGAAGAAATTCGGAATGAATTTGATTACAACGATATTGAGAAGGTAGATATTGAAAAAGGACAGTATAGTCATATTTTGATTAATGATGAAAGTATTGATTGTAGTTGTGATGGTGAGACATATGGTAAAGAGATGTATAACTACATATTAGATCTTTTAGAATACTTAGAAAATGATGAAAGCAGTGAAAGAGTTGTTGGATTATAGAAGGTTTTACTCCTAAAAGCTTAATAAAATATTTATCTTGTATACTAACTTCTACTATTTTTAGTAGGAGTTAGTTTTTTTTGAGTGATTGAACATTAAAAAGTATAATTTGGTTTTTATTAATGAACTAAACTGGTTTTTATTTTACTCTGACATATATTGACACCCCATTAAAGTAAAATGTAGATAAATCTAATCAAGGAGGAGTAATTAGTGTGAATAATGTGTTGGATATTACAAGAAAAGTATTATTTGGATTATTAGTAGTATTTGTATTTTTAACTTGGTTTACTTATTCCGTCAAGACATCTGTTGCAGGATATTCAATTGGAGATGAGCTAACCGTTAGAGGATTTGCAACCCTTGGAGGTGATATTGGTCCGATAGCACTTGTTATAATATTTTTTACTGGTGGTAGTGTTGAACGAAAAAAAAAGTTATATTTCTACGCAGCAATTGGAGGATTTGTTCTCACGCTACTTACAGGATTGATATATCCTCAGTACTTGACAGCAGTAAAGGTGAGTGGTGTTTCAGAAAAGGTGACTTGGGGTGTGGGTTTATGGTTGACATTGTTAGATTATATAGCTTTAGGAGTGATATCTTATTTGGAATTGAAGAAAAGTCAAACAGAAGACAAAGTTGTAAATACAGTGGATGCATTTATGAATAAAGTGAATTCTGTTATTCCTAAGAATAGTACTTCTTCTACAGGTCAATCTACTCAACAACCTCAAGCAACTCAGAGTGATAGTGACAGCGAGAATAATACAGTAGAAAATGATTTCAAATTCTGTTCTCAGTGTGGCGAGAAGTTAAAAAAAGAAGCGTTGTTTTGTACTAAATGTGGGAGGAAACTATGAAGAATGAAAAAACACAGAACATTTTAATGATCGTATTAGGTGCGGTAATTGCATTATTTGCTGTATTACTAATAATTAGTTTGATTAGTTCAGGGTCAAGTTCGGTAAAAGTAGAAGACGTAACATCTCAAAACAGCAAAAATTCTTACGTAAATAGTTATGCATTAGGCAATTATTACACAGATGGCTCTAAAGAAACTAAGGGTGAAGCACAGCCATCAGAAGCACCGAAGACTAATACTAACAAAGGTGATTATATTTTAGAGAAAAGCGCATCATCTCCTTTGACAGATGATGATATGAAAGGTCTAAGTGCGCAGGAATTAACATATGCTAGAAATGAAATATATGCCAGATATGGAAGACCTTTTCAGTCGTCGGAACTAAAGCAGTATTTCCAGAGTAAATCGTGGTATCATGAGAACTCTTCGTATAATGATTCTATGGTTTCTCCGCTTGAGGAAGACAATGCAAATAAGATTGCAGATTACCAGGCAAGGAATAATCTGCAATATAACCCACAGTAGGAGGTGAGAATTATGTTTTGTTATAAATGTGGACACGAACTTGAAGATGGGGCTTTGTTTTGTGAAGCGTGTGGAGCAAAACAAGATAAAGCTGAGCAAGGCAAACAGTCGCCAGAGAAAGAGAATGTGATTTCGCAGGAATCTAGTGCTTCTCAACATAATACAGCAGATAATGGAAATAATAATCCTAAGAAGAAGCTTAGTAAAAAATGGATTGTTATTATTGCTGAAGCAGTAGTAGCCTTGGGATTGGTAATAGCTTTCTTTGCTGTTAATATTCACAAATCTAATTATAAAGTAGTTGCAGAAAATTATACTAATGCTTGTATTATGGGTAATGCAGGAAAAGTATACGATACAATATATTTGCCAGATAGTAAGATGCTTACAAAGGAATCTTTTGTAAGGCAATTCAGTGATTTGCTTAATCAATCTGATACAGATTTGGCACAGGCTGTAAAGGCAGAAGCAATGGATAGTAATGAACAGGATGGGAAGGCTATTGTTCAAGTAAGAACTTTTGCTTCATCAGGTAATTATAATTACTCGTCAGTAGAATTGGTAAGGGAAGATAAGAATAGGTTTTTGTTCTTCCCAAGTTGGAAGGTTGATTCTACGAATTATGTAGAGAATAATGTAAAGGTTGCAGCTGATCCAAGCATTAAAGTATACATTGATGATATGGAAGTGCCAGAAGAGTATCGCACTAAGGATAAGACGTCATATGAAATACCTGCGCTATTTAAGGGAAATCATTCGTACGTGTTTAAAAGCGATGATTTCACGACACTACCTGTAGTTGATCCAGTTTACTTAGAAGATTCTGCGTCTAATGCTAGTCAAATATATTATTCAGAAGAAGATCAAAAGAAGATAATAGAGAGTGCATTTTCTTTAGTACAAGATGCTGTAAATGCACATTTGACAGGTAAGAGTTTTGATTCCATTGAATCAATGTTTGCTAAAAGATTTATGCCTACTAGTAAAAAGATATATGACGATGTGTCAGAATACTATTATGCGAAGACTAATCCTTTAGGTGTAGGAATAACAGAAGTTAGCATGAAGAATGTGGAAGGTAGTATTTATAAAAGTGCTATTTATGAGG
>ONCT01000057.1:1133-11580 GCA_900316395.1 uncultured Lachnospiraceae bacterium | reverse complement strand
CTTTGATATCTAAGTATCTAGATAGTACCATTAGTCATTCCATGACCAGGGCGAAGGACACTGTCTATCTTCGAATTGTGTATGATGGTGATGATAGTAGCGGACATTATAAGATTGAGGATAGTGAAGGACATGATGAGAAATTACCATCTGGTGTAGTGTTAAAATATCACACAGATAAAGGTTCTAAAGGTGAGATAAAAACAAGAGAGAATAAAACGTTAGAGTTGTCTTATAGTAGAACGAATGGCTCTGGACCAATGATTGGTAAAGTTGAGGGTTCAACATTTGTACCAGATAACAATGGCCAGGAGAATGTAGATTACATATACATATCTTCAGGTTCAACAACTAAGACAATTAAGATGAACACTAAGACAGGAGTGTATGAGATTGATCCAAAAAGTAATTCGTCGAATACGACAAATGCGACAAATACAACAGAATAAAGGATTTACTCTTGTAGAGTTAATTGTGTCTATTGCTATTTTCGCTATTGTTGCGGCTGCAATTATTGCGTTCTTCAGAGTTGCTATGGGTCAATATAGAACCAACTCTTCGGAGGTTAATCTTCAGACAGAGTCACAGCTTACATGGAAGAGATTAGAGAGTAATATACTAATGGCTAATCAGGGAATATATATTCCTAACGATCATCAAATTGATATCTATTCCTATGATGAGAGTAGTCAGTCTGGCAAGTATATAAAGACAAGTATATATACTAAGCCTAATTCAGACACTAATACAATCTGGTATCAGAGTTATAGAACCAATACTTTAGATACAAAAAGTGATACAGATTCATCAATGTTCTCAGATGGAACGAAGGATGGAGAAGAGCAGGTATTTGCTAATCTTGTGACTGCGTTCAATATAGAGGTATTGGATAAGAATGGTAATAATTGTCAGGTTTCAGGACAAAAACCGGCGAAGGTTGTTGCACATATTGAATATGAAGCCAGCCCAACCGCAATATCTTCAGATGCAGAGAAGAGGAAATATGTATCAGACAATACACTTGCCATGCGTAATTCCATAGTAGCTTCGAATATTCCAGGTGAGATATATGCTAATATTAATGAAAGCACATCATCTGGTAATGGAACAGAGGGTGCTGGTGGACAAGGTAATTAATATACTGTATAGGCATATAAGATAATACTGTATGGAAGACCCCTAAAGCGTTAAGTGCTTTAGGGGTTTTTATCGTGTAAATATGTCTAATAAATCTAAGTTGTTGATAAAGAAATGTCGAATAAGTATATGAGGTGTTATTGGATAAAAGTTATAGTCTGTGGTATAATATATTATGTATGATTGTATTATGTAATAATAGACCTTAATATAGATTAAGACATATATCGGATAAGTATTAGTTAAGGAGAAGGGATATGCTTAAGAAGCTTAGTAAAGAAAAAGTTATAGCTATTGTAATAGGGGTTATTGCTGTAGTTCTTGCTGGAGTGGGAGTGACTGGTGTTGTAATTAATACTATGGCTGGACCTGGTGAAGGATTGCCTGAGACATACAGACCTAAGAATCTTAATGCTGAGCTTGGAACTGATGAGAATCCTTATACTATACTTGAGATAGTACCAGATACTGATAGTGCGACTGTAGGTTATCTAATTAAAGATCAGGAGCCTATTGATGTAAAGCAAATTGGTATGACTAATAAGGACGATGCAGGCACAGCTGCTAACATCTATAATAACGCATTTGGAAGTGATGAGAGTAAAGCATCGGAGGTTGATGACTATACTACTGCACACGTATTTGAATCAGACAATATAGTAGGAGCATCTGATATTAAGAGCGATCCAGGAGAGATTAAGTCACTAGAACAAGGACAAGGATACTTCTCTGAATTTGGTTACTATATAAGAGATGATAATGGTAATTACGCATATAATACTTCTGATTCTTCTAACAAATACTTTGAGCCTGTTATGGGGACAAGCACATCATATGAGAGATATTCCTGGGTCGGTCTGGGAGAATTCAAGTATGTAGGTGCTGGTCATGTTGAATCAGGTCGTGTGCCATGTTCAAGAGAATTTGGAGACAGATCTTATTCATACAATTATAGTGATAGCAAGGGTGCGTCAGGTAATAAAGCATATAATTATTATTACACAACATTTGGTGATTTTCAGTTTATACCTAGTAATGAGTATAATAACGAGAATATTTTCATAGAGAATCAGGTGCCAGAGACTGATACAGGAGTTGCAATAGGTACTAAAGTATATATGACAAGAACAGAAAATATGTTCTATGAATATATGGCAAGTAATATTACATGTAATGATGTTCTGATTAATGAAATTGCAGGTAAATCATCTATCGATTATAAGACGCAGGTTGTAACAGCAACTCCTGCCATCCTTAATAATGATCCTGCATCAGAGAGACTTATTAATACAGCAGATATGATTATTATTCATGATGATTCTACTGGATTTAGGATTAAGTATGCCTATGATGAAGGCGCTGACTTGCCTGATTCTAAGTGCCCAAAGTTCATCAAAGGCAGTGGTTATGTTGATTTGAATGATACTACAGTTAAGAGATTAATTGATCGAGGAGCAGGACCTAGTATTGTTGATGGTCAGACTGTATATCCTGCAGCGATAGTATTTGATGAAGATGCGATTAAGACGGCAGGTGATAATGGATGTAGTAATCTTAAGCTTGTATATGATGTATATAACAACTTGGGTGCTAAGCTTGCGTATAATATATCTGGCAGAAATTATGCTGAAAAGAATAATAATATGAAGACTGATCCTTCTTATAGGAATTTTGGCGGACCAGAGGAAGGAGATGCTCTAGGTAAGTCGCATTTCGTATATAACAATGCTGGAGAAGAATATTGGCTTGGAAAAGGAATTGCTAACAAGGGCAAAATTGAGAATATTGATAAGACTGCTCCTGCATTTGACAATGTGAATTTAGATGGCAATGTAGATAAGACTCATATGTCTCTTGCACAGATGATGTCTGCTATTAATTATGAGTCTAATGGTGGTAATCAGCCAAAACAACTTAGAATATTAGAATTGCAGCCTAATGAGAAGTATTATTATAGTTCAGATTATGATTGGACGAAGTATTATCTAAGTATGGTTCCATGGTTTATAGGAACACGTACAGGTATAGGTGATGGTAATCCTGCTAGTGATGGTGATATCAAGATTACTGCTATCTCTACTTATGGCTTCATAGGCAAGAACGAGGATATTAATGAGAATTTTGATCTGGTTGTTATAGGTAATAAACAGCGTGATGAAACTAATGGATATCATCCAGGGAAGGATGCAGGTAGAAGCGGATTTTATCCTTATAATGACTCAGAGATGAATACATCAAGGGGATTGGCGTATTCAACAGTAGGAGATTATGTGACTACGGTTAATGATAAAAAGAATCCTGCAGTTGCTAGTGGATTAAGGTATTCAGGCAATGATCTTACTAAGAAGAAGTTTGATCAATTAATTGACTTTGCCAAACAGGCACCAATAATAGTTGATGATAATAAGCTATATTACAATGGAGATGTGGACAAAGAAGTAGTAGATGAGAGTTCGTTCGTATATCAGCTTGTTAAGCAAGATGACAGTCGTCCACTTGTTAATAAATATTCAGATATCGTTAGTGCCTATAATAAAACCAGTGATGTAAAGAAAACCTTGGATGAAAGTGAGCTGAATTTAGATTTTACAGAAATGCCAAAAGAATACAAGATTGAAAATGGCGTTATGAATAATAACGAACAAAAGGATGAGTTCCGTAATAATGTATTACAATATACATTCACTCTTAATGGTAGAGATGATGCAAACTATGGTATATCTGTATATGTCGATGAGAATGGTAATGGTATATTCGAAGGAAGCATAGATAATGAGAACGAGATTAGAATTAATCAGGGAACCATGGGTGCTCCAGAGAGAAGTGAGAATCTGGAAATATATGATGAGACATATAAGATATATTTAGATTACACAAGGGTAGAACAACAAGATGGTAGCTATGTATATAAGTATGCACTTAAGAATGGTCACAAGTATCGTGTAATGAAGACATTGCCGTTCTCTAGTCTTGGACTTATATCTTGGAAGTTAGAAATATTTGATCAAAATAATCCTTCCAGCAGATGTGGTAAGGAAGGATATACCAGAATAAGACCAGAAGATTCAATTGGAACAAAGCCGTCAATTAATGTTCTTCAGATGAATCTGACGCCGAATATGTCCGGTAGTTCTGATACGGCGCCTTATATTTGTTTTGATTCGGAGTATAGATTTAACAGAAATAATGTTCCAGATAAACAAGGTAATTTTGGAAACCAGGTAGCAGATAAGTTTGATGAATATGCAAAACAGATTAAAGATTTTGAAAATATTGATGTAACATATCTGCCTAACTCTGATTGGTATAAGACTTACGTAAAGAATGCAACAGGTAATGAGCAGCAAAAGAAAGAAAAATGGGCCAATGCTATTAAGCAGTATGATATGGTAGTTATTGGATTCCAGGATTCTGCAGTGTTTACTAATGATGAAATCTTCTTATATGGTTTCGAAGAATATCGTAAGAGTGGAAAACCAATTATTCTTACACATGACCTTGTAGAAGATGCTTCTATGGATAGTGGTACCAAAATGGCTGTACGATATTATCTAAGAGATATATCAGGACAGATGAGAAAGTATTATGATGCTGCTGCTTATAATCCGATTGCAGGCGGTAACGTATTCGACTATGCAGATTATAAGTTACAGGGAAAACAAAAGACATTCTATGGAACAGGAGTTAATCAATTAAATAAAAAATATAGATATGAAGATGACCAGGATAGTCAGGTTGTAAATGATTATCTTAATGGCAAGGGAAGAACTGAGTACAAGAAGGTAAATGCCATAATGGATAATGCGATTCGTTCTATGCTCACTTTTAATAAAGACAATTCATCTGGATGGCCAAAGACTAGATATTATGATCAATTAGATAGAGCTATCCCGGGTGTTTCTAATGATAATTTGCAGTATGCAATTCCTATTATAGGACCTAGTGATAGACCGCAATTGTCATGGGCACATGGAGCTTTTTTCTGGCGTCAAGATGTTAAGGCTACAAATAAAGCTGTTCCGGTTAATCAGGGAAAGATGAGTGTATACCCATTTGATATGAGTAAAGGTCTTACAACAAGACCTACTCATGCACAGAATTATCAATTGGACTTGGAATATGATGTGGATGGAGATGTAGTTGTATGGTATGATCTTATTGGTGGAGACATGAATGACTACGATGTCTATGGAGGAAAGAATCTAGATTCACGCAATAATTATTATATCTACACAAAGGGTAATGTAACTTATACAAGTGTAGGTCATACTCAGGGAGAAGAAGGTTATCCTGCGCTGGAAGATGACGAGATTAAATTATTCCTTAATACTATGGTTAATGCATATCGTTCAAGTGCCTCAGATCCTTATATAAGAGTGACTAATCCAGGTGCAATTAATAATGGTAATTCAACTACTTTGTATGCGGAAGAAGAGAATACCAGAGTGAATTATCGTGTGGTTGATGATACAACTAACTCTCAGATTACAGATGCAAGAACGTATCAGGTATATTTACAGAAAAAAGGAAAGACAGGAGAGCTAGAGTTTGTGGAAATGCCACATGAGGTATCACGATTAGATGATTTGTATTTTGATGTATCTATAGATGAGGTTATGGCAAGTGGTGATGCAGAGTATTATATTGTGCTTAATTCAAGCTATTATGATGAAAAACAGAAAACCTATGTAACATCGTCGTATATACAAACTGTTAATATAACTCTTATGCCTATGTTCAACTTGCGGTAGACTTATCCTAACAATTTATATTGAGTAAACTAATTAAGCCCCCTAAAGCAATATGCATTAGGGGGCTTTTGTTGCAAAAAACCCATTATAATTTTTGTTGAGAATTTACAAACAAAATACTTAAAATTGAGTATTTTTTGTAACTTGTGCACAGTTTTTGTTGCGAATTATACATTTTAAGGGAAACTCTGTAAAAGAGGGTAATTAGATAGAAAGGTGTTTATATAATAAATTAAATAAAATATACACATTATATAGGAAACTTAATTAGGAGAGGGACATGAATAAGGGCATGAGTAGTGGACAAAAAAAGACTATAATAATTGTATTGGGAGTAGTATTGGCATTCTTTGTTGGTGTTCTTACAACATCTACGGCTGCTGTGATTAGTGCATCAAGTGGGAAAGCTCTGCCAGATTATACTAAGAAGGATTCGTCGCAACCATTTGGCAGTGATACGAATCCTTTTACTATACTTGAGATTGTTCCTGATGTTGAGAGTGCCATGGTTGGATATCTTATTAAGGGTTCGGAGCCGGGAGAGTCTGACAGGCTTATGAGAATTGGTGCAACTGATAAGAATGTTGAAGGAACAGCTGCTAATATATATAAGAATGCTTTTGGCAGTGATGATCCTACAGATGATAGTAAACCGTCCAAGGTGGGAAAACGTAGGACATCTCATTTGTTTGTATGGGATGCATCTACTATTGATTATGTTGACTTCACTACGAAGTATGATGAGTACCAGGGTATGGGTACTAGTGGAAGTGATAAAGGCTTCTCTGAATTTGGATATTTTACCAAGGTGAACTCTAATGTTGGTAGTTATGTGTACAACACTACAAATCAACGTTTTGAACCAATGGCTTTTGATAATAAGGATTTATATGAGCATTTTGACTGGGTAAGTCTGGGCGAATTTAAGCATGTTGGACAAGGCGGTGTAGAACAGGGCGCGGTTCCTTGTACAAGAGAGATGTATTCTGAAGACGGGCAGCCGAGACAATTCTCTTATAATAATGGTTCACAGGGCGGTGCTATAAGTGGTGCTGTAGGAGATAAAGCCTATAATTATTACTTTACTTCAATAGGAGATTTTCAGTGGGTTCCTAACAATAATTATAATAACGAGAATATATTTGTTGAGAATGCTTCTGATTCAGCCATAAAAGGCGCACAGATTGGTGACAAAATCTATATGACAAGAACGGAAGATGTATATTATGAGTATGAGGCAAATCCTGTAGTAAGTAATGATAAGCTTGTCAAAGAATTACTCGGTAATAGTCAGGCTTCAGCTCTTGACTTCAAGATGAAGGTTGTTACAGTTACGCCATCACAGTTGGATGTGGGCGATGGTAATAATTCTGAGGCACAGAAGGCAAAGGATATTATCGATAATGCGGATATGATTATTATTCATGATGCCGCAACAGGATATAGAATAGAATATGCACTTAAGGGCGAGGAGGTCCATGGTGCTCCGAAGTTCGTTAATAGTAATGGAGGCTCTGGAGATCTGTCGACTGCAACTGTTAATTATATGATTGAACGTGGAGCAGGCCCTAATATTGTTGATTATCAGACTGTATATCCGGCAGCAATAGTTGTGGACGATGATGCTATTAATACAGCAGATTCTAACAATTGTAAGAATCTTAAACTTTTATGTGATGTATATAATAACTTAGGCGCCAAGCTTGCGTATAATCTATCTGGAACCAACTATTCTGTCAAGCTTAATAATATGAATAATGATAACGAGTATAAGGCGTTCTATAGAAATTATAATTATGCTAATAGAGGAGAGTATAAGGATGCATTAGGTAAATCCAACTTCGTATATAACTTCGAGGGAAAGGATGATTCATGGCTTACAACAGATTTTGCTAATAACGACAAGATTAATAATAATAATGAGACTTCACCTGCATTTGAGAATGTTGGGGGTGGTCAGACTATGTCTGTTGCAAAGATGATTTCTGCTATATATAAGGAGTCGCAGGGATTTAACCAGCCAAAGGAGCTTCGATTATTAGAGTTACAACCTAATGAACAATTCTACTATAATAAGGGTGATAGAGATTCATGGCTTAAGAGATATGTGTCACTATTCCCATGGTTTATAGGAACAAAGAAAGATGTAGGTGATGGTGACGTTAATGGTAATGGTGATATTAAGATTACAAAAATGCCTACATATGAATTCATTGGTAAAAATGAAGATGTCAATGAGAATTATGACATGGTTATTGTTGGTAATAAACATCAGGATGAGACTAATGGAGGATCTGGACAGGATGGTAAGGTAGGGTATAATGATGCCCTTCCGAGCCAGATGGCTTATACTGCGGTAGGAGATCTTGTTACTACATTTGGTGGAGATGAGATGCTAGAGCAGAATAAAGAAGACGATAATTCATATAAGTGGAATTATGGACTTCTCTGTAACAATGTATGGTCATCATCTAATAATGCAAAACTACCTAATGGAAAATGGTATTCTAATACTATTAGTTTTATAGATAGGTGGATCGCGTTTGTACCTGTATATGTCGATGTTGATGTACCATATTACGAAGAACCATTTCATCGTCCGATAGTTGCAGGACATGGTATCGGATGGCCAAGTGGATTATTCGATGGAAATGGGTTTTACGGTGTTGAAGAGACAGTATTAGATTTAAAAATCGGATCCTGGTGGCATACGAGTGATAATCCAGTGGGTGTTAATATGTATGCGACAAAACATGGTTCTGATGCTAATATGATAGGACTTAGATACTCTGGTAATGATTTAACGAAGAAGAAGTATGATCAGCTTCTCGATTTCTCTAAGCAGGGTCCTATAATTGTTGCAGATGACTTATACAGTACACAAATGGGTGATTCTGATAACCCTAATACTAATAAGATTGACAGAAGTTCCTTTGTATACCAACTTGCTAAGAAGAATGGCTCTGCTGTTAATAAGTATGCGCATGGTGTAACGGATAGGCTTAATATTGTTAAGAAGGATTTAGAACAATATAGGTGTTCTGCTAAATTTACCAGCACAACAAATAGTGAAACAGGTCTTCCAAAAGAATATATACAGACAGATCGCATCAACTATAATACCCAAAAGGACGACGAAGGTAATAATGTATTACAGTATCATTTTCAGTTGAATGGTAATAATGATTCAAAATATGGAGTGAATGTATATACAGATAGTAATGGTAATGGTATATTCGAAGGTTGTATTAATTATTATAAGGAGAAGAGTGCAAATAATGATAGTAAGGAATATGATTCGGAGAAGTCTGCTGGCCTTATAATATATGATGAGACTGATAAGAAAATAGTAAGTGAAAGAGAATTGATAAGTAATCATACATATCTTGTGACGAAAGGTCTTCCTTCGTCTGATGTGGGTATGATTCCTTGGAAGATAGAGATATATAACAGGGATAATGATTCTGTTCGTTTTTCAGAGATTGGCTATACTAGAATTCCTATTCCTCCTAATGCCGAAAAAACTAAAATTAGTGTGCTTCAGATGAATCTTATGCCTGATATGCAGGATGATGCCGGTGGTACTACTGTGAATTTTGCTGATGATTCAGAAGTGGGCAGGAAATTCAGAAACCTTACAAGTGGACTTGAAGATTTCAACATTCAAGTTGAGTTTAAAAAGAATAGTGATTGGTATAGAACATATCATAATAATAGAGAACAGTGGGCTAGTGATATAATGAGCTACGATATGCTAGTTATAGGCTTTAAAGATGTTGCGTATTTTACCAATGACGAAGATTTTATCTATGGCTTCGAGAAATTCAGAGATGCTGGCAAAGCTGTTATCTTAAGCCATGACTTAGTTCAGGATACGTCAATTGATATTGCTGGTAAGAATAAGATTGGTGGAAACTTTCCAATGAATTATGAAGAGACGAAAGTAATACAGTCTGATGTAAGGTATTATCTAAGGGATATATCAGGTCAGATAAGGAAATACTTTGACGCAGAAAACTATAATGTGACTGAACCTACAGGTATAGATTATGATTATATGAAGTATTATTCTTATGGAAGGCGTGATTTGACATTTGAACCTAGTGAGAATTTCAAGATATTTACTTCTATGTTAGAGAGGTTGACGACCAGCTTTTGGGATGGTAATACAATATGGCTTCAGGTAAAGGATTATAATGAGACGCCACTTATTGATAAATACACTTATACATATGGCAATTTCGATGACCCTAATCTTCAGGAATACTATGGATATATTAGACATCCGTTACATAGAGAACAGGCTATTACAAAGCCAATTGGCGTAATTAGGGATTATTATAGAAATCATGAATACAAGCCTGCTAATATGATAATGGATAACTCTGTTAGGTCAATGCTATTTTATAATTATATTAACTATGATTATGTTGATAAATATGGAAATAAAACCAAGAATAAGGATAGAAATGCCAGTTTTGAAGGCTTTAAAGATAGAGTTGACAGAAAAGTTGAGAATGTAGACCTTAATAACTTAAATAGCAGAAGACAGCTTATAT
>ONCT01000057.1:0-1104 GCA_900316395.1 uncultured Lachnospiraceae bacterium | reverse complement strand
AATGCTTACTAATAGGGTACAGGCTGCTAATGAAGGTCAGATTACAAAGTATCCGTTTGATATACCAGAAACCATATTTGTCGCTGATACCCATGCGCAGAACTATCAGTTGGACTTGGAATATGATAACGATGGAGATGTATTAGTATGGTATAATCTGGCTGAAACTGGTGACAGAGGCGGAGACTCTCAGGTTAATAGTAATTCTATTAATGTATATGATAGTAAGCATCAGGATTCTCGTAATAATTATTACATTTATACTAAGAACAATACTACGTATACAGGTCTTGGGCATAGCACTAGTAGTAAATCACCGATGTCTGATGACGAGATTAAGTTGTTCATTAATACTATGGTAGCGGCTTATCGTTCAAGTGCTGCTAAGCCATACATTAATGTTCTTAATACGGAAGCTGTTAATAATGGTAAGGTATCTAACATATATGTTGATGGTGATTCGGCGGAGATTAGATTCAATATATTTGATGATACTACAAATGCTAAGATTAAGAGTAGCAGAAAATACAATGTCACAGTTAAGCGAGATGGAGAAGTAATAGCGGGATTCCCAATTGTGCGTAATAAGGATAACAGAGAGGATCCTATAACTGTTCCAGTTAGCTTTGCCGATGTTGCGGCAACTGGTTCAGCGGAATATATCATAGAGCTGGATAGTTCATATGTTGACGAGTTTGGTAAGACTATTAATGATGAAGGTCTGGATGATACCAGAACTGTTAATGTTACAATTATGCCGATGTTCAGTCTAAGGTAGGCAGGATGTCGTTGGTTGTTGGTAGGTAAGTTGAAGAGTACATAAGGACATAATTTAAGCCCCTTAAGCGATTTGCTTGAGGGGCTTAGTGGTTTTATATGAAACTCTAGGACTTATTAATGGAGAGTTTTAACTCTTCGAGTTCTTTTTTGAGCATTTGGTTTTCTGCTTCAAGTGCTTCACGTTCCTTGCGACCTTCTTCGCGACCTTCTTCGCGACCTTCTTCTCGTATACCTTTTACAAATACTTCTTCATTAAATTCTGTAATAACCATATTCATAACCTCCGCTCTATTCTTAAGAAGGATGTCTTTAAGAATGTTTTCA
>ONCT01000058.1 GCA_900316395.1 uncultured Lachnospiraceae bacterium | reverse complement strand
TAGGTGTAGAATATGAGAAAAAGCTTTTTTAGTTGGTGTAGGGAAGATGATAAAGATACTAGAATAATCAATTATACCTGCAAAATAGATGGTAGTATTAAGAAATTTACTTCCAAAGACGAAGTATCTGCAACAACTCTTGCGTGGCTTTCAAGAGCAAAAATTGATAATGTTGAACTTATTGATAATGAATGGCATGTTAAATTATCAGAGTAATATATAAAAGGGGTTGTGAAAACAACTCCTTTATTTCAACTGTCAAGATAGCATACTTGCCGATGGAGATTTGCGAATGCAAATACAATCGCTCGTATCTTGATAGTTGGTTTAGAAAATAATCTGTTTTCAAGGACAAAGATACACCTATCTTTGCCCTCCTGCCAACACACTTTATAAAATATAAATGATTATATAACATTCTATGTAATAATAATTTTAGAGAGTAGAGGTGTTGATTATGAATGATTAAGAATATGTAAAAGAATTTTTGAGAGTATTCTTGAGATATAAGGATAAAAAACTCAATTCATAGTAAAAAAATTAAAAAATTTTTATGGAATTATTGTTTTTTTTACAAGATATAAGTAGAAGGGAGAAAAACGCAAAAACATTTTACGGAAAAAGCATAAATTGTGACATTCCATAAATGTAAGAAACTTGTAACACAAAATAATAATTTTAAGGAGGACAACACTATGAAAAGTTACAGAGAATTTACGAGAGAAGAATTTAAGAAGATTGCAGACGAAAGTTTTGAAGAACAAATTGAAGGGTTAAAAAGAGATAGAAAAAGGTTGGAAAAAATAATGGAGTGTCAACCTACTAAAGAATCAAAGAACGCATTTATTAAGGTTTTACAACTATATGACGGATTTGAATCATATTTAGAAGAATTAGACGAAGAAGATATAAGACCAGATGATAAATGGTTATTCTGCGATATTATGAATATAATACTTTTACGAATAGAAGAATTTTTTGATGAAAGAACAGAAAAAAATAAATTATTAGAAATGTTGTTTTGGTAAGGATAATTATGAGTAGCAAAGATTGAAAAAAGATACACCTATCTTTGCCCTCCTGTCAACATACTTTATAAAATATAAATGATTATATAACATTCTATGTTATAATAATTTCAGAGAGCAGAGGTGTTATTTATGAATGATAAAGAATATGTAAGAGAATTATTATTAAGAATAAAAATAGAACGAGAAAAAGAAGATAGAAGTGGGATATATGGGTATATTCAAAGGAAAATGGCTTATAATTCTAATAGAATTGAAGGTAGTACCTTAACAGAAGAACAAACTGCTACTCTTTTTGATACTAAAACAATTATAGCTGACGGAGAAATAATTAGAAGTAAAGATATTGAAGAAATGACTGGTCACTTCCTTATGTTTAATTATATGTTAGATACAATAGATTTACCATTATCTGAGGATTTAATCAAACAATTTCATTATAATTTGAAAGTGGGTGTGTTTGAGGATAGAGCAAATGGTTATCCTTGTGGAGAATATAAAAATCGTAAGAATATGGTTTCAAATATAAGTGTTACAAATCCTTCTGATGTTCCAGAAAGAATGAAACAGTTTATTTTTAATTATCATAATAAAACAACACATTCTCTAGAAGATTTGGCTTTGATGCACTCAGATTATGAAAGGATTCATCCATTTCAAGATGGAAATGGAAGGACAGGCAGACTTATTTTGTTTAGAGAGTGTATAAAAAATGATATTGTACCTTTAATAATTAATAATGACAATAAACCTTTATATATTAACGCACTAAATTCATATCAGAACAATAAAGATAATGGAGAAAAATTAATAAGTTATTTGAAGTCTGAACAAACTAATTTTTATGAAAACACAGTAGATTTTATTTATCCTGTTATGGCTAATAAAATTATAAAATAATGTATTTTAATTGTTGTTTCAATATAGAAATTTTATACTCGAAACAAGCCACAATATATATGAAAATGAGTATAAAAAATGTTGCACAAAAGGAAAAGTTGTCAAAAGTTGTCAAAACGAAATAAAAAGTCTAGTATTTTCAAGGGGTTTAGCAATCGCTATTATTGTTCGACTCCCGTCTAGTCCACTACTTAGGCGGATTATTCATCCGTCTTTTTTGTGTATTAATATATTAAATTATAGTTATTGTAAATAATATAACAAAGATTATATGTTGAGTATTTTCATTGAAAAAACATGCTAGATATAGTATTATATTATGCAGGGATTTTTTCCATAATTAATTGCGAAAAGGGGCGATAATATGAGCAAGAATAATACTAACAAAGCTGAGAAAAAAGGGAACAAATTTGGTCTGTTAATACGACTTCTGATGATGGTAATAATTCCAGTGGTATTATTGGGATTAGGTGTTGCTATTATTAGTTATTTCCAGATGAAATCAGCCTTATCGAAAGAAGCTCTTGATAACTTAACTGCAACAGCAAATTCTGTTAAAGCAGGATATGATTTGGTTAATGATGGAGATTATCATCTAGATTCGAATAATAATCTATTAAAGGGTAATTATAATATTACTTCTAATACTGATAAGATGGATGGTTTTGTAGAGGGTTCTTCCCAGGATGTTACTCTTATATATGATAAGACAAGAAGAGCTACAACTCTTATTGGTGAAGATGGTAAACGTATAATTGGTACAGATATATCTGATGAGGTATATGATACCATTATGAAGGGAGAGGAATACACAACTAGCGATATTGTTATTAATGGACAGAAGTATTTTGCTTCATATGTTCCGCTCAAAAATGGTGATACCGTTATTGGATGCTCATTTGCAGGAATGCCTTCTGATAATGTACGCGCTCAATCACTTAATGTGTTAGTTATAATAATAATTACTGGTGTTGTTCTTCTAATACTTGCAATTATTGTTACAATTATATGTGCTCGTGATATTAGTGGCTCCATTGTTAATTGTAAAGATGCAATGACTGCATTATCTAATGGTGAGCTTAATGTTAAGATGAATAAGAAGGTTGCCAAGAGAACAGATGAGATAGGTGATTTGTCTAGAGCTATTACAGCTACTGCAGAAACACTTAAGGGCACTGTTGGAAGGATTCTTGAGGCTGCAGACACACTTATTGCTTCAAGTAATAATATTCAGGATATGACATCCACAACAAGTATAGCTGCTGATGAGATAAGCCATGCAGTTGAAGATATATCTAAGGGTGCAATTTCTCAGGCTGAGCAGATTGAGACAGCTAATAACCAGATTAATAATATGGGTGAGCAGATTGAAGGAATTGTTGGTGGTGTATCAGCTCTTAATGAGACATCAACTGTTATGAAGAATGCTGGTGATGATTCTAATAGAATTATTGGAATTCTTAGTGATTCTAATGATAAGACTAATGAAGCCATTGCTAAGATTGCAAGACAGGTACAGTTAACTGATGAATCAGCTTCTAAGATTCAGGATGCAGTACTTCTTATTACATCAATTGCAGAAGAGACTAACCTGTTATCTCTTAATGCAAGTATAGAGGCTGCTCGTGCAGGAGAAGCTGGACGTGGATTTGCGGTAGTTGCATCAGAGATTCAGAAGCTGGCAGAAGAATCAAGCGATTCTGCTAAGACAATTGAGGATGTTGTTAATAATCTTCTTTCTGAGTCTAAGACAACAGTTGAGGCTATGAAGGAAGTTGAGATAATAATTGAAGAGCAGCAAGAGAAGCTTGAAGAGACCAAAGAGAAGTTCAGAGATGTTAACGATGGTATTGCTTCTTCATCTGTGGAGACTAATAATATCTCTGATAGAACAGAGGAATGTAACGAGAGTAGAAACAGAGTAGTAGATGTTGTTAATTCACTAGTTGCTATTGCACAACAGAACTCTGCATCAACTGAACAGACAACAGCATCAATGGAAGAATTGAATGCTACAATTAATCTTGTGTCTAATCAGGCAGATGATTTACTTAATCTTGCACACGCACTTCAGAAAGAGCTTGGATATTTCAAGATGTAGAACTTTATATAGGTCTAGTCGATTGTTGTCGGCTAGACCTTTTTTACTTATTGTTTATATGGCACTATAAGCTGTTGATTATTTTAGATTAATTCTATTTTTTTAGGTCTATTATTTTTTGCCAATATTATGTATAATAGTGTGATGTGAGGGTATAAATAATGAGTAAACAAACAAAGAGAAATATAATAAATGTTGTTTTTCTGGTAGTTGTATTTGGACTTACATTATATGGCGTATTTCGTGGTGAGAATCTACAGGAGGTTCTTGATGGACTTGGTAAGTGTGATCCTGTAATACTTATTGCGCCATGTATTATTTGTGTCCTTGCATTTATTCTGTTTGAATCTATTATCATGAAGTATTTGTTCAATACTCTTGGTATTAAGCTAAGATTAATGCGCTGCTATTTATATTCATTTGTAGGGTTCTTCTTTAGCTGTATTACACCATCTGCCTCTGGTGGTCAGCCAGCACAGGTTGTGTTTATGAGGAAGGATAAGATATCTGTAGCCCATTCAACCTTAGTGCTTCTTCTTATAACTGTTGGATATAAAGCTGTATTGGTTCTATTAGGTGGAGTAATACTAATTATAAGACCGAAGAGCATAATGGATGCTGTTGAACCTGTAGAATTCTGGGTGTGGCTTGGAATTGCTCTTAATGTAGTATTTATTGCGGCACTCCTTGTTCTTGTATATAAGCCTTCACTTGCAAAATGGTTTATTAAGAAGATGATTAGCTTGTTATCTAGAATTAGAATTATCAAAGATAAAGATAAGTGGATGTACAAGACAGATGATATGATGATTAAGTATGAGGATGCTGCTAAGTATCTTCGTGAACACAAGGTTGTTATGCTTAATGTGTTGTTACTTTCAATTATCCAGAGAGTGATTCTGTTCTTTATTACTAATATTGTATATTGGTCATTCCATTTGAAGGGTACATCTGCTATTGAAATACTTACATTGCAGTGTCTGATATCAGTAGGCGCTGATATGATGCCTCTTCCTGGAGGAATGGGTATCACTGAGAGACTGTTCCTTGCAATGTTCCAACCTGTATTTGGTGATTTGACACTTCCTGCAATGATTCTTAGTAGAGGATTTAGTTATTATATTCAGTTGCTTATCAGTGCAGTTATGACAGTTGTAGCATATATCAAAATATTTATTAAAGGGAGTAAAGTAGAATGATAGGATTTTATGATTATACCGTAATTACATCTTTTCTAGGAATTATATCTGCGGTCATAGGTATGACAGAAGCATGTAATGGCAATTTTTTAATAGCCATTATCTGTCTTGCATTTTCAGGAATGTGTGATACCTTAGATGGCAAGATTGCAAGAACTAAGAAGAATAGAACAGATGATGAGAAGGCATTCGGAATCCAATTAGATTCTTTATGTGATGTAGTTTGCTTCGGTGTATTTCCTGTAGTGATTGCATACAATATGGGTATGAATAAGCCACTTGGAATAGCAGTATTATGTATGTTCCTTGTATGCGGAGTTATTAGACTTGCATACTTTAATGTAATGGAAGAAAAAAGGGTTGTACAAAGCCCTGAGTCTAAGAAGGTGTATCATGGTGTGCCTATTACTACCATATCAGTATCGCTTTCGCTAATGTATGTGGTAGGAATTCTTATTCCACCTACAGCATTTATGATTGTGCTCCATGCATTGTTTATACTTCAAGCAATTCTTTACATTGTTAATATCAAGATTCCTAAGCCTAATATGTGGATTATTTTTGCCATTGTATTAGTAGTAATCATTTTACTTGTAGTAATTCTTGTGTTGGCCAAGATGGGAATTGTTCAGACTCATAACATAGGAGAGACAGCAAATGCCCTGACTGTGTTAGCTGGGTAATTAGGTTTAGATAATAAAAAATATAATATTGTATCGAAGTCGATTTTGCATTACCAGATATATGGGGCTTTGGTACGAATCTAATATAACACCTATAATAATATATCTTTTGATAATTAGGCATAGCTGAGTTTGAAGGATATGTTTTTATAGGTGTTATTTTAATTATTGCGATAAATATTTGTTTTATAGTATAATATTATGGAATGATTATAGATATTGAGTTATTAGTTAGTCATAACTATTGGGGGTTATTATGAGATACGTATTAAGAGATGGTAATGTTGTTGGTTGTGATGATTCGCAGGATGTCTTTTTGAAGAAGCTATATACTACTTCCTTTGGTAAATTCTTGCTTGGTATTTTAACGAAGCCTTTTATTTCTAATATTGGTGGAGCATTTATGAATTCAAGCTATTCGAAGTTCTTGATTAAGCCATTTATTAGGAATAATCTAATTGATATGACTCAATATGAAGATAGAGAATTCGAAAGCTATAATGATTTCTTCACCCGTAAGATTAAGGAAGGCAAGAGAACTATTGATATGGATAAGAGTCATCTTATAAGTCCATGTGATAGTAAGCTTACAGTATATGATATTAATGAGGATTGTGTTATGTCCATTAAGGATACCCTCTATAGTGTTAATTCTTTGCTGCGTGACAGAAAGCTGGCTAAGAAATATCATGGTGGCAAGGCATTAGTATTTCGCCTTACAGTAGATGATTATCATAGATATATATACATAGATGATGGCCTTAAGAGTAGGAACCGTTCTATTGAAGGGGTATATCATACAGTTAACCCAGTTGCTAATGATATGATGCCGATTTATAGGGAGAATCATCGTGAGTATACAATGATTAGATCTAATAATTTCGGTGATATTATTCAGATGGAGGTTGGCGCATTGATGGTTGGAAGAATTACTAATCATCATGAAATGGCTAAGGTGTCAAGAGGTGAAGAGAAGGGCTATTTTGAATTCGGTGGCTCTACAATTGTACTCTTGTTTAAGAAGGATAGTGTAATAATTGATGATGATATAATTAAGAACACTAAGAATGGACTAGAGACTAGAGTGTTAATGGGTGATAAAATTGGGGTTCGAGGGACTTATGGAAAAAGTTGAACTTGTTGAGTTAGTAAAAAGTAAGTTTGATGAAAGAAATATTGCAGTAGAATATACCGATGGCGAATTGAACTTCACTGCCAAAGACATTGAACTTTCTAATCATAGAGCTGTAGTAGATGCCGATTTTAAGATTGGCGGTACTGATTTTATGCATACAGTTGGCTTTGTTATAAAGTGTCCTGTATCTCTACATGGTGACTATGATTCTTTTCTACAAGCTGTTAATAAGATTAATTCTTCAATAAGTACTGGCAAGTATTTTCTTGAAGGAGATGGCAATAACGCTATATTTTGTAGTACATATAGTACAACCTTTTTTAATACTGACCAAGAGAGAATGAATGTTGACAGAATAATGATGTTTATGTTTGATTCTCTGATATTAGAATATTCTGATATTCTTAAGACTATATAGAATATGTCGATAATTATATTGATGTAGAGGTGATTAGTAATGAAAACTATTACCATTATGGTAGGTAATAATCAATCTGAATATATAACGTCTCTGATGCATGAGTTTGATATACTGGCCAAAGAACGTGGAGTTAGACTTATATTTCTGTCAGGCTACAGAGTCTTAAGCGATGCCGATGACATCAATGGTGCAAATGAGAAGCATAAGAATTATCAATTCTCAGCCATTTATGATTATGTTAATTATACAGGCTGTGATGCTTGTATCGTATGTTATGGCTCAATGTCTGGTGTGTTAGGGGCACCGACTATGGAAGAAGTATTAGAGCAATGCCAGGGAATACCTACAGTTATATTAGAAGCAATTCCAAGTGATGATAGTATTCCGTTTGTTGTTGCAGATAGTTATGAATCTATGCTAAGTGTTGTTAGGCATCTTACTAATGTTCATGGGTATAAAAGGATTGCATACCTGTCAGGACCTCAGGATAATTATAGCGCCAATCTACGCCTTAAGGCGTATAGAAATGGTATGGAAGAAGCAGGTCTTGAAGTTGATGAAAGCATGATTGGCTATGGCGATTATACGACAAAAGTTCACAGCATAGTTGAAGAACTGCTTGATAATAATGAAAATGTTGAAGCAATATGCTGCGCCAATGACAATATGGCAAGAGCCTGCTATGAGGTATGCGATAAGAGAGGCCTTGTTGTTGGAAAGGATATTGCAATAACTGGATTTGATGATATTGATATATCTTCCAAGTTAGACCCTGCCCTTACAACTGTTAACCATGATGCCAGATTGTTTGCTTCCAAGGCACTTGATATGGCACTTGATTTAGCTGATGGGAAGGCGGTTGAAAGCATTGAGTATCCTATTGATTTACTTACCAGGTGTTCATGCGGATGTAAGAATAATCAATTAGATAACCTAAAGGGTATTAGCAAATATTCAGGAATATTAAGAGACCATAATATCGATAATTATAATATAACTTATGATGAACTGGTGGGGGTTGCTAACAGTCTTTCGTTGGAGAATGAGAAATTAAAGTCTCAGGCCTGGGATGTATCATTTTTCGTTCGTGAATTTATTGATTCTACTGTATCTACAGATGGATTTTTCAAGGAATTATTTACAAGACTTAGAGATGCATATAAGGATAATGTATATATGTTTATTAATCGGAATTCTTTAATGGATATGGATTCTGATTCTACTGGCAATTCTAGACATATGTATTTCGCTGGTGGATTTGACGATGATAATATAACTGTTATTCCACATAAGGAGTGGCGAAGTCATCTGGTGTCAAGACATAAGGGCTTTAGTGATTTTCTACCTGATACTGAGGGCAATTATCATGCTTATGTGCTTTTCTCTAGTGAAGAACAGTATGGTTTGATGTTGTGTCGGAATGACATGAGTGATAGTCAGTTTACTTTATTATTTAGTCTTCAGATTAGTAATCTGCTTCGCTTTTTCAAGATTAAAAGACAGGAAGAAGAAGCGAAAAAAGAAATGCAGCTTTCTATGGAGCGTGTCAGGGAATCTAACCAGATTCTTAGCTTTATTTCAAGATATGATGAGCTTACCAATATTCTTAATAGACGTGGTTTTATGGAACAGGCTCTTGCTTCCATTAACAGAAGAAAGGGCAAAGAAGCAGTTATAATGTTTGGCGACCTAGATCATCTTAAGGAGATAAATGACTGCTTTGGTCATGCCGATGGCGATTTTGCAATTATTTCTGCATCTAAGCTTCTTACAGGTATTATGCCTCGTGATGGCTTCTGCGCACGAATTGGTGGTGATGAATTCGTTGCATTTGTTCCAGTGCCTAACGATATGACAGCAGATGAGAAGATTGCCAAGCTTAGAGATAAGCTTAAGGAAGCCACATTTTTATTTAATCTTACTTGTGAAAAACCATATTTTGTAGAGCTTTCTGCAGGGTTCCATTCATTTGTATGCCAGGATGATATGGACCTTACGAAGATAATAGCAAGCTCTGATGAAGTATTGTATGAGGATAAGCAGAAGAGAAGAAAATCAATTAAGAAAGGCTAGATTTTACTTTAACCATGGAAGATAACAAGGTAATTACTGTTAGTGGATTTGCATTTGACAATCCTAAGATAGGTGAAGAGGCATTAAAAGAACAAGAGGCTGTTGAATATGTTAGTAAGCAGCTTAATTTTGATGATACCAAGTCGCTGTTGGCTTTGTATAATCAGATGGTTTCTAGAAGGATGTTTCATACACAGGTAGGCATTTCCTATCTAAAAAGCATTCAAGACTATTTGCTCAGGTCAGATGTTGATCCTGCAACAATAGAAGCCATACCTATTAGCGAAGAAGAGATACTAGAAAGTAATGAGAAGGATGTAAAGAATAAGGGCAATGGCACTGCGGGCAATAAAAGTAGCGCCAGCGATGACCTCAAGGCAAAGCAAAGGGAGAAAAAGCTTATTGCTAAAAATAGCAGGCTTACTAAATTGTCTGTGGCATTCATAGTTATTTCAGTAGTCCTATTGTTAACTGTAGTAGGAATGTTCATTATTGCTAATACAAGTGATAATCCTACAGTGCTGAATTACGAAGAAGTGCTTCAGAATAAGTACGCTTCATGGGAACAGGATTTAGAGCGAAGAGAAGAGGATTTGCAGAGAAAAGAGAATTATTATAAGAGTCTAAGTAGTAATAGATAAATTAGATGAGGGGAAATGTTATGTCAACAAAAATACTTATTGCAGATGATGAAAGTAGAATAAGAAAGCTTGTTAATGATTTCTTATCAAAAGAAAACTATGAGATTATTGAGGCAAGCGATGGTCAGGAAGCGTTAGATAAGTTCTATGAACT
>ONCT01000059.1 GCA_900316395.1 uncultured Lachnospiraceae bacterium | reverse complement strand
GTTAGATTCTCTAAGAATAACATTCTTACACAAGCAGGTCAGTCAATGCTTGCTCAGGCTAACCAATCTACACAGGGAGTTCTTTCATTACTTCAGTAAGAGGGATCGTGAGATTATCTGTAAAGTACTATACAAGGGAACCGCATTTGCGGTTCCTTTTTTTTGATTGTTATATTATAATTATCAAAGGGACTTTTGTTGAATTGATAGATGAATTTCTAAATAGAATAAATTATCAGGAGGAGTGATGTAATCGTCTAAGAGAACATCAAGAATAGATATGAAGAATACGCTTATGAAATACTTACATATTATAGAGGAACAAGCAGCAGAAGTATTGCAGGGCAAAGGCGCTGATATAGATGTTATTAATGATGCAATACATCAATCTGCGGGTATAATACTTGATGTTGCCGAACAGTTGCCAGATGAAGATAAGCTGACAACAATTAATTATATTAAGACGGGACTCAATAATTACCGGAACGCGATTGATAATAGAGATGACTTTCTCTTGGCAGATTGTCTCTATTATGAGTGGAGAGAAATTATTGCAATATATATAGATGCATTAGGTGAATGATTATAAGACTGGTGGGGATATGAATAATATATTAGATAATAATATTAAGGCAATTAAAAAGCAGCATTCTGAGATAAAAATCAACCGGGATATTGTTGATGAATTACTTATGATTGAAGATATAGAGGAAATTGAATCATATGACGGATATATGGTTCAAAGTCAAATAGATCAGGAACAAGCGATAAAAGTTTGGTGTGAGCAATTTGCTGATTTAAAATCAAACTCTATTGTAGTTGTGTTTGGAGTAGGAAGTATAAGATATTATACTGAATTTAGAAAACTCTATCCGGATCTAGATATTGTTATATATCATCCATGTGAAGAAATCTTTTATAATGACTTGGCGCGCAATGATTATGCGGATTTTCTTGAGAAAAGGGGTTCGGCAATATGCGTAGGGGAAGCGGCATACGATACTTTCCTTACTGCATTAGGTACAGCAATGGGTTACGAGAGCATTAGAACGCCATATTTCGCGAAGACACCGAATTCTGACAAAATATTCGAGAAAGAATATGAAAAATATGAAGAGGAAGTAATAAAATCATTTAGACGAAATACTCTTGATCGTAATACCGTCGTGGCATATAAAGATCATATGCTACATAACTATGCCATGAATCTTAGGCGATTAGTAGATGAGTCGACCGTTACAGAGATTAAGGAAGAATTTGATAAACATCCAAAAGTAAAGGATTATCCCGCTATTATTCTGTCTGCGGGACCATCGCTGGATGGTAATATCCGAGATATTAAAGATGCCAAGGGCAGGGCGTTTGTTATATGTGTTGATGCATCGGTGAAGACGTGTGTAAGCAACAATATCAGACCGGACATCATAGTGAGTGTAGATCCTGATTACGGAAAAGATCCGCTTGACAATGAATTGGGCAGAGAATTGTCATTATTGACGCATATTCATGGAGCGGACGAGTTAATAGGAGTGAACAATGGTCGAAAGTTTTTTTTGTCCGGTCGAGATGATTATTTGGAAGATCTTTTTGAGAAAGTCTTTGGAGACAAAAAACATGCCATACCGATTCTTCCGACGGGGGGCTCTGTGGCACATATTGCATTTTCGCTTGCTCAAATCTTAGGGTTTGATACGATAATTCTTATGGGACAGGATTGTGGCTTTCCGGATAATAAGATGCATGCGGCTGATGCGTTTGAAGATGAAGAGGATGCTGATGAGAACGATGAGCAGTACTTCTATGTAGATGGTATAGATGGCGGCAAGGTTTTAACGCGAGTTGATATGAATGTGTATAGAGAGTGGTTCGAGGTAAAAATCGAAACCGCAAAAGATATTACAGTAGTTGATGCCACGGAGGGAGGCGCATTAATACATGGATCTGAAGTATTAACCATAAGAGAGGCCATAGAAAAATACTGCCCGAAAGAGAGGATGGACTTTGAAGGAATTATAAATTCTTCTAAGGTATTATTTGAGGACGATACGGACAAGAAGAAAGCAACAAAAGAAATAAGTCGCACTTTTGAAGCGATTGATGATAATATCGATTATCTTAACAAGGCGAAGAGAGATTATTACAAATTAAGGGAAGTTAACGAGAAGAAGAAATACAATACCAAAGAATTTAAGAGGCTTTTTGAGAAAGTAACAGAGCACAATAAACGATTCGAAGAAGATAGGGATATGTTCTTATACGAGCAGTTTAGAGGCGAAAAATATTTTGATGCTTTGCAGGGACTTAGAACAGTCTATGATGATGAATATAAGGACATAAAGAACCTAGTGGATCAAAGCATAATAATGATTGATGAGAATATAAAGGTTGCAAAAGAGCTAAAGAAGGAATGGGAAAAGATACAAGAAGAGAAATAGAGATAATCAAATTAATAGCCTTTGATATAGACGGCGTCATAACTGACGGCAATATATATGTAGATCAAGAGGGACACGAGTCTAAGCGATTTCGGCTGACAGAGATCGATGCAATTAACAGTATTCGAACTCTTGGGATAGATGTTGTTGCAATAACAGGTGAAGATACACCGATAGTAGATTACTTTGAGAGTAAGATTGCATGGAAGAGATTCATAAGAGGATGTAAGGATAAGAAGTCTGCACTAGAGCACATTATAAGTGAACTTGGGATAAAAAGGGAAGAGATTGCTTATATTGGTGATGGTAAATATGATATCGAAGCAATTATATATGCGGGATACGGCTTATGTCCAGCCAATGCAATTGAAGAGGTAAAGGATGTGGCAGATATAGTGCTTGAAGGATATGGTGGAGAGTCATGTGTATATGAGTTATATAGATGGATTGCAAATGGGCAATATTATTAGTAATTGTTGTATATTATGAGGTAACTAGATGAAGCAATTATTATCGGAAAGAATAAGAGAGCATATAACGATTTTTGAACAAATTGAGAAAAATGAGAACCAAAAGGAAACAATAGTGCGGGCAGCTGACATTATCCTTGATAGTCTTATTAATGGGGGAGCTCTTTATTTATGCGGGAATGGTGGGAGTGCTTCTGACGCTCAACATATTGCAACGGAATTCGTAAGCCGATTTTATATGGAGAGGCAGGCTATTAATGCCGAGGCACTTACTGTAAATACATCTAGTCTTACTGCAATTGGTAATGATTATGATTTTGATAGAGTGTTTGCAAGACAATTAGAGGCAAAAAGTCATAAGGGAGATGTACTTATAGGTATTACGACAAGTGGCACATCCAAGAATGTCGTTAGGGCAATGGAATATGCTTCGAAACATGGAATACACACAATTCTGTTGACAGGTAACAGAGATAATTATTATGATGAGAGCATTTATAAATGTGTTATTAAGGTGCCTTCAGAAGATACACCACGTATACAAGAGGCGCATATTTTCATAGGACATTTGTTGGCAGAGTATGTTGAAAGTGAGATTGCAAGGATATCGCTGAATTAATGAGGAGAATTACTAATGAATGCTTTAGACAAATTCAAGATTACCGATAAGGTATGCGTCATCACCGGTGGTGGTGGACTTATGGCTGATAGTCATGCTCGCGCAGTACTATCAGGTGGAGGGGTGGTTTCCCTACTTGATATTTCAGAAGAGAAACTAACAATAGAAAAAAAACGCTTGCTAAACGATTATGACAAATCAAAGATAGAGACATATAAGGTTGACATTACAGAAAGAACACAACTTGAAAAAGTATGCCAAGATCTTGTAAATAAATATGGACATATAGATATTCTAATTAATAATGCCGCTAATAATCCTAAGGTTGAAAGTGGTTCATCTAACATGGATGCAATTCGCTTTGATAATCTTCCTATGGATATATGGCAAGATGATATTGCAGTAGGACTAACAGGAGCATTTTTGTGTACACAAGTATTTGGCTGTCAGATGGCATTACAGAGAAGTGGTGTAATACTTAATATATCCTCTGATTTAGGCGTAATTGCACCTGACCAGCGTATCTATAGAAAAGATGGGCTTGATGAAGCTAAGCAGATTGTGAAGCCTGTTACATACTCTGTTATTAAGCATGGTCTTATTGGCCTTACAAAGTATACAGCTACATATTGGGCTAAAGATGGAGTTAGATGTAATGCAATAGCACCAGCAGGTATCGAGAATGGTCAAGATGAAGAGTTTGTTACGAAACTAACAAATCTTGTGCCGATGGGAAGGATGGCAACTAAGGACGAGTATCAGAGTACGGTGCTATATATGATTTCTGATGCAAGCGCATATATGACAGGTGCCACCGTTATCGTTGATGGTGGCAGGACTTGTTGGTAGGAAGGAGAACTATGAGATCATATGGTATTATGCAAGGTAGGCTTACGCCACCTAAAGGAAGAGGTATACAATTCTTTCCTTTTGACAATTGGAATGTTGAATTCGAGCTTGGGGGAGAGTTGGGAATAAATGAGATAGAGTGGATATTCGATTACGATAATTATCAGAACAATCCGTTGTGGTCGGCATCAGGAGTGAGTAACGTAAGAAGTGTTATAGACAGCACCTCTGTCGTCGTTCACTCTATTTGTTTTGATTATTTTATGAGGCGTCCTTTTTACAAGTTTCAAGGAACCGAGATGTTTAAGATTAGAGAAGAGAACATAGAATTTATCCAAAGAATAGTTGATGCAATGAATGAGATAGGAGCGAGTATTATTGAGATTCCTATGGTGGATGACTCTTCGATTAAGACAGAAGAGGAGCGAAAGAGAGCAATTGATTTTCTTCAGGATATATTGTATATCGCCGAAGTTGCCGATATATTAATTGGTTGTGAGACGGATATGCCGGTTGGAGTATTCAAGAACTTCCTTGATGATGTAAATCATCCGCTTATTAGGGCTAATTATGATTCAGGCAATAGCTCTGGTCTTGGATATGACCATGAAGAAGAGATCAATAGCTTGGGTAGGTATATTGCAAATGTCCATATTAAGGATAGGGTGCTAAACGGCTCTACAGTAGAACTTGGTAAAGGTAGCGCAGACTTTGATAAGACATTTTCGGCTCTTAAAAATATTAATTATGAAGGAAGCATAATATTACAAGCGGCAAGAGATGAAGATGGTAGCGAGGTATTTACAATTGGATCTCAACTTGAATATGTAAGAGGCTACTGCAAGAAGTATGGACTGGAGTAAAGTATGGAATTAGGGCTTAAGGATAAGCGAATATTAATAACAGCATCTTCTAATGGGATTGGATTAGAGACGGCTAGGGTATTCTTAGAAGAAGGTGCACGTGTGATTATAAATGGTCGTAATCAAGACAAGCTTGATAGAGTTAAAAGTGAGTTGGCTTCACATTATGGCGATAGAGTGAAAGCGTTTTGTGGCAATATGCTTGATGATATGGCTATAGAAGAATGTGTCTCTTTTGTAAGAGAGCAATATAAGGGATTAGATATATTAGTATGTAATCTCGGTAGTGGAAAGCCTTTAAATAAGGCTCAACTTGATGAGTCAGAGTGGCAGAGATTCTATGATATTAATGTTATGAGTTCGGTTAGCATTCTTAACGAGGCTCATCCGTTGCTCTGCGACGGTAATGAACCATGTGTGGTATTAATATCATCAATTGTATCTAAAGAAGTATTATCTGCTCCTATAGGATATGCAACAGCAAAGTCAGCAATAAGAACGATGAGTAAGTATTTGTCAAGAGAGTGGGCAGATGATGGAATAAGAGTTAATTGCGTACTGCCAGGCAATATTTATTTCGAAGGTGGACGATGGGACGAACTCAAGAATTCTGATGAAGAAGGAGTCATGTCATATATTAAGTCTGCTGTTCCTATGAAGCGATTTGGTAAACCTGAAGAGATAGCAAACGCTATAGCATTCCTTTCATCAGACCGAGCAAGCTTTATAACTGGAGCAGAACTTGTAATAGATGGGGGACAGATTTCTAGTATTTAATTATCAACAAAAGGAATGAAATGAAAATAGGAATAGTACAGTCTCATATATTATGGGAAAATAAGAAAAGTAATATTGAAAAGCTTAATAATATAATCAATAGGACATATGATAAATCAATTGAACTATTGCTGCTCCCAGAGATGAGTTTTACAGGATTCTCCATGAATACCGAGACGACGGGAGAAGAAAATCAGGAGACTATTGCTAAGGTAAAGAAAATCTCTAAGGCAAATAACTTGGCGATTGGGTTTGGTTGGGTTAAGAATAAGGATAGTAGCGAGAATCATTATACTGTTATAGATGCGAACGGTACATTGATATCTGATTATGTCAAGATTCATCCATTTTCATATTCTGATGAAGATGTGTATTTTGATAGCGGCGATAGTTTATCATTTTTTGAATTGGGTGGAATCACTTTTAGCACACTCATTTGCTATGATTTAAGATTTCCCGAACTGTTTCGAGTTGCATCTAAGAAGGCGGATGTAATTATTGTTCCGGCTAATTGGCCAGCAAAGAGGAATGACCATTGGGAGACGCTGCTTAGAGCAAGAGCAATAGAGAATCAAGTGTATGTAATTGGCGTCAATTGTGTTGGCAGTATTGGCAAAGTGAAATATGTCGGTAACAGTCAAGTGATTGCACCAGATGGAGAAGTATTATTAATAATTGATGGACATGATGAACTCGTAGCTATTGATTTAAAGAACAATGTTTCCGATTATCGCAGTGCATTTCCCGCATATACGGATCGTAAGGATGAATTATATATTAGATTAATGGAGAATAGATAGATGAACATAGGAAAAGGTGAAGTCTGGGCAATTATTCCAGCAAGAGGCGGTTCAAAAGGAGTGCCTGGAAAAAACATCAAAAAACTGGGAGGTTATCCTTTAATTGCGTATTCTATTGCAGTATGTAAAATGTCTAAAACCATATCTCGAATTGTAGTTTCCACCGATGATAAAGAGATTGCAAAGATAGCGAAGAAGTATGGGGCAGAAGTGCCGTTTATGAGACCGGCAGAGTTGGCAGGTGATAGTTCCACTGATTATGAATTCATGGAACATGCCATTAATTGGTTTGACAACAATGAAGGAAAGGTGCCTGAGTACTTCGCACACATTCGCGTAACAACACCGCTTAGGAAAGTTGAGGTTGTGGATGAGGCTATTAATGGATACGTATCTTCTGAGGGATATACATCCATGAGGTCGGCTCATAAGGCTTCAGAATCTCCGTATAAGTGGTATTTGATGAGTGATAATAACACATTTACCGGGCTGGTAAACAACATTGATAATGAGATGACTGGACTCGGAAGGAACGAATTCCCGGATGCTTATATTCCGGATGGATATGTTGATGTGCTAAATACCAAGTATATAGTTGACAACAATAAGTTATATGGTGATTCAATGATGGCATATGAATCGCCGGTGTGTACAGAAGTGGATACGATAGAGGAGTTTGAGTATTTGGAGTATCTTTTGTCAAGAAATGGGTCTAAGATATATGATTATTTGAAAAATAGTTACTGATTGGAGGATGAGATGGAATATAAATTCAGAAGAGAGCCTAAAGCAGTTCCCAAGGTGGAAACTAAGCATAGGAAGATATGTACGATGTTGCCTGTGCCGGAGAGCATAGAAATTATTGATCGTTCAGTCAAATACGAGCCGTGGTCGATGAACAACCAGTTGTATGCTGTTTGGGACAAAGCAATCGATTATCAGGTTTTTGATAAGTGGGGAAATGTTTGGATTGATTTTTCATCTGGAATCTTTGTGACGAATGCGGGCCATGGTAACACTGAGATGGTTGAGGCTCTTCGAAAAATGATTGATAAACCACTCCTCAATAGTTATTATTATTTTTTGGAGGAGAGGTCTCTTCTTGCTGAGAAACTTGTTGAGATGGCGCCTGAAAAAATGGATAAGGTGTTTTTCTTAACTACCGGTTCAGAGACTACAGAATGTGCACTTAAACTATGTCGCATTTATGGTAAGAAGCAAAATGATAATAAAGTCGGAATGCTTTCTTTCTTAGGGGCTTTTCATGGCAAAACATTAGGGGCGCAGACTATGGCAGGAAAGCCAACTTCATGGGAATGGATTGGCACCAAGGATCCTAATATATATCACTTGGAATGTCCGACGGATGCTTTTCAAGATATGAGCCAGATATATGACGAAAAATGGGGGAGAGAGCGTTTTAATGAAGATATAGCAAAATTAGAAGAGTCCGGAGTTGATCTTGACACAATTGCAGGAGCGATTTTCGAACCATATCAAGGATGGGCGGCATTGTTCTATCCGGTTGGATATATTAAGGCATTGAGAGAATTCTTAACCGAGAAAAATGCGTTGCTCGTTAGTGATGAAGTTCAGGCAGGGTTTGGTCGTACAGGAAAACTATTCGGATACGAGTATTATGATGTTGATGTAGATATTATATGCTGTGGCAAGGCAGTAAGCGGTGCACTACCACTATCTGCGGTGCTTAGCAGAAGTGAGATACTTGATGTTGATGGTTCGCTTAATAGCACTCATGGTGGAAGTCCACTACCTGTCACATCGGCATTAGCGAACCTAAAATATCTTGAGAGAGAACGCTTAGTAGAGAAAGCCAAGATTAAAGAAGAGATATTAAGAAATAAATTTGTAGAACTTAAATCTCGGTTTCCTGATAGAGTTATTGCTATACATGGGTTTGGACTTGCGTTTGCGGCGGTTGTTGTTAAACCAGAAACAAAAGAACTCGACATAGAATTGGTCGATCGAATAATAGAAAGAGCGTATGAGAAAGGTCTTATGTCAATTCGTACAATGACAGGAACAATAAAAATCGGCCCTCCGCTTACTATACCAGAGGATGCACTTATAGAAGGAATGGATATAATTATCGAATCTATGGAGGAAATTGTTAATGAGACAACTTAGACATACGGGAATTTTTGTAA
>ONCT01000062.1 GCA_900316395.1 uncultured Lachnospiraceae bacterium | reverse complement strand
TGTCAGAATTATATGGTAAAAGAATTGCTCCTTTCCATTTGCCTATGAGAGAAAATGGCGAGTTCGTAGGATATGTTAATGTATTACAACAGCGTGCTAAGAAGTGGAAGGGTGATGGCACTGTTGAGAAATGTGATATACCAGATTATTCTAATGAATATCTTGAGAAATATAGAGAGCTTTTGATTGAGGCTGTTGCTGAGACAAGTGAAGAGTATATGGAAAGATATTTTGATGGTGATGAATTCTCTGAAGATGAGATTCGTCAGGCTCTTCGTGTTAATGTATCAGAGTGTTCCATAGTTCCTGTTCTTATGGGAGCTAACTTACAGGCTAGAGGAATGTATACACTTATGGTAGATATCATTAAGTATCTTCCAAGTCCTGATAAGAGAGAATGTTCTGGAATTAATGCTAAGACTAATGAAGTATATGCTGCTAATTATGATTTCTCTAAACCTAAGTCTGCTTACGTATTCAAGACTATGGTTGACCCATTTGTTGGTAAATATTCATTTATCAAGGTTAATTCTGGTGTAATTAAGACTGATGATGCCTTATTTAATCATCATAAGGACGTTGAAGAGAAGGCTGGTAAGCTATATGTTCTTCGTGGCTCTAAGGCAGAGGAAGTTGCAGAGCTTCACGCTGGTGATATTGGTGCATTAAGTAAGCTTAATAAGGTTGCCACAACTGATTCATTATCAACTAAGGCTAACCCTATTGTATTTATTAGAACAGCTATCTCTACACCTTATACATATCTAAGATATAAGGTTGTTAAGAAGGGTGAAGAAGATAAAGCTTCTCAGGCATTAAATAAGATTATGCAGGAAGACCTAACTATTAAGACAGAGAATGATGCAGCTAACCATCAGACATTAATATATGGTATTTCTGAACAGCAATTAGAGCTTGTTGTTGAAAGACTTAAGGATAATTACAAGGTTGAAATTGAACTAAAGAAGCCTAGAATTGCATATAAGGAGACTATTCTTGGCAATTCTGATGTTGAATATAAGCACAAGAAGCAATCAGGTGGTCATGGTCAATATGGTCATGTTAAGATGCGTTTTGAGCCACTAGGTGATACTAGTGAGGCTTATGAATTTGAGCAGGTAATTGTTGGTGGTTCTGTTCCTAAGAATTATTTTCCTGCTGTTGAGAAGGGAATTATGGAAGGTGTACAGGCTGGTCCGCTTGCAGCATATCCTGTTGTTGGTGTTAAGACTACATTATATGATGGTTCATTCCATCCTGTTGATTCTTCAGAGAATGCCTTCAAGATTGCATCTAAGGGTGCTTTCAAGAAAGGTGTGTTAGAGGCAAGACCAGTTCTATTAGAGCCTATTGCAAGCATGAAGGTTGTAGTTGATAATGATTATACTGGTGATGTAATGGGTGACCTTAATAAGAGAAGAGGTCGTGTAATGGGAATGAATGCCCTTGATAATGAGAAGACAGAGGTTGAAGCTGAGATTCCTTATGCTGAATTATATGGATATGGAACTGCACTTCGTTCTATGACAGCAGGTTCCGGCGAGTACTCTTATGAATTCCTAAGATACGAGCAGACACCTCATGATGTTCAGGAGAAGGAAGTAGAAGCAAGAGCTAATCAACTTGAAGGAGATGAGGAATAATTACAGTAGAAAGCCGCACATAATGTGTGGCTTTTTTAATACTATTTTTGATTGAATAGTTTCCTGTTTTTGCTCCAATTTCCTTGACATATATATATATATATATATAATATTTACTGTAGATTTTATGAAAGGAGAATTAGTTATGGTACACGAAAACGCACGTGCAGGTTTTGGTAAACTGTTTACAGCACAAGTGTTAGGAATAATTGCAGCATTTTGTTCACTGCTTACACTTATTCCTGGAATAGGACCTATTATTGCTGGTGCAGCAATTGCAATTCTTGGCTTAATTGGCTATATTATGCAGCTTGTAGGTCTTAATCAGGCTGGAAAAGATGAGGATCTTATTAAATCAGCTTTTGGTTTAGCTATCTTCTCATTAATTCTTGGTGTAGTTGGTGGCATCTTAGGCTCAGTATTCACTAGTGCAACATGGATTTCAAGTATTGTTAATCTTGTTAATGAGATCATCAGTCTTGTAATTGTTCACCATGTATTATTTGGTGGTGCTAATCTTAATTCAGCATTATCAGACAAAGCTGCTAGCACATGGAAGACTGTACTTACAGTAATCATTCTTGATATTATTGTAACAATCGGTCTTGTTATCTGTGGTATTTTAGGTGGAAGTACAGCTTCTGCAGTAGTTGGTATCGTAGTAATTGTACTTACTATTGTTGATGTTATTCTTGACCTTATATCATTCTTCATGTATCTTTCATTCTTAAGCAGAGCTAAGAATGAAGCATAGGAATTTTCATTTTTTGAGTTTTCATGACATGATTTAGGCATTCTTATATGTATCATAAAGGTATATCTAAGGATGCCCTTTTTTTATAATAAAATCTATTATCTTGACAGGGGGACGGTCCTTTTGTCAATCTTTTTACATAATTGCGAGGGGGTTATAAATATGAAAAAAGGGTTTAAAAGGACAGTAGCTATTGCTTTGTCACTTGCTTTAGTAATAGTATCATTCGTTCCGCTTAGTGCTAGTGCGAATGATATAGTACAGTACGAAGGGACAGACCAGGATGGCAAGGCTATGACTATCAGTGGCTTTATGAAGGATGGCGTCCCAGTTCCCTATGTTGATGTAATCGAATATATGAATAAAGTATATGATGCTAATAATGTATTCTCATTATCATCACAGGGAGGTGGAGTATATAAGATTAGTAACGCCAAAGGCTCTATGACACTTGATGCAAATAATAATACATTACATTCAGATAAGATAGAGCAGTTCTTATATAATGACCAGAAACTAAAACCGGGTAATGATTTAGAGTATGTATATGAGCATATTGTAGGCACAGAATACAGAGCGGCACCTAATGCATTAGATATTGATTTTGATAATTATTTTGCAACCGGTGATATAGATGCTATTAAAGAAGAGAATGGTAGGGTTTTTATGCCACTTACAACTATCGCTGACTTAACAGGTGTTTCATATACTAATACCGTATTTTATAATGATCATATTTATTTGAATTATAGTTCAGGTAAACCGGGATGTAATTGGCAAGCTAATTATAAATATCCGGACGCCAGAAATGCCGGTGAGATAGCATATACATATGGAGAGCTTTGCTTTGCGCTCGACAATATTTACGGTGATCCACCACATTGTATATTAGCTGATTCTATTAAGAATAATGGTCTTGATGCGACACTTGATAGTTACAGTGATGAGACAAGAAAGGTAAAAGAGCTTCTTAATTCTAATAATACAGTTGACTTTCTGTTTGGTATAGCAATTCTGTCATCTATGCTATATGATGGCGGTCATACAGATTTGTTTATTGATATTCGAACGGATCTTGAAGGAACACCGGCTTTTGATGCGCTTAAAAATATGGTGAAAGAACAACCTGATAATCCAACAGTTGTTCTCTTTAATAAGTGGTTTAACGATGCTCAAAGTAAGATGGGTGCTAAGCAGAAGATTAAAGAGTACGATAGTGAGTTTGATAAGTATCAAGCTGTTTTCGATGAAACGGTTGAAGATAACCGCTATCGTTACTACGAATATGGCAATACCGGAATATTTGTATATACTAACTATGATGAAAATGTTGTAAGATACTTTAAGAAAGCACTTGATATTGCCAAAGAACATGGAATGAAGAATTTCTTGTTCGATGATTCCGATAATGGCGGTGGTTCTACAGAATCTTGTATGTATATGCTTAATGCGATAACTAAGGATAAGCGTGATGAGTTCTACTATGAGGCAACAATGACAGGCAATCAGACATACGAGAAATTAGAATATGATATGGACCAGGATGGTGTTTTTGAAGAAGATGACGAAGATTTTAATTATGACTTTAATTACGCTGTTATGTGTTCTCAAGGTTCCTACTCAAGTGGTAACATATTCCCATGTCTCTGTCAGGAAGCCGGAATTCCTATAATCGGTGAACAAAGTGCCGGCGGAACATGTAATCTTGTATTCTTCAAGATGGATTTAGGTAGTCAATATTCTATGTCAGCATTTAGAACATTTAATTATATGCGTGGTGGTGACTTAGAAGCAGGAGCAACTCCTGATTATGATATTACTAAGAAGAATTCTGACGGAACAACAGACTATAGCAACTTCCGTGATTTTGCGTTGTTAGATAAGATTGTCAACAACCATTATGGAGTTGATCCAATGTACCGCCTCTACAACCCTAACACTGGTGAGCATATCTACACTTCTGACTTAGGAGAGAAGGATTACCTTAGTGCAATAGGGTGGAACTTTGAGGGTATTGGCTGGAACGCACCTGTAAATAGTGACACACCAGTATATAGATTATTCAATCCATTTACCAGTGAGCATTATTACACAACGAATGAGGAGGAAATGTTCTATCTTAGTGTAATAGGATGGAACTACGAAGGAATTGGATGGTATTCTGCAGATAATGGAATGCCAATATATAGAGTATTTAACCCTTATAACGACGGACCAGGAGCACACCATTATACAGGTGATTCAGGTGAGGTATTTGCTCTTGTTGGCCAGGGCTGGAATGATGAAGGTATTGGCTGGTATGGACTATAAGGAATAGCATTCTAATATATTTTAACAATACAAAGGGGGCAGGGTTTTTATGAAGAAATCATGGATTAAGAGAGTAGTAAGCGCTACTCTGGTTGCAGCAATGGTTATTACAGGATTTGCTTTTGTGCCTGTAACTGCTAATGCTGAAACTGTAGTGCAGAAGACAGCGTATTTGTATTCAGAGAATAATACAGTGGAGATGTCATGTATAGAAGCTCCCAATATGCCTGTACCATATGTGGCAGTAGATGAATATTTTAATAATGTATATACTATTCCATTTACCGTATCAAAGCAGGGAAATGGAACATATGTAATAGAGAATGGCAAAGGCTCAATGGTTCTTGATCCTGCCGACAACACAATTCACTTTGATGCACCTGAGATATTCTTGTATAACAATGAACGATATGATACAAGTAGTGATGCAGATAGGGTGTTCGAGAGAACAACTAATGTTATATACAAGGGAGCCCATAGTGCATTAGATCTTAATCTTGGCGATTATAATATTGATATTATAGAAGAAGATGGCAAAGTGTTTATGCCTCTTACAACGATATCAGATCTTGCAGGTGTAACATATTGTAATGCGGCATATGCCAATGATAAGATTTCATTTGCTTATTCTATGAACCCGCAGGTTGTTAATTGGCAGGCTAATTTTGATCCGTTGGAGAGAAGTCCGGGTGAAATACAGTATACATATAATGAGCTTTGCTTTGTGTTTGATAATATATATGGTTGTCCCGGTAATTGTGAATATGCTGATGTAATTAGGGCAAACGGACTTGATGGCTTCCTTTCTAAATATAATGGTGATACCAGACGGGTAAAAGAGCTTCTTCAATCTGCAAGTACAGTTGACTTCGTATTCGGTGTCGGTACATTAGGTAAAATGTTAGATGATGCCGGACATACCAATATGTTTGAAGCATTGATGAACAGTGCCGGAGATTCTGAGGCCGTTAAGCAGTTTCTTGATTTATATGATAATCATCCCGAAGACGAGAGAGTGGCTCTTATATCAAAATATATAAATAAGGTTGCTGATGAAGATGCTACAAGAAAAGCAATACGTAATTACGAATACCTATTCGACCAATATACTCCGATATTTGATGTTGAAGAAGGAAGTAATAGGTATCGTTATTTCGAGTATGATGATACCGGAATATTTGTATTTACTAATTTCGATGATAATGTAGTAAGACTATTTAAGAGGGCGTTAGATACTGCCAAAGAACATGGCATGAAGAATTTCATACTTAATGTTTCTAATAATGGTGGTGGTTCATCAGAGTCCTTAATGTACATGATGAATGCGGTAACCAGGCTTAACTATAAGGAGTTTTATTCTAACGGAACAATGACAGGTAACAGAGTGGCAGAGATTCTTGAATTCGACATGGATCAAGACGGTGTATTTGAAGGTGATGGCGAGGACTTTGATTATAA
>ONCT01000063.1 GCA_900316395.1 uncultured Lachnospiraceae bacterium | reverse complement strand
ATGGACACCCTTGCTGTTCGGCTATACACTTCCCACTATCTGGGCGTGTTCGGGACTTGCACCCGTTAGAGCGCGCCCATGGCGCGCAAACTAAAAAAACACTGTAAGAAAAATCTTACAGTGCTTATATGTAACATCTTATTTGATTTATAGATTCTTCAGTGTAGCAATTGCATCCTGCTTAACTATGCATCTGCCATGCTCATATATTACTCTCGCCCCTTGTGACTCAAGGAATATTTCCTGGCCGAATTCACATAGGCTTAGGAATAGCTCGCCCACATTTTCATTGTTAGATAACTCGAATCTGTAGTAGTACGCTCCCTTATGTGAATATAGGGACGATGCTTTGATGCATTTCTCATCAATAACACCAGCTGCATCCATGCACACATCTAGGGATGCGCATTTAATCCAGATAGCCTCTGATATATTATTAAACTGCTGCACCACATTGTTGGCTTTCTTGCCCTCACCCTTCTTCGGGTCGTTCTGCTCGTCAACCTTCTGCTTAAGAACCTTCTGGAAATCTTCAATATAAGCCTTCAACCTGTTCACCTGATTCTCAATCTGATCAGGCATAGACTCAGCAATTGTCATTGCAACATCACCCTCAGGAAGAAGCGCAATCTGAACGCTAAGAGCCCCACCATTAGTCTTATAGTCAAGCTCATATCTGGCTTCCTGCATTACCTTGCGTAGGAAATCCTCTGCCTTGTCTCTATTATCAACAAGTTCAGACACTTCCATACCATATTCGTACATCTCTTCTTTTGTGATGACGCACCTTATTACATTTTCATTAATTCTCTTAAACTTCATATATATCACATCCTTATTTGAAGAAATATGCATCTGGGTTTACAACATATGTATCGGACAGAATCATAATAAAATCAATCAGTGCAAAAATTGCTCCAATTCCACAAAGCAGGGAGAACACGATTCTAATTATACCCTTGCGAGTCTCTCCCATTACAAAGCAATGAACTCCAAGACCTCCAAGGAAGAAGCAAAGCAGTGCAATCATTGTCTTATCATTGCCTGCAAGATATGGCTCCTGCCTTCCATTATGTGTCTGATATCCCTGGTTGGCGTTCTGGCTATTAGCCTCTTCCGCCTTCTGCTCCTCTTCGAACAGCTTTTGACCTCCACCACCAAATGATGCATAAGTCTTTCCTGTTGTATCAATTATCAAATCAGCACCACAATTAGTGCAAAACTTAGTTCCATCCGCAACAACTGCTCCACATTTATAACAATTCATCTTACATCCCCTATAAATTTTTATAATGATTTATTACAATGATTTAGCAAATTCTTTAACTTCAGCCAACTTGTCTTCCGACTTATTCTCATCACCACAAGCAGTGATAATCTCTGTAATATTAATATCGGCATAATTCATATACGCCTTGAATTGTGCAACTGCAGCATCATATACTCCAGGAGAGCCTGATGAAAGTAAAAGTGCAGCCTTATTGGCCTTAGCAGGTTTACCTATACAATATACTCTCTGAATAGCAGCCTCCATCTGTGCTGTCATTGTAAAATAATATATTGGTGAAGCAAACACAATCATATCTGCTTCCTTATATGCAGGCATAATCTTCTCTAAATCATCCTTCTGAACACAGCTGCCTTCCCCCTTGGTATGACAATACTCGCATCCAAGACATCCAGCTATCTTCATCTTGCCTACCTGATATACTTCAACATCATGACCTGCTTCATTCGCTCCCTCAACAAATGCATCAACCAGCGCTGACGTATTCTGCTTCCTTGGGCTACCATTAAATACTGCAATCTTCATATGTATAATCCCCCTTACATTCTTTATCTGCTTGATACTAAATTGTACCACAAATCAATTTTTTTATAAAGCGCTTACAATAAGTTGTGCCTTTATTCCTCATCAAATACCTTTGACATCTTGGAGAATTCCTCGTAATCCACCTTATCATCAATCATAGGAAGCCTCATACAGCCAAAGGCTAGGTTGCCTTTTATCTCAGGAAAAAATCTATTAGCATTTACCATAATTAACCCCCTTACATCACTAATATTTATATTGATGATTATATCAAAATAATGTATAACTTAATAGTAGGAAATATTTATAAATCGTATCATAGACTTGAAAAACGGAGGCCAAATATATATGTATGAGTTATCAAAGGGGCAGAAGATCGTAAGTGTAATCTTAAAAATAATTATCGTGTTGTCAGTAATTGGCGGAGTAATAATGAGCGCCATGGCAAGCGCATCTAACTTCATGGGCGGCGACACTGTGTTTATGTATTTTACAGTTCAATCTAACATCCTAATTGCTATTGTGTGTCTGATAGGATTAATAATGATACTGATGAATCGCCCATGCAGCAAGGTATGGTACGTAATCAAGCTTGTGGCGACTGTTTCTATCACCTTAACTGGAATGGTATTTTGCTTTGTACTAGCTCCTGGCATGGAAAATGCGTGGACTCCACCGAGCATACTGATGCACGCCCTAGTACCACTTCTGTCAGTAATTGACTTCTTCGTTATCTGTAATGTTATGAAGGTTAAGAAGATAAATGCTTTATGGGTTGCTGTACCTCCACTTCTCTATGCAATCTATTCAGGAATAGGCTATGTAAGAAATTGGGAATTCTTCGAAGGTCATAATTACCCATACTTCTTCTTGAATTGGGGAAGCGAAGCAGGTGCTGCAGGCTTTACTGATGGTGTCCCATTTATGGGACCGGTGTGGTGGATACTAATACTATTAGTATTCCTTATTATTGTCGGATTTGTATATCTGTTGATTGCTGATTTGATAAGGAAGAAGACACGCCCAGAATAGAATATTCTTTATTAAGTATAAAAGGATGGTATAAAACCAAAGAAGGTCTCCAGGAATCTGGAGACCTTCTTTTGACTCTTAATTCTTATATTTATTTCCATTAACAGTTATCTTGCCAGAATCTACATCAAGATTAAGGACCATTTCTGATTCAGGTCTCTTAGAATCAATGGTAATATTTCCTGAATCTGCCTTAGCATCTATAATATGATAATCTCCTTTGAGATTAATATTGCCCGAATCTGCTTTGACATTAATCTTCTCTATGTTACCATCAAATTCAATATTACCAGAATCAGCTTCAGCAACAACATTCTCGATATTACTATCAACAATTATATTGCCTGAATCTGCATCTATCTTAAGGTTTCTAGAAGCTACGCTACTAATCTTAAGATTACCCGAATCCTGATTTGTTATAATATCATCACATTTTACATTGTGAATATCAACATTTCCGGAATGAGTCTTCGTGTTAATTCGCATAAGCTGTCTGTCCTTAGGAACAGTTATCTTAACTTCCTTTTTCTTGCCATTTCCAAAAAGAACGAAATTATTATTGTTACTATTTTCTCTAAATGATACTTTACCATTCTCATTAAGAATACTAACATCTGCATCCTCAGGGAATGAGTACCATATGCTTGGTGCATCACCTTCTTCAATTATTACATTTGCAGAATGAACATCTACATCTAATTCTGTTATATCTGCACTTAAGTCTTCTGTCTTCTCAGCATATTTGCCAGATCCAAAGGAAAAAATATTCCAAGATCCTGACCCAACAAACCTATATATACCGAACAAAATAACAATTAGGGTTATTACCCAGATTATTATAAGATAAATTCTCTTACCCTTATTACTCATAACTATACCTCCTTAGCCCAAGCTGTGCTGAAAATCTTATGAAGTACGGCAGCGATTGGCCATATTATCCAAGTGATGTACCATGCAAATGTAAGAAAGCTTACGCATAGATAAATGCAGGTAATTGTCGGCCAATATACACTCATTATTACTTCCGCTGTCTTATTGTTGTATTCGACTTTGGCGCCATCACTATATGTTCCGCTGATAGTTGTTGAATCGTTGAGACTAAGAATTCTCTCCATTCCCTTGCTTGTCATGGACGAATATATTATAAGCAGCACTCCGAAGCCTATCATTAAGAATAATGAAACAGTCATGTATGCATTATGAATTGCAGCAACAGGCACCCAGCAAAATGCACAGAGCAAAACTCCAATTGATAACATAATAGCGCTGATTGGTCTAAAGTTCCTTAGTCTGTCCTTAACGTACTCGGCCGTGGCCATATCAATCTGGCATGGTTCTCTTCTAAGATATGACCATTCCCCAGAAATCACACCGTTGAAAACAAATAGTCCAACTGCAATTGCTATTGACAAGAACATTAATCCTACTGAAAAACCTTCGCTAATCCCTGAGGATATTCCTCCAATAATCGGAAATATAACTGAGATTATACAAAGCATAACTCCCACAGAAACAAATATCGCAGACTTTGTCCTATATGATAAGTACCTCTTAACCTCATCCATAGATACAAATCTTCTATTAACATTTTCCTGTCTGTTATTAACTTCATCAACTTCCTTCTTAAGACCCAAGTCCTCAGCAAGCTCATCAAGATTGCCAAATTCAGAAATGACAGTTCCTACTGCAGCATTCTCATTTACTCCCTCTGCTATAAGTTCGTTATATTTATCTTCCATCATTTGAAGAAGTTCATCCTTTGCCCTTCTAACCTCAGGAGTATTTGGCATATTAGCAAACATTGTCTCTAAATAATTTCTAATGGTTTCCATATTATCACTCTCCCCTAATAAATTTTTGAATAACTTCTTTTGTTATTTCCCACTCTTCACATTTGGTTTTGTAGTATTCTTTACCTCGATCGGTAATCCTATAGTAAGTTCGTTTCTTACCATTACCACTTGAATCCGGCTCTGCAACAAATGATTCAATGTATCCGTTTTTCTCCATTCTGGTAAATGCGGAATAAAGAGTTGTCTCTTTAATCACATATTTTTCATCAGATATTCCTTTAATCTTCTTAGATATTTCATAACCATAAGAAGGTGTTTC
>ONCT01000064.1:4933-6630 GCA_900316395.1 uncultured Lachnospiraceae bacterium | reverse complement strand
GGCCTTGCAGATGGGAGACGCTTCAAAAGTCGTCCCGATTGATAAGTTGTCCGTTGTCATTACGCTGATACTGGCGTTTGTTTTTCTGCATGAAGAATTAACTTTTAAGTCAGTGATAGGGTGTATCCTGATTGGAGCCGGAACATTGCTGATGGTTCTGTGATACAACTTCAAGTTTGCAGCGGAGAATTGATTTGATTATACAGTTAAAAGTTTGAACAATAGGATGAAGAGTCGTTGCATAGCAACAGACTTATTCATTTAGTTTGGCTTGTCTGCCCAGTACGGAAAAAGAGAGAGATGTCAACCCCGTAGCCGCTGAAAGCGGTGCAACGCAGGGTTTACATCTCTTTCTTTTGGAGTACAATACCTAAGGCAAAACTAAATGAAAAAAAGCCATTATTGTTGGAGCTTCTCGGAGGTAATGTCATCAACAATAATGGCTTTATTAAAAGAACTATTAAAAGGTATTCATATAATAGCACGATTATTTAATAGATTCAAGAGACACATTATTGGTGATTTTATATATGAGGATAGTATATATTCAATAACCCCGTTCTCTCTCACGAACCTTCCATAGACCGTCACAGTAGTCAAATCTGCTATAAAGCGGCAAAAAGGGATGGGGTTGTATGAAGAGACTGAAGGCCTGATATGTTTGTCAGGTCTTTTTTTGTATTTACATAGCAAAGATAAAATTTTTATAAATTTTTGTCGCATTTTGCATTTTAAATGTGTATATATATGTGAAAGGCAAATCCACATAAGCAAATCTAATTAAAATGTGGTATATTATTAATAAGTATAATGAAGGAGGTAATTACAATGAAAAAAGAATTATTAAAGGGATTATCAGAGGAGCAAATTAAGAAGATTGAAGCTTGCAAGGATTCAGAGGAAATCTTAAGCCTTGCTAAGGCAGAAGGAATTGAACTTACTGACGAGCAGCTTGAGGCTGTTTCAGGAGGAGGATGCCTTAATGCAACCACAAAATGTCCTGAGTGCGGTTCTAAGGATGTTAAGGAAACAGTGGAGCGAGATAGTAATCCAGGAGGTGGTGGTGGAAGCGTTACAACTTATACTTGGAAATGTAGAAAATGTGGTCATAAATGGGAAAGAAAACGTTCGAATGCCATATAGAGGGCTAGCAATGTGAGTTCTTCTAATTAAAATGTGGTATATTATTGATGAGAATAAATAAGGAGGTTTTTATTATGAGAAAAGAATTATTAAAGGGATTATCAGAAGAGCAAATTAAGAAGGTTGAAGCTTGCAAGAGTTCAGAGGAAATCCTAGAGCTCGCTAAGGCAGAAGGAATGGAACTTACTGACGAGCAGCTTGAGGCTGTTTCAGGTGGAGGATGCTTGGCTAAAACCATTAAATGTCCTAAGTGCGGTTCTGAGAATCTTAAAGTAACAGAATATGAAGAACCAGGTACTGGAGGCTTAACAGCTGATAAATACACATGTAAAAAATGTGGTTTTAAATGGGTAGGGTAGTTAGACATTAAGCATTAAGAGGGCTCGCAATTGCGAGTCCTTTTAATTAAAAGGTGGCATATTATTGATAAGAATAACAGGGGGTAACTACATGAAAAAAGAATTATTAAAGGGATTATCAGAGGAGCAAATCAAGAAGGTTGAAGCTTGCAAGAGTCCAGAAGAAATCTTAAACCTTGCTAAGGCAGAAGGTGT
>ONCT01000064.1:0-4919 GCA_900316395.1 uncultured Lachnospiraceae bacterium | reverse complement strand
TATTAAAGGGATTATCAGAGGAGCAAATCAAGAAGGTTGAAGCTTGCAAGAGTCCAGAAGAAATCTTAAACCTTGCTAAGGCAGAAGGTGTTGAACTTACTGAAGAGCAATTAGAAGCAGTATCAGGTGGTGGATGCTTTAGAAAATCAAAGGTAAAGTGTCCTAAATGTGGTGCTGGTTATCTTCATCTCCTCAAGGAAAAAATATGGACCGATAGCGATGGACAAGGCTCTATTACAGAGTATAGATGTTTATGTTGCGATTATGTTTGGAAACAATAATTGACAATGAAACTAGACTTCTAAAGTAATGTGACTAAAGGCACTAGCTAATTATAGCCAGTGCCTATTTTTAGTCTTTTAATGTGATGGCTATTCGATAAAGTGCTATAATAAAAAAGAATTGAAACTTGAATTAATATTACATCAAACTGGCAAGATAAAAAAGATTGTTACATAGGAGTTAGGTATTATTATGAAGTATTACACAAAGTGTTCTAATTACGCATCTGACACATGTCCGTGTGAATTGGCAGAAGAAGGAAAATGTATAGTATGCTCCATGAATAGGGGTGAGTCAACATGTGATTGTACTGATACAGTGTCATATTGTATAGAGCAGGAACTAATCAATAATGGGGGAAAAGCTAAAGCGCACCGACCTGATATAGAAGGAAAGATTACATATGTTAGGGAATTCAGAGATGAACTTAAGTTTATAAGATTTGTAGTTCCAGATATAACCCCATTTATGAATAGAGATGTTGGGACATATGTTTTTATGCGTCTTAATAGCAGCACATTTTATGATGTTCCTTTGTCTGTTATGTATGATGACATTAATGTTAATACTTTAGCGGTTTTAATTAAGATTAGAGGAGTTAAAACTTCGAAATTCAAAGATTTGAAAGTAGGCGACCGTATAACATTGCGTGGCCCATATTATAATGGTGTAATGGGGAGAAGAGATATTGCAGGGTTTAATAATAGTAAGGCTTATGTATTTTGCAAAGGTATTGGATTCATGCCTTCTATACATGTGATTGAAGACTTGAGAAGGAATAACAACGAAGTTAAGATTTATATAGATTCGGGGGATTTTGATAACAGGCTTATATATTTAATAAAGAAATTATATGATATGGAAGTTAACGAATTTAAAGCATGTGATGAATCGGGAGATTTAACAGAAGAGTATCGTGATATTCTTGGTGAAATGCTAAGTGATGGGTGTAAGCTTATTCACATGGGACTATCTAACTATTTGATAAAAAAGAGTATAAGAGAACTTGAAAGAATAGGATATAATTCTCGTATTACATTTATTAATAATGCGAAATTATGTTGTGGCGAAGGCGTATGTGGTGCATGTACCAAGGATATGGTGCTAATCATTCGGTGCATCTATGTAAGAAGCAACTCGAGATTGATGAAATTAAAAAATTAGTCTTAGAGTAATAGATATAGGAGATAGGGATAATGAAGAGAGTAATAGTAGTTGGCGGAGGATGGTCAGGTGTTTCTGCAGCCATATGTGCTAAGAAAGCAGGAGCTGATGTTATTCTAATTGAGAAGACTGATCTGTTGTTGGGCGCAGGAAATGTTGGTGGAATATACAGAAATAATGGAAGATTTACTGCCGCAGAAGAAATGATAGCTCTTGGAGCAGGGGAATTGTTCCAAGCCATGGATAGTTGTGCAGAGCATGTTGGAATTGAGTTCCCGGGGCATAGACATGCCTCATTATATAATGTTGATAAAATAGAACCGGTAGTAAGGCAATTAATAGATAACTACGGAATTGATGTTAGATTAACGACGCATGTTATGGATGTCATATGTGAGGATAATAAGATATCTGCGGTTGTACTTAATGATGCAAGCCATGTAGAAGGTGACGTATTCATAGATGCTACAGGCACATCCGGACCTATGGGTAATTGTCTTAGATACGGTAATGGATGCTCCATGTGTATACAAAGATGTCCTACCTATGGACCACGTGTAAGTCTTAGTGCGAAATGCGGAATAAAGGATTTGATAGGAAGAAGAGCAGACGGTACTTATGGTGTATTCTCCGGAGCATGCAAGATAAGTAAAAGCAGTCTAAGTGACTCTGTCAGAGAGACATTAGAAAAAGATGGTGTTGCTATATTAAGTATTCCAAAGGAGGATATTGACTATGATAAGCTAAGTAGGAAGGCTTGTAAGCAATATGCCCTCAAAGAATACAGTGAAAATATTATTCTGTTAGACACCGGTACCGCTAAGCTTATGACAAGCTACTACCCTCTTGATAAATTGCATAGAATAGAGGGACTTGAGAAGGCGCATTATATCGACCCCTATTCTGCCGGACGAGGTAATTCTATACGCTATATGGCAGTTGCTCCCTGTATTGATACAATGCAAGTTAAAGGAGTTGATAATCTGTTTGGCGCAGGAGAAAAAGGTGCACCATTAATTGGACATACTGAAGCTGTTGTTACAGGTGCAGTTGCAGGATATAATGCGGCTCAATATATCAATAACAGAGAGCTATTAATAATTCCAGATTCGTTAGCTGTCGGACTTATCATATCGCATTCACATGAGAATTTTGTGGAGCAAAAGAAGTATGATGAGCGTTATACTTTTTCAGGCGGCACATTCTTCGCATTGATGAAAGAGAAGTCATTGTATGAGACAGATACGGATAAGATTAGAGACAGGGTTGAAAGGTTAGGACTTACTAATGTGTTCAACGGAAAGGTTAAAGCAGACATTTAATGAAGCAAAATAATCCTACATGGAATGGTTTTCTAAAAAAACTTTTCTTACAACTCATGGCAGTTAATATTATTAATGGTCTTGTGCAACCAATTAATAACTTAATTGATAGCATGTTCATAGGCGGAGGACTCGGGGTTGATGCGCTATCGGCATATGCCCTGTTTCTTCCTATAAGTGCTTTTACTGTTGCAATTAGCATGGTTTTTTCTGTCGGAACACAGATTAATTGTTCCCACATGCTTGGACGGGGAGACACTAATAAGGTTAAGTCCCTAACACAGACGGCATTTCTTTCATCGATTGTTTTTTCCATTGTTCTTTCAATAGTTCTTATGATTTTTTCAACACAGACTGCTACATTACTTGGCGCAAGCAGTGATATAAGCGGTCAGATTCAAAACACCTCTTTATATATACGAGGATATGCAATCGGAATTCCTTTTATATTTCTTACGGGAGTTATGATGTCTCTTCTTCAGATTGAAGGAAAAAAGAAATTAATTGTGCTACTATCGATAGTTAATCTAATAATTAATGTGTTAGGCGATATTATTAGCATATATGTAATTAATGCAGGACTATACGGCGTAGCAATTGCAACATCAGTTGCAAATATTACAGTATGTATTATTGCCATTATCTACTTTTTGTTCTTTTCTAAAATGTTTAAGTTCTCCATTCTTGGATTTCGCATTAATGAGTTGTCAATGATTCTTAGAGATGGTCTGCCTTCTTTTTCTTATTATGGAAGCTTGGTGCTTAAGGTTCTTATAATTAATTATATTACAATTAATTTTCTCGACCCTGTTATACTTGCTGTCATTGTTGTAGTCAACAGCTACACTAATATAACAGATGCTATTATGGGTGGCTGCGGAGATGTCACCTTGTTATTTGAAGGAATATTATACGGAGAGAAAGATATTAAAAGTATGAGATACCTTTTAAAGCTGGCCTTGATATCATCTTCAATTATCTTTATTGTTATAACTGTTCTAACTATATTATTATCTCCTCAGATTGCTGCCATGTTCTCTGATAGTAGCGACCTAATATTTCTTCAAGAAGCGTCAAGAGCAATAACAATAGTTTCATTTAGCTTTGTAATCAATGGAATAACCTGCGTAATTAAGAAGCACACTCAGGCAGTCAAGCGAAGAAAATATGCATCTGTAACTAACATATTGGGAAATATAGTGTATATGGGACTATTTTCATTCTTGCTTGTCAAAATACTTGGAACTGACGGTTTGTTTATGTCTTATACTATATGCTATATACTTATTCTCATCACGCATTTAATATATGCGAAGATAATCTCGCTTAAAACAAATCATCGAGGGTTTGATATACTTTTGTTCCTTTCAAAGGATTATGACATTGCTGATAGGGACATATATTCAACTACTATTCGCACTGCAGAAGAATGTGTATTGGCGTCTAGAGAGGTTGAGAGAATCTGCGGTGAGAGGGGTATAGATGATAAAAGAAAACATTATGCAAGACTCATTATAGAAGAAGTATCTCTTAATGTAATAGAGCATGGATTTGATGATAAGAAGGATAATATCATAATTATTAGGGTGATTTTTGGCAATGATACTATTACAATAAGCGAAAAGGACAATTGCAAACAATTTGACCCTAAGGCTTACTATGATATTGTAAGTAAGGACAATAATAAATCTAACAGCATGGGATTACACATTTATATGCAATTAGCAAAAAATGTTGCTTATACTAACAGCTTTGATATGAATAATCTTATGGTTGAAATCGAGCAAAAAAGTTGACAGAGAAGGACCGGGTCCCCCTGTCAACAAAACAGGCACTAGCTATAAATTGTTTTGCCCTGACTACTAAACACGAAAAAAATATAGAGATGTCAACCCCTTGCCGCGAAGCGGTGCAAGGCAGGGTTGATATCTCTTATTTTTTTCGTACAATATCTTAGGCAAAACAAGGGAAAATCATACTAACGGTTCATCTAGCATCTTCCAAAGCCTATCGGCATAGCTATATGATATACTAACAATCTTATCATGCCCAAAGGCATTAATCTTACAGTCGAATATAATTATGTGGTAATCAGAAGGAGCCTTAGTAGAACTAACATAGCGCTGTCGCACAGACTTCACCTTATATGAC
>ONCT01000070.1 GCA_900316395.1 uncultured Lachnospiraceae bacterium | reverse complement strand
TCAATTGAAGCGCTGGCTTCATAATTCGCCATAGTAGATACATTCTTCATAGGAACCATATTCTCACGATATCCTGGTCCCTCATCACTATATACAACCTTGTTGTATAGATTCTTCAGAAGCTCTTCATTTTGGTCTATGCCAAATATATCCTTGTAGCGTATAGAACTATTGGTCTTAAGTTCATTATCAGTGATTTTAATCACTTCTCTCATTTTATTAACAAGAATGTCTTTCTCTTCATCTGTCAGGGAAACATCGATGCCTTTATCGTTAGCTCTATCTACAGCATTATCTATGATTAATTCAATTCCGTCACCTGCTCTGTCTCCTTCATAGTCCATTTCATCAATGTAATCTATGTCATCAGAATCCCAGTCAGCATCCTTGTAATCAATTGGAATATCTGGATCCTCAGGAGCATCGTAATATGATGCATCGTCAAATGCGTCTATTGGGCTCTCTGCTTCTGGTACATCGCTATCTCCTGCGGCCATCTTGACATTTTTCTTCTTAACATTCTTTAACGTTAATATGTTAAAGCCCTTGTTCCAATCCACATTATAATTGTAACGATTACTACCTGCGTCATTTTGCTTAACGTTACAATTACAATTATATGTAAAGGCTGAGGCCTCATCACCACCCCAGAACCAGTGGTCTTCTAAAAATGCCGCTCTTGCAGCCAGAACCTTATTAGAGTTGAATTGTCCGCTACCTGCATTGATATAGTTGTATACAACCTTATCATGCACTGTAAAGTACTTATCTGCCCTTCCTGAACTTCCTGAAACATTGACGCCATAAGTACTATTATCACTAAAGTAATCTCCATATAAACGTTTTGCAGTCATGCTAAGGTTATCAGACAATGGGAAATTCTGCACTCCAACATATTTCGTCATAATTTCGCCCTTGAAATCCTTAGGAATATTTACACCATTCTTATTAAGGAATTGTGCAAATGTCTCATTACCGCTCTTTTGTTGTTGATAATAATGATATAGCACATTGGCCCACGTATCATTAACAATTGCAGGAACAGACGTCTCTTTCCATTTGCTGTCATATACCTTCCACGACTTAAAGGAGCTTGACTTATAAGATCTTTTTGGACTTACCATTCCACGATATTCTTTTGCAGTTGATTTAACCTCCATACTACTTGCAACACGAAGGTCACTATTGAAATCTACGACAGAGCCTGTCATATAACAATAATTAGGGTTGCCAGTAATGGCTAATTTCTTCTTTTGGTCAACGAAATTAATGGCATTAACCATAGAATCACGAAGCCCAATAGCAGTAGCTTCCGTCTGATTCTCTGACTGGGCAACTACAGACATTGCAAAACTTCCGTAGAATCCAGCATTTGCAACCATAGAATCACATATCTGATTAATATCATTAGCAGTCTCTTTCTCAAATGCATGTGTCATGTACTGTACATTAAGAATTGCGTCTAATCCAGAATCCTTCATTGTAAGATTCTTAACATAGTTGTTATACGCATTTGCCACATTAGTAACAAAACCAGCATTATTCTCTGTCATCTTCTTAATTGCAATACGACTCTTAACTGTATTAAACAGATCGATTGCGTATTTCTCTGCCTTCTTATTCTTATCATCATTAGACAATGCATTCCACTTAGTTCTAAATCCAGGTGTAACATCTACCTTATCAGAAGAGTTATTATTAAGTTCGTTAACAATCTTAGTCTTAGCGGCATTGGTAAATACTTCAAACTGCTTATTAATATCCCAATTATTAGCAGTAAGTCCAAGCTCTTCCATAAAGGCAGGGCTAAAGCCTATAGAGCTATCCTTAAGAATTGCCTCGCCGTTAGTCGCTTTGTCAGGGAAGCCCGCGCTATATGCGCCTTTTGCAAATGCTAATACCTCGTTAGATTGATTAGATGTATAAAGCACTCTGTATCCTTCTGTCTTAGAAGCCTTCCACCATTCTGCTGTACCATCATTAATAATACTCTGATACTGTGTTACCATATTATTAAGTGGCTGAACATAATCAGTATTGAACTTCCTATAATAAGAGAGAAGCTGTCTTGCTTTGTTCTGTCTGTCCTTCTCCTCTATAGTTGCAGCAAGGGCTGTAAGCTGCTCAGAGATTGTATTAAGCTTATTATCCATAGTCTGCAGCTGCTCTTGAATCTGCTTAATATTAGATATAATCTCCTCATGCTTCTTCTGGTCAGGATCTTCTAGAATTCCCACCATCTGAAGTACTGCAATACCTCCAGATACAGCACCAGTAACACCACCGAATCTCATGGCAACCTGGTGTATGAATTTCTCCTTAGACACATCCTTAGATAGATCTCCGACTACCTTCGAAAATGTACTAAGTGCCTTGTTAATTGAATCAGCACTAGGCGCCCCCTTAGCACCAGTATCAACTACTACATTCTCTTCTGCAGCATGAACGTATGGCGCAATTCCGGTAAATGCAAGACTTAGCGAAAGTACGATACTAAGAACTGCTGCAATTATACTGCGATGCGTTTTACTCATAAATACCCCCTTCTCCTAAATAATAATTATCATTAAATCTAATGATAGTTTCTCCACGCTACTGTGTTTATTATATAATATTTACCTTACCCCTTCAACAGTTTCCACAAACCCTACACATTTCCCCTATCATTATTGTAGGCAGGTCTTGTAAGATTACCGTATATACTGGCAACAAAAAAAGCGTGGACTTGCCACGCTATCTCCTGCAACATACTTACTCTTGTAAGCACATCACAGAACACACCAAAACAAACAAAAGGTTATATAATGTTAAGTAATAAGCGATCCTTATAAATCGCATCGATGCTGTCTATGCATCTTCTAGCTCTAGAGTACTCATTTCTATTAATCTTAATAACACATACCTGTGAGGCACCGTTATAATTCTCTCTTCTAAAAAATGGAATATGCTTCCATCGCTTAGAAAAGGAAATAGCATTCTTCATCAAGGCATCACTAGTACAGTTACTAGCCCTATGATTAGTTGTCTCACAAAGTACCACATCCTTATTAATGTTCTTGTCGTATTTAATTTTCTTCTTCATGAATCCTCCCATAGTCATACACTAATCCAACCGAATAGTCACACGCTTCCCCAAACTATCCGCCACCTTAACAATGAAATCCAAACTTGGATTATATCTACCCGATTCCATTCTAGATATATTAGATTTCTTAGTGCCTGCCTTGTCTGCCAATGTCTGCTGCGTCATGTGAAGCCCACACCTAGCTTCCTTGAGCTGAACAGCCATCTCCATCCTTGCACGGCTACTGCTACTTGGGACGATGCCATCTTCATACCTCTTCTTCATGAAAAGCACCTCCGCCAACTGATTTAGATGTTATCATATATGATAACTTTTTGCAACAGTAAATTCACATTTATTTCACATTTTTGACAACTAAAGAAGGAACCTGTACGCTCATACAGAAAATCGCTTCACAGGTTCCTTCTTTTAATGTTCTTTCAAATCGAGTAGGAGGGAAAATTAAATAAATTTTCCCGACCTCTCACACCACCGTACGTACGGTTCCGTATACGGCGGTTCAATCAACTTAACAAGTAA
>ONCT01000071.1 GCA_900316395.1 uncultured Lachnospiraceae bacterium | reverse complement strand
TAGGCGATAAGACATACATTTATCTTCATGGAGCTAATACCGGGCGTAAGCTGGATATTATCAGAGAGAACAGTATATGCTGCTTTACTATGGAGAGAAATGTCGAATCATTCGAAGGTAAGGTTGCCTGTCAGTATGGCATGATATATGAGTGTCTGATGGGTACGGGAAATGTGTATATTGTAGATGACCCTCAAGAAAAAATCCATGGACTTGAAGTCCTTATGAAGACACAGACAGGAAAAGAAGATTTTAAGTTTGATGAGCGACTAGTATCAATTGTTTCTGTAATGAGAATTGATGTGGATAGTATAAGTGCTAAGAGAAGGCCAAGAAGGCAAGATGAGTAAGGATAATCAGGATAGCAAATATTTAAAAATTAAAAAAAGAATATTTGACATAATACAGATCGGTAATAAATCTGATTTCATTAGCAGATTCTTTGATATATTTATTGCAGTAGTTATTATACTTAATATACTTGTAATGTTTCTTGAGACTTTTTCAGAATTACAGGCTTACGATGAAGTATTCTACTGGATTGAGTATGTGACTGTTTCTATATTTATTGTAGAATATATCCTAAGAATATGGACGGCGGATTTGTTGTATCCTAATGTATCACGAATTAGAGCCATAGGAAGATTCTTAATATCGTTTGACGGAATTATTGATTTACTAACAATTCTGCCATTCTTCTTCCTGTCAGGATTCGTCGTATTCAGAATGCTTAGGGTTGTGAGAATATTCCACTTATTTAGGATTAATTCCAGATACGATTCTTTCAATGTAATTAAGAATGTATTGCTAGATAAGAAGAACCAGATAATCTCATCTGTATTTATAATAATTATTCTAATGCTGGCTTCTTCCTTAGGAATATATGCTGCTGAGAATGAAGCTCAGCCTACAGTATTCAAGAATGCATTTTCAGGAATATGGTGGGCAGTATCCACCCTTCTTACAGTAGGATATGGAGACATATACCCTGTTACAATAATGGGACAGATAATGGCGATTATCATAGCATTTCTTGGTGTAGGAGTAGTTGCAATTCCTACTGGTATCATCAGTGCTGGATTTGTAGAGCAGTATACCAAGATGAAGAATAATGATATGTTTGCCAAGGAAGTTGCAATCCAGTTTGTGACAATTAGAATTACCAAAGGTCACAATTGGGAAAATCATATGGTTAAGGAGGCTAAGGTTCCTCAAGGTCTTGTTGTAATATTGATTCTTCGAGGCAACGACACCATAGTTCCTGATGGTAATACGCTTATTAAGCAGGGGGACAAGCTGTTACTTGGTGCAGAGTCATATGTTGATGAACTTGGTGTTAAGCTTAATGAGATTACCATTGATGATGAGCATCCATGGGTAGGGCAGCAAGTCAAGGATTTGGATATATCACGACTTACAACAATTGTCTCTATCAGCCGTAAGCATAAGATGATTATTCCTCATGGCGAGACATTGATTAAGGCTAATGACCAGATATTGATTTATTCTAAGTCTAAGGAAGACTTTGGTGGTACTGAAATCGTACTCTAATATGAAGTGTGATATTCTTGTGAACTTCTTTATTTATATGGAAAATGTGATATAATAACGTAAGTTGAATTTAATGGAGGAAAAGACTTATGAACGCTTTTGGAAGCAGTAAAGAGATTCGCGCTGAGCGACTTAAGAAGATGGTCAACGAAGACCAGATAGTAAGTACAAGAGTGTATAATCTTGTAATGGGTGCAGTTGTATTATATGGACTCGTAGCTAATGCCATAATATGTACTTTTAGTGATAGAATTGTATTAACACTTAATCCGTTGATTATAATTGTTGGTTACTTTGTTCTTAGTATTGTTGGATTATTAATTTCCAGAAAGTCTAATAATGCATTTGTAAGCTTCTTAGGATATAACTTAGTATGTCTGCCACTTGGTCTTGTTGTATCACTTTCTATTAATTATTACGGTGGTATTGATTCAAGGCCTGTTCAGATGGCGTTTATCTACACTATAGCAATAACAGTAATAATGGTGCTTGCAGCTATAGCATTTCCTAAGTTCTTCGAGAAGATTGGTAAGGCATTATTTATTGGGCTTATTGCAATAATGATTGTTGGAATTATTACATTTTTTGTACAGGGACTTGGATACATCTATAGTATAGGTGTCGCAGCTTTGTTTAGCTTATACATAGGATATGATTTCTATCGCTCACAGCAATTCGCCAAGACGGTAGATAATGCTGTGGATTGTGCCCTTGATATTTACCTTGATATTGTGAATCTGTTCCTTGCACTTCTAAGAATATTTGGTAACAGGAACTAACATTTATAGCATATTAAAAAGAGAACCTTCGGGGTTCTCTTTTTTTGGTGCTATTTTTCATTGTTATTTTTCATTGTTATTTTTCATTGTTATTGTCAGGTGGAATATACTCAATTAAGTCATATAGTGAACAATCTAATGCATAGCATAGTCTCGCTAATACAGAAATATCAATTCGCTGTACATCATTTTTTATATATGATTTTAGTTGAGTTCGCTGCATTTCTGATCTGAATGCAAGTTTGTTAATGCTTATTTTTTGTTCCTTCATAATTTCTTGAAGGTTTAATTTGATTTGTCCGTAATCTATATCTTTCATTTTGTATATCCTTTTTATGTTTAATCTATAGAAATTGTCAATCGGATTTTGTACAAATGTTACAATAATGAGCGTCGCATTCTGTCTTGCCCAGACACATTATGTCACCTCTTTTAACATTATAAATCTCTTTTTTATACATTGCTATGGATAGAATTACATATATATAAATATATGAGTAAATAAATGCTCATATAAGTACGATATAATATACAGATATTAAGATATAATAAATGCTATTTAGGGAGTAATAACTGTGGTAATAAGTCATAATATGACGGCATTGAATGCCAGGATACAATTCAATATGACTACAGGTAAAATGCAGAAGGTTTCAGAGAAGCTGTCATCAGGTTATAAGATAAATAGAGCAGCTGA
>ONCT01000073.1:2822-3298 GCA_900316395.1 uncultured Lachnospiraceae bacterium | reverse complement strand
CTATTTCACCGGCTCACCCGTAAACGGGTCTATATACTCTTTAAGTGTCATTTGGTCATATTCTAAATCTTCTTTTAATTGATTACGAATATACTCTTCTATTTTCTTCGCATTTTTACCTACCGTATCAACATAATATCCTCTGCACCAAAAATGTCTATTACCATATTTATATTTAAGGTTTACGTGCCTTTCAAATATCATTAGAGAACTCTTTCCCTTCAAATATCCCATTATCTGTGAAACACTATACTTTGGTGGTATCCTAACAAACATGTGAATATGATCCGGGCATGCTTCGGCTTCTATTATTTCTATGCCTTTCCTCTTGCATAGCTCGCTTAGTATATGCGCTACATCCGCTTTAATCTTATTGTATATTATCTTCCTTCTATACTTTGGAGCAAATACAATATGATACTTACATTCCCATCTAGTATGTGCTAAACTATTTTTATCCATTTGGATATCCTCCT
>ONCT01000073.1:0-2814 GCA_900316395.1 uncultured Lachnospiraceae bacterium | reverse complement strand
CATTTGGATATCCTCCTTTGTTATTATTGTACGGTTGGCGAACCAATACATATTATAACATTGGAGGTTTTTATTACTTGAAGCTAAAGCTAGCTGGGGACCACCTGCATAGCAGGTGGTTTATTTTTTACTGTGATACAACAAAAAGCTCCGTCCCCTAATAATAAGGGACGAAGCTGTACTCCGCGTTACCACCCTAATTCTTAGCGTATGCTAAGCTCTTAATTGTACTTAACGTGCACTATCCGTTCACACCTACGCAAGCTTCGCTCTTCAATGTGACAGCTCCTACGTGAAATTCAGCATTTCCTTCTTACCCTAGAAACTCTCTCAGCCCATGGAATTTCCTCTCTTATAGAAAGTAAGGACGCTTACTATGCGTACTCTTCGCCTTTACCGATAGAAATTCTAGCACAAATCGTGATAATAATCAACTAATGTTACACACTTTTATTCTTATTTCCAAGGCCTCTTTTTATCAAGCCATCCTTGTTCTTTCCAGTATTTATAATCTGTATATTCTGGATTATCTTTACCAAGATCAGTCTGCATTGACCTAACTGCAAGAAACTTGAATTTTACAGGTATTTTTGTGTGGACCGGCTTGCTATAATCAATATTTTTCATTTTAAGAGCCAATGATTTTACGCCATCTTCCATGCTACGGCGCTTCTTATCAGCGATTCTCTCCCACTTAACATCACCTAAGAATCTGAATCTTATAACCTTAATAGAACTAATTCCCCACCAGGACAAGCTGTCCTTGATATCCTTAGCCGCAGACTTATCTCCTGCACCTAAACACTGTGTAATAATAACTGCTCGTTTGCCAAACATTTCCTTGGCAGGTCTATGGGGCATCCAACGATAGCCGAAATGATCAAGCATCGCCTTCATTGCTCCTGTGGTATGCATAACATAGGCAGGAGATGTAAATACAAGTAAATCAGCCGAAAGCATAGCCTTCTCAATCTTCTGTATATATTCTGAATCTTTACACTTGTGCTCGTCATCTAGAAAGCAGGTCTTACACCCTACGCAGAAATCAGGACAATCCTTTGGCAAATAGAACTCCGTAATCTGTGCCTCATCCCTAAAGGGTTCAAGAAACAATTCCTTTAATTTATATGTCACACCTCTAACACTTGTACCATTTATTACAGTAATGTTCATTTCGAACACCTCCTAATATCAGCATATTTTACACATTTCCCAGCATAACATCATCAAGATACTCTGATGCAGCATCCTTCATAGCCTTAAGCAGTCTAATGTCTGTTGCTGGGACGTCTTGCATCTTATATCTTGGAAAATACCTGGTAATATGAAGCGGAATAGCCGGACTCAAGCTTGCTAGCCACTTCGCCTGACTTCTCATATCATCTATAGAATCGTTAAAGCCTGGCACGATAAGGGATGTTACTTCTAAGTGAGTGCTCTGTGACGCCAATTCAACATTTTCCATAACCTGACTCATATCGCCTCCAAGGCGCTTATATACATCTTCATTAAATCCCTTAACATCAATGTTAATTGCATCTATGAGTGGCAACAGCTCAGCAAAAATCTCAGAAGAAACAGTACCGTTAGACACAACAACATTAACCATGCCAGCATTATGAATAAGCTCCATACAATCCCGAAGATATTCATGGGTTATAAGAGGCTCATTATATGTATATGCCACGCCAATGTTGCCATGACTCTTCTTAAGCTCTAGTGCCATATCAAGAAGTTCATCAGGCATTACTATCCTAGTTGGCACATCATCATTTTGTGAAATCTCATAGTTTTGACAAAAGGGACATGAAAGGTTACAGCCAAAGCTTCCTATGGATAGCACAAAGCTTCCTGACATAAATCTTGCAATGGGCTTTTTCTCAATTGGGTCTAAGGCAATAGAACTAAGCCTCCCGTAATTTCTAGAAATTATTGTTCCATCCTTACACTCTCTTGTCTTACACAGGCCAATTTGGCCTTCATTCAATTTACACTTATGGAAACACACATTACAGCTAGTCAATCTCAATCTCCCCTACATACCTTTCAAGATAAGGGTCCATACTATTAATTAGCCCCTTCTCTCTTAGCATATCTACTAACATTTCCGCAATCTGTTCAGCGCTGTCAACAATCGGGTCAGATATATTAATAAAGTTAGCCTTGTACTCGCCTTTCCAATGAGAAATGTCAATGTCAGATTCCGCTAATCTCTTAACTAGCGCAGAATACTTCCCACCATTATCAAGTTCCTCTAACCTGCGATAAATCCACTTATAATAAGGCGGATATACTCTCTTCATTAGGAAATACAATTGCATAGCAGCCTCTAAGCCCTGTACGTGACATAACCTTGCAGCAACAGTATCTTTCCTGGACATACATCTTGCATAGTTAACCTGAAGTGTCATAGAGAACTTATGAAGCTCATTAACAATCCTTATCTTCCATATATTGTCAGGATAATAGTCAAGCAGCATCCTACGAAATGCGCTGAATTTGCCTAAGTCGTCTCTATAAACCACACCATTAACAGCAGTCGCAAGACAATTGTGATCGAGTGTGTACCAGTCTTCTTCACTAAATTCACATTTGTCTAAGTCACAATCGATTCCAAGAATATTAGAATAGAAGCCATTAATGGTCATAACACCACGACGTTCCCTAAGTCTGTCAGTCAGATTGTTGCCCGGGTGACTATCTATAATACTATTGTATTCTGCACTAAGCCTTGCACCAATGGCATCATAATCCTCATCAGTAAGCCATAGAACAACTCCTGTTCCAAAATCATGGTCTCTTGAAATAAAGTCA
>ONCT01000074.1 GCA_900316395.1 uncultured Lachnospiraceae bacterium | reverse complement strand
TTTTATAATTAGTTATTAGCATAATTTAATTATACCAAAAAGCAGCTATGAGCGCGAGCTCATAGCTGCTTTTCCGTTAGGGGAGTTTTTTTACAGCCCGTTATTTGTGTGTTAAATGCCAATATATCATGTGAAAACGACATAATTGATACTATTTACTGGCACACTAGTCTATTAATCTGTTAATGAGCCCTTATAAATCAAGGGTTGCTACTGTCATTTTTACTGGCAAATTTACTGGCATTTTTCCCGAAAACAACCTGTTTTAACAATACAAGACAACACAAGACGAAACAACTGAATGTTCGATAAATGGCGTAAAATCGACAAAAAATGGTGTTCCACCACACAAGATGAAACACCACAAAATCTAATGCGGATGACAGGAATCGAACCTGCACACCACTAGGGCACAAGAACCTAAATCTTGCGCGTCTGCCAGTTCCGCCACATCCGCACAGCCAGCCCTCTTCGACGAAGTCGAACCAAAATAGGCGAGCTTAATTAGTATGTTTTCACACGACTGATAGAATATCATAATTTAAATAATTATTCAACACCTATTTCTATATTTCTTCTACAATCCCTGTCTAATCTGTGCTATAATATGTTAGTTGTAATAAGGAAGGAAGTAAGCATATGGCTAAGAAAGTAGGACTTCTGGTTGAAGGTGGCGGTATGAAATGCGCATTTTCAGCAGGAGTATTAGATGTATTTCTAGATGAAGGGATAACTGCAGATATATGCTATGGCATTTCAGCTGGCTCAGCTAATGCGGCATCATTTCTTGCAGGACAAAGGGGGCGCAACAAGAGATTCTATTGCGAGCATTCTAAGGACCCTCAGTATTTTGGAATGAAAAACTACAGGCAGACAGGCTCTTTATTCGGGCTACAGTATATATATGGGGAACTCTCTAATACAGGAGGAAAGGATCCACTTGACTATGAAGCCCTAATCAAGAACCCTTGTGAGTTCGTGGTGGTGGCTACAGATGAGCACGGCAAAGCTGCATATTTTACCAAGGCAGATATTAATAAGGATAATTACGAGGCCATCATGGCAAGCTCTGCTCTTCCTGCAATGTGTCAGCCAATTGATATTAATGGTACGAAATATTTTGATGGAGGGGTAGCGGATTCTCTTCCTATTAATAAGATGATAGCCGATGGCTGTGAGAAGTTCATTATTCTATACTCTAAGCCAAAGGGATATACAATGAAGCCTCAGGGCTACAGGAGAATGTATACAAGAGCTCTGAAGGAGTATCCAGATATTAAGGTTGGATTAGACAGGCGTCATCTTAATTACAATCGCTCCGTATATAAGATTCGCAAGCTAGAGAAGGAGGGCAAGGTATTCGCATTTAACCCATCTCCTCTAATCCATGCAACAACATACAAGATTGATGAAGATTTGATGAACAGGCTCTACGATAACGGAGTAGAATGCGCTAAGGCTAAGATATATAGATTGAAGGAATTTTTAAGCGAGTAAAATGGATAATATGAACACTAATCAGATGAACAGAAATGGAAGTGCAATCAAATTTATATACCCGGCATTCATAATGATGGCTGTCCAATTATTGGTACAGCTCTTTGCAGGGCAGTTGATGTTCTTCTACAAGGGATATAAATACACTGAAGGCACCGCCGAGGAATTTTTTAGCGGATATATGGCGTCTTTATCATCAGACAAATTCACGCTGCTTGTATCAATTCTAAGTACAGTAATTCTTACAGTTGTGTTTTTGTTCTGGTATAGAAGCGAGATAATTCATGCGGCAAATGTGTCTTTGAGACAGAAGATGAAGATAAGCGGCAACCTTAACTGGATGATAATTCCAGGAGTGCTATGTGTTGCAGTAGGTGCAGGAGCATTTGCAACATTTATTTCCTATTTTTTATCATCAGTTAAGCCTGACCTTGTGGCTGGAAGCGTTGACATAGTATCAGTGATTCATAATAATGAGCCTGGTTTATTGAATATACTATTTATAATATATTTTGTTGTGCTATCTCCTATATGTCAGGAACTAGTATTTAGAGGCTTGACCTTGGGGTTCGCAGAAAGAAGAATGAGCTTTATGATGGCTAATTTTGCCCAGGCACTTCTCGGTGGATTCTTTACAATGGATTTAGTTCAGATGATATATTATTTCCTATTCGGACTAATTCTTGGATATGTATATTTTAGAACGGAGAACATCCTTATTCCGATACTGTGTAATATGCTGTTTTGTGTAACAAGGCTGCTATTCTACGATGTAACAGTAATAGGCGATTCAATTGTATTATTCTTCATTATTTTCTTCATGGCGATGGCCCTTGCATATCTTGGTGTTGTGCTTGTTAAGAAATCTAAGATTGTTAAGGCTTAAGTTTTTCTGAAAATAGACGATAACATTTATGTAAACAAATATAAGCCAAGGAAAGGCTAATCATGGAAGACCCAGGGACGGATTATCCGTCCCTTTTTGCGTGCTTATGTGGCTATAATTATAGTTTCTCGTGATTTGTATTGTGATGTTACGTACGTAGCATGGATGCATAGGCATGGAAGCCCATTACAGAATGAATGGGAGGGAATTATATGATAATTAACCAAAGCCAGGTGGCTATGTCCTCTAACAGGACATATGTGAAGAAGCAGTCGGAATCATTTTCCAT
>ONCT01000075.1 GCA_900316395.1 uncultured Lachnospiraceae bacterium | reverse complement strand
CCAGGTATCTTATAGATTACGTAATTGCCCTCTTCGCCCTGCATATATGAAGCTGGCATCTCAATTCCATTAATAAGCACCTTCTGGCACTTAGGAACATATAATGTAATATCATTAACTATTATGCTATCATCACTAATTCTCCAGTTAGGGAAGAACAACATATGGTTGTGGTCACTCTTCTTAAGCTGGACAGTTGACATACCCTTTAATATTCCATAAGGATCGTATTTTGAAGACTTCTCATATGTTACAGAAGCCATTCCATCTGCATCCTCAGCCTCAACAACCTTGTATTGTACGCCTAGTAGTCTGCTGAGTGCTATATTAATACCCTTCTTACCTAATGTCTTAACGATAGACTTAACATCAAAACCATTAAGAACATCTGATAACACACTATTACGCTCAAGAAATTCCTTCTCTGTTAAGAATACAGAATCCTCTACATCAAGATACTCATAGGCATCCTCGTATCTTCCTTCATTAATTGCTCTGTCATACTTCTCTGCGACATTCTTATAGCTTGCCATGGAAATATTCATTATGAAGAAAATGATTAACGCTATAACTGAAGCTGCTGCTAAAGATATAATTGCAATATTAAGACCTTTATAATTCTTCTCCATAACTAACCTCCTACTGAACGATTCCCTGCTCGTTAGCTACAAAGCCCTCGAGACTTACAGTATCAATATATTCTGTGTCATTTTCAACTAATGCACGAACCATATATTCCTGCTGTTGCTTGCCCTTGACACCTACAGACTTTGTTACAGAAGAAAAAATACCTATTAGTATTAGAACTAATACGCATGATAGTATGACTATCATAACAATCTTCCCGTTTTTGGTCTTCAGCTTTTCTTTCATAATATTTACCCCCTAATGTAAATAATTTTATTCAAAATATCCTTTGTATACCACATTTCCCATAATGTCATCATCTCCATACAGGTGATGATACAGGTCGATAAAATAATCATCTGTCATGCTGGCAATGTAATCCACGACAATATCGTCCGGGCTTACATCTCTCTTCTCGTATGTCTTCTTGAATATACCATAATTAATATGGTGCTTGTAGATTAAACTGTCATAGTTCTTGCTAAGTATATCTTCTCTAAATCTATTATACAAAGCCTCCATCATTGGCTTGATGGTTACTTCGTATGATTCATTTATATCAGCATTGCCATATATCTTCTTGGAATTCTCCCCCTTAAGACGATACAAGTCCTCGTAGATTTCTTTGTCCATCGCAATATATGGCTTATCATAGCTATTAAGAACGATATTCTCAGTTATGTTGCCTATAAATTCGTAATTAGACTTGCCAAGAATTCCTGCGTCGTCGTAATTAACTTCAAGGCCAATCTTCTCAGCGTCCTGCCTGTCCTTCATAACATAAGCAATTACATCACTAACTCTTACGACGCATCCCTCTAAGGTAAATGGCCTTAGCGTATCAGTAAAGCCCTCCTTAGTGTAACAATCCTCCACCATCTGTCTAAATTCCTCCAGGCTCTTAGGCTCGCTTGGATAATATGCTCCCTGTGGCTTCTCCCCATTGTGACATATAATTCCGTCTAAGGTATGAATTGTCAGATTAGTTGGTGTTACAATATTAAGAGCCCTGACACTGTGGACATTATGATTGAAGTAACGACCGCTGGACTTGTGGTAAAGCTCATTTAAGTACATTTCCCCCACATGACCAAAGGGCGTATGTCCTATGTCATGTCCTAATGCAATGGCTTCTGTCAAATCCATATTAAGTCCTAAATTCATGCTAATTGTCCTGGCAATTCTGGCAACTAGCTGAACATGTGTGGCACGCCTTGTGATTTCATCATTTCTAAAAAACGACTCCATTCGTTTTTTACCCAAACAGCATTAAAATACTCTTCACTAGTTCCTACAACCAACATTAGTTTTGCACTATTTAAAGCTGAGTATATATATGGTTCATATTCACTTCCTAATTTATTTTCTAAAGTAATTCTTGCAAAAAAAACTTTAAATCCCTTTTCAATTAACTTATCATATATATCTTGAGCAATAACACTATCTTTTGTTCTATTATTATCTGAATCAGTTTCTTTATAACATATAAAAATATCATAAGGACTTTCTTTTGATGATATTTCCAAAATATTCTTTTGAATTAAATCAATATTTTGTGCTTCTTTTTTATATATTCCTAGTGCTTCTCCATATGAATTTTTTTCTATAATTTTAAATTCTTGATCTTTCAGAATTGAAGTAGTTATAGTTCTATGACAAGTAGGTATTTTTTCCTTTGTATTTGGATCATCAACATATTCTACACCATA